>JALSGR010000192.1 GCA_026982635.1 Methylothermaceae bacterium | reverse complement strand
TGATGGAGTCGCCGGTATGGACCCCCATGGGATCGAGGTTCTCGATGGAACAGACGATGATGCAGTTGTCCTTCCGGTCGCGCACCACCTCCATCTCGAATTCCTTCCAACCCAGGATCGACTCCTCGATCAGCAGCTCGCTCACCGGCGACAATTCCAGGCCGCGCTCGCAGATCTCCACGAACTCCTCGCGGTTGTAGGCGATGCCGCCGCCGCTGCCGCCTAGGGTGTAGGAAGGCCGGATGATGGCGGGAAAGCCGATGTCCTCCAGAACCTGGAAGGCCTCCTCCATACTGTGGGCGATTCCGCTTCGGGGCACTTCGAGGCCGATGCGGCGCATGGCCTGGCGGAACAGGTCACGGTCCTCGGCCTTCTCGATGGCCTCCTGGCGGGCACCGATCACCTCCACCCCGTAGCGTTCCAGTACGCCCTCGCGCACCAGATCCAAGGTACAGTTCAACGCCGTCTGCCCCCCCATGGTCGGCAGCAGGGCGTCGGGGCGTTCCCGTTCGATGATCCGGGCCACGGTCTGCCAGTCCACCGGCTCGACGTAGATGCGGTCGGCGGTGTCCGGATCGGTCATGATGGTGGCCGGGTTGGAATTGACCAGGATCACCCGGTAGCCTTCCTCGCGCAAGGCTTTGCAGGCCTGGGTCCCGGAATAGTCGAATTCGCACGCCTGGCCGATGACGATCGGCCCGGCCCCGATCAGGAGAATGGAGTGAATGTCGTCTCTTTTGGGCATGTCAGCGGGTTGCCATCAGATCGATGAAACGGTCGAACAAAGCTTCCACATCGTGGGGACCGGGACTGGCTTCCGGATGCCCCTGGAAACCGAAGGCGGGTTTATCCCGGTGGGCAATTCCCTGAAGGCTGCCGTCGAACAGGGAACGATGGGTCGCCTTCAGGCAGGCCGGCAACGTCGCTTCGTCGACGGCGAAGCCGTGGTTTTGACTTGTGATCAGAACCTGGCCCGTCTCCAGATCCTGCACCGGGTGATTGGCACCGTGATGGCCGAACTTCATCTTCACCGTCCGCGCCCCGCAGGCCAGCGCCAGCAACTGATGCCCCAAACAGATGCCGAAGACCGGCACACCGGCGGCCAGGATCTCCCGGATCGCCGTGATGGCGTAATCGCATGGCTCCGGATCGCCGGGGCCATTGGAAAGCATCACCCCGTCGGGCCGGCGATCGAGCACCTCGGCCGCCGGCGTGGTCGCCGGAACCACCGTGACCTCGCAGCCGCGCTCGACCAGGAGACGGAGAATGTTGAACTTGACCCCATAGTCGTACACCACCACCCGCAAACGGGTGTCGCCGGCCCGTCCGTACCCCTTCGCCGGGTGCCAGTCACCCTGCTCCCAGACGTAGGGGTTCCGACAGGTGACCTCACGGGCCAGATCCATGCCTTCGAGACCGGGAAAATCCCTGGCCTTCGCGACCGCCGACTGCTCGTCGATCTCCGGACCCGCCCACAGACAACCGCGCTGGGCTCCCCGATCGCGAAGGATCCGGGTCAGCCTGCGGGTGTCGATCTCGGCGATGGCCACCACGTCGTGCCGCACCAGATAATCGGTGAGCGGCTCGCTCATGCGCCAGTTGCTCGCCAACGCCGGAACGTTGCGGACCACCAGACCCGCCGCCTGAATCTGGGCCGATTCCACGTCCTCGGGGTTGACGCCGGTGTTGCCGATGTGCGGATAGGTCAGGGTGACGATCTGCCGAGCGTAGGAAGGATCGGTCAGAATTTCCTGATAGCCGGTCATGGCGGTGTTGAACACCACTTCCCCCACGCGCCATCCCGACGCCCCGATGGCGACCCCGTGAAACACGGTACCATCCTCCAAAGCCAAAATCGCTCTCTCGCTCACTGCCTTCTCCGGGACAAACAAAACGGGATGACCCGAAAGGCATCCCGTCTCGACCGTTGCCGTGTAAAAACGGCTCCACATTTTAAGTGATTGCGCCTGGCATTGTCCATGCGGTTCACTACCGATCCCCCACACCTATCGATTCGGGTTTCCGGGAACCGGGAGGACAGCCCATCAACGTAACGAACGGCCGCACACCTTGCATCGATCCAGGCCGAAGAGAAAGAAACGACCCTCTCTCAAGGCCGTATCGCACCCAGGACAGCGAATGGCGTCGATACGGCGGGAAGACCACCACAGCGCCGCCAGGGTGGGGATGAAGGTGATCAGAGGCTGATCGAAAAAAAGGTTGACCGGCAGGGTCACGACGAAAACCAGCGCCGGTATCAAAACGGTCAGACTGTAACGGGTGGCCGGGCTCATGATCTCACAACACAAAAAAAGGCAAGTGCCGTCGGCACTTGCCTTTGGTCCAATGGAGTCCTGCCGATCGAATCGGATCACTCCAGATTGGCATGCCGGGCCCTCATGTCCTCCTCCGGGATGCCCTTCTCGTGGATCACGTGGGAAATCTGGGCTTCCAGGAAGATCAGAGTGGAGAGCTCGAACATGGTACCCATGGGCAGCCCGACCACTTTGGCGTAGCTGTCATCGGTACCGATCTGGAGCACTTCGTCGGCAATCTCGGCCAGGGTCGATTTGCTCTTGGCGGTCAGCAACACCACCTTGGCACCGATCTCCTTGGCCTTCTTGGCGTTGGTGACCATGGAGCCGGTCTCCCCCGAACCGGAAATGACGATGAAAAGATCACCTTCGCAAATGGCCGGGGTCACCGTCTCGCCCAGGGCGAACGCCCGATAACCAGCATGCATCAAACGCATGACGAAGAAACGGGTCACCAGACCGCTGCGGCCCATGCCGCCGACGAAGACCTGATTGGCCTCGTCGATCATCTTGGTCAGCCGATCCTCGTAATCGTCGGGAGTGGCTGCCAGGATGTCGGTGATCTTGTCGAGAACCAGTTTGCGATGGGAATTCATCCTCAGACCTCTGCGGCAGCGGCGTCCACCAGTTCACGCATCTGCTTGGCGGCGGCGGCCGGATCGTCGGCACCGTAGATGGCCCCACCGACGACGACGATGTCGGCACCGGCCTTGACCACGTCGGCGACGGTTTCCGGCTTGATGCCGCCGGCGCAGGAGATCATCACGTTCAGACCCAGGCTGGTGAGCTTGTTCAGGTCACCGAACGGGGTCATGCCGGCGGCCTGCTGGTCCAAGCCGGTGTGAACGCCGAGAATGTCGGCGCCGGCTTCGGCGACCGCCTTGGCGGTGGCGACGATGTCCGGCACGCAGATCATGTCCACCTGGGCCCAGGCGTTGTGCTCGTGGGCGGCCTTGATCACGCCCTTGATGGTGGCCAGCTCGGAGACGCCCAGCACGGTGGTGATGTCGGCGCCGGCTTCGAAGAACGGTTTGGCTTCGTACTCACCGGCGTCCATGGTCTTCAGGTCGGCCAGGACCTTCTTGTCGCCGAAACGGGATTTCATTTCCTTGACCAGGGAAATGCCGTTGTACTTGATGCAGGGGGTGCCGATTTCGATGATGTCGATGTACGGAGCGGTTTTCGCTGCCAGATCCAAGGTGACCTGGGGATCCAACGTGTCCAACGCAACCTGAATCATTACTTTTTTCGCCATGATATTGCTCCACTTGAAGTTGTAATTGTTACCCGGAAATTCGATGACTTGGCGGATTTTGCGCCATTTCGCAGCAAAAACCGCCACTCTGTCATTCGGAAGACAGAACTTTAAAGCAGAAACCCTATGGCGTCAATTCTTGAGTCCGAGCACGTCCTGCATGTCGTAGAGCCCCGGGCCCCGCTCCATCAGCCACCGGGCCGCCCGGAGCGCCCCCCGGGCGAAGGTCATGCGGCTGGAGGCCCTGTGGGTGATTTCCAGCCGCTCCCCTTCTCCGGCGAACAGCACGGTGTGCTCGCCGACGATGTCCCCGCCCCGGACGGTGGCGAACCCGATGGTGGCGCGGTCACGCACCCCGGTGTGCCCGTGGCGTCCGTACACGGCGCATTCGCTCAAATCGCGACCCAGGGCGGCCGCCACCACCTCCCCCATCCGCAGGGCGGTGCCGGAAGGCGCGTCCACTTTGTTGCGGTGATGGGCCTCGATGATTTCCACGTCCACCTCGTCGCCGAGCACCCGGGCCGCCAGATCCAGCAACTTGAGCGCCAGATTGACCCCGACGCTCATGTTGGGCGCCAACACGATGGGGGTGTCCGCGGCCGCCGCCTCGACGAGCGAACGATCGGCCTCGCTCAAGCCGGTGGTGCCGATGACGAGCCGCCGCCGCCGGCGGCGGCACAGTTCGACGAAATGGGGACAGGCTTCCGGCAGGGTGAAGTCGATCAGCACGTCGAAATCGGTGTCGTCCCCGATGACACCCTTCAGCGGCACCCCCAGCGGGCCGATGCCCGCCAGTTCGCCGGCGTCGCGGCCCAGGTCCGGCGAATCCGGCCTTGCCGTGGCGGCCACCAGGACCATGTCGTCCGCGGCCGCCACCGCCTGCACCAGAGTCTTTCCCATACGCCCGGTCGCCCCGGGAATGGCAATCCGTATCATTTTCCGTTTCCCTTGCTGGTGAGTTTCTCGAAAAATTGCCGCACCCCGTCGAACCAACCGTGGGCCTGGGGACTGTGGTGGCTGCCGCCGCCCTGAAGCGATTCGTCCAGCTTCCGGAGCAATTCGATCTGCTCCTTGTTGAGACGCACCGGCGTCTCCACCCGCACCCGGCAGATCAGATCCCCCGGCGGGCCGCCCCGAACCGGCCTGACCCCCTTGCCCCGAAGGCGGAACAGGGTCCCGGTCTGGGTCTCCGGGGGAATCTTCAGCACCACCTTGCCATCCAGGGTGGGAACCTCCAGCTCCCCGCCCAGGGCGGCGGTGGTGAAGCTGATGGGCACCTCGCAGCGCAGGTCGTTGCCCTCCCGGGTGAAGATGGGATGGGGCTTGACCTGGATCTGGACATAAAGATCACCGGGAGGGCCGCCAAGCTCGCCGGCCTCGCCCTCGCCCGCCAGACGAATGCGGTCGCCGGTGTCCACGCCGGGGGGGATGGTGACCGACAAGGTCTTGGTGCGCTGGATGCGCCCCTGTCCCCGACACTTGGGACAAGGGTGGCGGATCTCCTGGCCGCTGCCCTGGCACTGGGGACAGGTTTGCTGTACCGAGAAGAAGCCCTGCTGCATGCGCACCACTCCCTGCCCGTGACAGAGGGAACACGGCGAGGGGGAATGGCCGGAGCGGGCGCCGCTGCCGCCGCACTCGTCGCAGGCCGTCAGGGTCGGCACCCGGATTTCCACCGTGGTGCCGGCTACCGCTTCCTCGAGGCTCAACTCCAGGTTGTAGCGCAGATCCGCGCCCCGGCGCGGGCGGTTGCGTCGCCGGCTCCGCCCGCCCATGCCGAAGAGATCCTCGAAGACCTCGCCGAAGATGTCGCTGAAGGCATCGGCGCCGAAGCCGGCTCCGGCCCCGGCCGCCCCATGGACCCCGGCATGGCCGAACTGGTCGTAGGCCGCCCGTTTCTGAGGATCGCTCAGAACGTCGTAGGCCTCCTTGATCTGCTTGAATTTTTCCTCCGCCTCCGGATTGTCCCGGTTGCGGTCGGGATGATACTTCATCGCCAGCTTGCGGAAAGCGCGTTTGATCTCCGCCTCGCTGGCGTTGCGTGGGACACCCAGAACTGCGTAATAGTCTTCTGCCATGGATACAACAGCGCCGCCGGCCCGGGGCCGGCGGCATTTCCTCTCGGTTAATCCAGCCTAAAGCTTAGTTCGCCGATCACTTCTTGTCGTCCTTGACCTCCTCGAACTCGGCATCCACCACCTCTTCGTCACCGGCCTGGGCGGTGGATTCGCTGGCGGTCGCCCCAGAGGCGGACTCGCCGGCGCTGTAGGCCTGCTGGGCCAGCTTGCCGGACAATTCCGCCAACTGGCGGGTCTTGGCCTCGATGGCCGCCTTGTCGTCACCTTTGATCAGCTCTTCCAGTTCCTTGATGACGGCCTCGATCTCCTCCCGATCGCCGGAAGACACCTTGTCGCCCAACTCTTCCAGGCTCTTGCGGGTGGCGTGGATCAGGCTGTCGGCCTCGTTGCGCGCCGTGACCAGTTCCTTGAACTTGCGGTCCTCTTCGGCGTGCAGTTCGGCATCGCGGATCATCCGCTGAATCTCCTCCTCGGTCAGACCGCTGGAGGCGCGGATGACGATGGACTGCTCCCGCCCCGTGGCCTTGTCCTTGGCCGACACGTGCAGGATACCGTTGGCGTCCACGTCGAAGGTCACCTCGATCTGCGGCACGCCCCGCGGCGCCGGCGGAATCCCGGTCAGATCGAACTTGCCCAGAGACTTGTTGTCCTTGGCCATCTCCCGTTCGCCCTGGAGCACGTGGACCGTCACCGCCGTCTGATTGTCCTCGGCGGTGGAGAAGATCTGGGTCGCCTTGGTGGGAATGGTGGTGTTCTTCTCGATCAGCTTGGTGAACACCCCACCGAGGGTCTCGATACCCAGCGACAGCGGAATCACGTCGAGCAGCAATACGTCCTTGACCTCGCCGCCCAGCACGCCGGCCTGGATCGCCGCACCCAGGGCAACGGCCTCGTCCGGGTTGACGTCCTTGCGAGGCTCCTTGCCGAAGATCTGCTTGACGAACTCCTGCACCTTGGGCATCCGGGTCTGACCGCCCACCAGGATCACGTCGTCGATGTCGGCCGCCGACAGGCCGGCGTCCTTGAGAGCCTGCTCACAGGGCTGCCGGGTCTTTTCGATCAGATCCTCGGTCAGAGCCTCCAGCTTGGCGCGGGTCAGCTTGACGTTGAGGTGCTTCGGCCCGCTGGCGTCGGCGGTGATGTACGGCAGATTGATCTCGGTCTGCTGGGTCGAGGACAGCTCGATCTTGGCCTTCTCCGCGGCCTCCTTCAGACGCTGCAACGCCAACGGATCGTTGCGCAGGTCGATCCCGGTGTCCTTCTTGAACTCGTCCACCAGGTAGTCGATGATGCGCTTGTCGAAATCCTCGCCGCCGAGGAACGTGTCCCCGTTGGTGGCCAGCACCTCGAACTGCCGTTCGCCGTCCACGTCGGCCATTTCGATGATGGAGATGTCGAAGGTGCCGCCGCCCAGGTCGTAGACGGCGATCTTGCGGTCGCCCCGCTGCTTGTCGAGGCCGAAGGCCAGGGCCGCGGCGGTCGGCTCGTTGATGATCCGTTTGACCTCCAGACCGGCGATGCGCCCGGCGTCCTTGGTAGCCTGACGTTGGGAATCGTTGAAATAGGCCGGCACCGTGATCACGGCCTCCTTGATCTCCTCACCCAGGAAAGCTTCGGCGTCCTCCTTGAGCTTCTTCAATACCCGGGCGGAGATTTCCGGCGGCGCCATTTTCTTGCCGGTCGCCGGCACTTCCACCCAGGCATCGCCGTTGGGCGCTGGCACGATCTTGTAGGGCACCATCTCCATGTCCCGTTTCACCACGGGGTCGTCGAACTTGCGTCCGATCAGGCGCTTGATGGCGAACAGGGTGTTTTCCGGATTGGTGATCGCCTGACGCTTGGCCGGATGACCCACCAGCACCTCGCCCTCCTTGGTGAAGGCGACGATGGAAGGGGTGGTGCGGGTGCCTTCCGCGTTCTCGATCACCCGAGGCTTGCCGCCTTCGAGGATCGCCATGCACGAATTGGTCGTGCCCAAATCGATACCTAAAATCTTTGCCATTGTTCGCTCTCCGTCTGATGAAACTGATTTCCTTGAGGAATCGAGGGTTCGCCCGCTACCGCCCTAACTGGGGACGCCCGGGCGTCATTTCAAGTTTACGCCTGGGTCTCGATGTGGGGCTGCTCCTCGGCCGGTTTTTTGGCGACGACCACCAGCGCCGGACGAATCAACCGATCGTGGAGCAGGTAACCTTTCTGGAACACCTTGACCACCGTGTCCGGCTCTACGCCTTTGACTTCCTCGGTGGCCATGGCCTGATGATATTCCGGATCGAACTTTTCCCCCAGCGGATCGACGGGCCGGATGTCGAAACGCTCCAACACGGTGAGCAGTTGCTTCAAGGTCAACTCGATCCCTTCGCGGATCTTTTCGACGTTGTCGGTCTCCAGGGCGGCCTGCAGCCCGAGCTCCAGGCTGTCCACCACCGTCAGCAGCTCCTTGGCGAACTTCTCGATGGCATACTTCTGGACGTTTTGCAGTTCGCGCTCCATGCGCTTGCGCAGGTTCTCCAGTTCCGCCTGGGAACGCAACAATTTGTCCCAGTTGTCCTCGGCCTTCTTCTCCGCCGTTTCCAGCTGCCGGCGCAGGAGCTCGGTCTCGTTGCTCTCGGTCGCCGGCGTCTCTTCGGCGGAGACTTCCCGAGGTTCTTTCGTTTCCTCTGTCATGGCTTCTCCAGGGTGTTTTCCAGAATCCGTAGGGAACCACTAAGATGGGGACGCGATCTTTTGATTCAAGGCGGTGCTCAACAACCGGGCCGTGACGTCCACCAGGGGGATCACCCGCTCGTAGTGCATACGGGTCGGACCGATCACCCCCAGCACCCCCAACACCCGGTCGCCGACCGCATAGGCGCGGGTCACGAGGCTGCATTGTTCCAGAGGCTGGTAGCCCGATTCTTCCCCGATGAAGATCTGCACCCCCTCGGCCTCGATGCACTGATCGAGCAGGTGGATCAGATTGCGCTTTTCCTCGAAGATCTCGAATAGCTCCCGCAATCGGGACCAGTCGGACAGTTCGGCGAAGGACATCAGATTGGTCTGGCCCGCCACCAGGCAATCCTCCTCCAGCGCGTCGGCGCTGATGAGGCTCTGGGCCATTTCCAACAGGCTCTGCAGCTCCCTGCCGGCGTCCTTGAACTCCTGGACCAAGGCGGCGCGGATCTCGGTCAGACGGCGACCGCTCAAATGGGCGTTGAGATAATTGGCCGCCTGCTGCAACTGGCCCGGCGTCAACGGGGTGGCCGGCCGGATGATCCGGTTATGGACCTCCTGGTCGTCGGTGACCAGAATGACCAGCACCCGCCCCCCCGACAAGGGAAGGAATTCGATATGCTGGAACGCGATCTGGCGACGCTGGGGCAAGGTCACCACGCCGGCCATGCGAGTGATGCGCGCCAGGAGCTGGGAGGCGGTTTCCAACAGTTCCTGGGGATCTTCCAGCTCTTCCAGATCCTCCCACAGGCGCTGAACGAGATCCTGGTCGAGGGGCTCGATGGTGAGCAGCGAATCGATGAACAGACGATACCCCTTCACCGTCGGCACCCTGCCGGCGGAGGTGTGGGGGGAGGTCACCAGCCCCATCTCCTCGAGATCGGCCATGACGTTGCGGACCGTTGCCGGACTCAGGTTCAGGCCGGCCTCCCGCGCCAGGGCGCGCGATCCCACCGGCTGACCCTCGTCGATGTAACGTTCGATCAGCACCTTCAGCAGATGCTGGGCCCGCTCGGTCAATTCCAGTGACTGGCTCATCCGGCTCATTGTTAGCACTCCTCCTCTACGAGTGCCAAAAGTAGCAACATCTGGATGATCTGTCAACAAACACCTAATATAATTGGTTTGCTTCTGAGACGGCCTTGGTCTGTGAAAAATTCCGTCTTCCATACCATCGGCATCATCGCCAAGCCGAACGTCGAGCGGGTGGGCGAAACCCTGGAATCGTTGTACCGCCATCTGCAACGGCGCGGTTTCACCGTGTATCCGGATTCGGCAAGCCGGGAAATCCTCGGTCTCACCACGGCATTCAGCCCCGAGGACATCGGCAGACGCAGCGACGTCGTCATCGCCGTGGGTGGCGACGGCACCCTGCTGAACGCTGCGCGGGCCGTGGCCGAGTTCGACACCCCGGTGATCGGCATCAACCTGGGCCGGGTGGGATTTCTGGTGGACATCTCCCCGGACCAGGCCCTGGCCAAACTCGATGAAATCCTGTCGGGCCGTTATCTGACCGAAGAGCGCCTCATGCTGCAGGCCCGCATCCTGCGCGAGGGCCGGATCATCCACGAGGAAGTGGCCGTCAACGAGGTGGTGGTCCACCGCTGGATCACACCGAGCATGATCGAAATCATCACCCACATCAACGGCCGGTTTCTGAACTCGCAGCGCGCCGACGGCCTCATCGTCTCCACCCCCACCGGCTCCACCGCCTACGCCCTTTCCGGCGGCGGCCCCATTCTCCACCCCACCCTGGACGCCATCGAACTGGTGCCCATCAACCCCCATACCCTCACCAACCGCCCCATCGTCATCGCCGGCGACAGCGAGGTGGAGATCGCCTTCGGCAGCGCCAAGGAAATCCGCGCCGAGGTCACCTGCGACACCGTCTCCATCCCCGAGGTCCTCATCGACGATCACATCGTGATCCGCAAGGCCGCCAAACCGTTCCGCCTGCTGCACCCGGTCGATTACGACTTTTTCGAAATCCTCCGGGTCAAACTGCACTGGAGCAATTGCTGACACCGCTCATGCTGACCACGCTGACCATTCGTGACCTGGCCGTCGTCCGCCACCTGGACCTGGAATTCGAACCCGGTTTCACCGCCCTGACCGGGGAGACCGGGGCCGGCAAATCGATCTTGCTGACCGCCCTCGGCCTGGCCCTGGGGGAACGGGCCGATTCGGGCTGGGTGCGCAGCGGGGCGGACCGGGCCGAGGTGATCCTGGAATTCGACCTGAAGCGGATCCCCGAAGCACGCCGCTGGCTCCAGGACAACGACCTGGAAAACGGCGACAGTTGCCTGATCCGCCGCAGCATCGCCGTCAAGGGCCGCTCCCGGGCCTTCGTCAACGACCGCCCCGTCGGCCTGCAGGCCCTCCAAGCCCTGGGACGGCATCTGTTGGAGATCCACGGCCAACACGCCCACCTGCGCCTGCGCCATCCGGCGGCGCAGCGCCATCTCCTCGATTTGCACGGGGGGCATCAGGATCTGGCGCACCAGGTGGCCGATCTGGCGCGCCAGTGGCGCGATAGCCGGGCCCGTTGGCAACGGCTGCGGCAAGAAAGCGCCGATCAATCCCTGAAAGAAGAATTTCTGCGCTTTCAGATCCAGGAACTGGAGCAAGCCGGTGTCGAAAACCTCGACTACGACGCCCTCGAAGAGGAATTCAGCCGGCTGGCCAACCTCGACCGCATTCTGGCCGCCACCCAACAGCAATTGCACGAACTTTACGATTCGGAAACCGCGGTCATCGACCGGGTCGACCAGGCGATCCGGGAACTGGAGACGGTCTGCCGCTGGGCGCCGCGACTGCAGGAAACCGTCGAACTGCTGTCCAACGCCAGAATTCAACTGGAAGAAGCCGGTCACGACCTGCGCCAACAACTGGACGGACTGGAAGCCGATCCCGAACGCCTGAACCACCTCGACCAACTATTCGGCCGGCTCCACGACCTGGCGCGCAAACATCGAGTCGCCCCCCGGGAGCTGCCCCAACGCCTGGCGCAACTGCGCCGGGAACTCGACGGACTGGCGGACCGGGAACAGGAACTCGCCGAACTGGAAGCCGCGCTGCGACGACTGGAACAGCGCTACCGCCAGGCCGCCGAGCGGCTGAGCCGGCTGCGTCGGGAGAGCGCCGGGAAGCTGGCCGAACGCATCACCGCGCTGATGCGGGACCTGGGCATGCCCCACGGGGAATTCCACATCGCGGTCGAAACCGACCACGACGCCGATCCGCGTCCGGAAGGGCCCGACCGGATCGAGTTCCTGGTCACCACCAATCCGGGACTGCCTCCCCGACCGTTGGCGAAGGTCGCCTCCGGCGGGGAACTGTCCCGCCTGAGCCTGGCGCTTCAGGTCGCCTGCAGCGAGAACCGCCCGGTGCCCACCCTGGTGTTCGACGAGGTGGACACCGGCATCGGCGGCGGGGTGGCGGAAATCGTCGGCCGCCATCTACGCCAACTCGGCGGCGACCGCCAGGTCCTGTGCGTCACCCATCTTCCCCAGGTCGCCGCCCAGGCCCACCACCACTACCTGGTGGAAAAACGGGCCGGCGAGACCCGCGTCGCCCCCTTGGGGAACGAAAGCCGGCGCCGGGAGATCGCCCGGATGTTGGGCGGCCTGAATATCACCGAGCAGACTCTGGCCCACGCCGAGGAAATGCTGCAATGGACCCGGTGACCCTGCCGCCGGAATGGGCCCCCCAGGGGTTCGTTCTGCTCGCCTGGCCCCACCCCGACGGTGACTTCGCTCCGTGGCTGGAAACGGTGGAACGCAGCTACGCCCTCACCGTGGTCGCCATCAGCCGACACCAGGACGTTCTGATCGCCTGCCGGAACGTTCAGCACCAGCGAGACATCGAGGAATGCCTCAACGCGCATCATCCGGTGGCGGCGCGGGTCCGTTTCGTCCATCTTCCTTACCGGGACGTCTGGGTGCGGGACACCGCCCCCATCGGCGTCTGGCACCCCCAAAGACAGGGGCGACTGCTCGATTTCCGCTTCAACGGCTGGGGGGGGAAATACCCCAGCCGGACCGACGACGAGTTCGGGCGGGCTCTGTACCGCACCGGGGTCTTCGGGGACGTCCCCTACCAGCGGATCGACTGGGTCCTGGAGGGGGGCAGCCTGGAGACCGACGGCCTCGGCACCCTGCTGGCGACCCGGCGCTCGGTCCAGAACCCCAACCGCAATCCGGATCCTTCGGCGGCGGAAGCCGTCCTGCGCCGGCATCTGGGAATAAAACGCTTTCTCTGGCTCGACCACGGCGAGCTGGCGGGCGACGACACCGACGGTCACATCGATACCCTGGCCCGATTCGCCGACCACGACACCATCCTCTATCAGAGCTGCGAGGACCCGAGCAACCCTCAGTTTGCGTCTCTGAGCGCCATGGCGGCGCAGCTGCGCCGTTTCCGCACCCCCTACGGCAGGCCCTACGAACTGATCGCCCTGCCCGGCCCGCGACCGATCCACAACCGGGAAGGCCAACGCCTGCCGGCGTCCTACGCCAACTTCCTCGTCATCAACGGGGCGGTTTTGCTTCCGCAATACGAAGATCCAGCGGACATGGCGGCCCGGCGCTGCCTGCAGCGGGCGTTCCCACACCGGGAGATCATCCCGATTCCCGCCCGCCCCCTGATCCAGCAGTACGGCAGCATTCACTGCATGACCATGAACTATCCACTACCCATCGAACTGGCGCTACCCCCATGAAAAACGATCCGATCGTCGCTTTGGTGCAACACCCCTGTTCGAACGACCGAGAGGAAAATCTCGAACGCTCCATCCACGGTATCCGGCAAGCCGCCTCCCAGGGGGCCGACCTGGTCGTGCTGCCGGAACTGCACACCCTGCCCTATTTCTGTCAGGTGGAAAATCCCGATTTTTTCGACCTGGCGGAACCCATACCCGGACCGACCACCGAAACCCTGGGACGGCTCGCCGAAACGCTGAACATCGTCGTGGTGGCCTCCGTTTTCGAAAAACGCGCCCCCGGGATTTATCACAATACCGCCGTCGTTTTCGAACGCGACGGGCGGATCGCCGGCAAGTACCGGAAAATGCACATACCCGACGATCCGGGTTTTTACGAAAAGTTTTATTTCACTCCCGGTGACCTGGGATTCGAACCGATCGCGACCAGCGTCGGCAAACTGGGGGTTTTGGTCTGTTGGGATCAGTGGTATCCGGAAGCGGCCCGCCTGATGGCCCTGGCCGGGGCGGAACTGTTGATCTATCCCACGGCGATCGGCTGGGATCCCCGCGACGAGGAAGCGGAAAAGAAACGGCAACTGGAATCGTGGATCCTGATCCAGCGCGCCCATGCGGTCGCCAACGGACTGCCGGTGTTGAGCTGCAACCGTACCGGTCTGGAACCGGATCCCGAGCGGCGGACTCCGGGGATCCGCTTCTGGGGCCACAGTTTCATCGCCGGACCCCAGGGAGAACTGCTCGCTCATACCGACGAATCGGACTATGTGGTCCTGCTCGCCCG
>JALSGR010000191.1 GCA_026982635.1 Methylothermaceae bacterium | reverse complement strand
CTGAGAAGGGCCTATCATAGCGCCCATACCGGCCCGGCCGGGAACGGCGATTTTTGGAGGCGTATCGACCATGCTGCTTGCGGTTTTGCTTTCCCTGTTGATCGGCATCACCCTGGGACTGTTGGGGGGTGGGGGATCGATCCTGACGGTTCCCATTCTGGTTTACGCCCTCCATGTGGCGCCCAAGGAGGCCATCGCCACCTCCCTGTTGGTCGTCGGGGTGACCAGTTTCGTGGCCATGATCCAGCACGCCCGGCGCGGATCGGTCAGCTGGCGGGTCGGTCTGGTGTTCGGGGTTTCCGGCATGGCGGGGGCCTATCTGGGCGGCTGGGTGGCCCGTTTCATCCCCTCGCCCCTGTTGCTGATGCTGTTCGCCCTCATCATGTTCGCCACCGCTTGGGCCATGCTGCGCAACGGCCATAAGGCGGAACGACCGCGGAACCCGGGGGACTGTCTTGACTGCATCCCCCTGGGGGAAGTCGTCCTGCATGGTCTGGTGGTGGGGGCGGTGACCGGACTGGTGGGCGCCGGCGGCGGTTTCCTGGTGGTGCCGGCCCTGACCCTCCTGGGCGGTCTGCCCATGCATCTGGCCATCGGTACCTCCCTGCTCGTGATCGCCATGAAGTCGGCCGCCGGTTTCCTGGGTTATCTCACCCATGTGAGTGTGGATTACCGGTTGGCCTCGGTCGTGGCGGGATCGGCGGTGGCCGGTTCCTTCCTGGGCAGCTGGCTGGCCCACCGGATTCACGCCCGGCACCTGCGCAAGGGATTCGCCTGGTTCGTGATCCTCATGGCCTGCTACATCCTGTACCGCGAACGTCACACCATCGGGCCGGCCCTGGCGGATCTGTGGAACCATCTGGAGGCTTTATGGATGGAGCTGCGCCAATGGATGGCGGCGCCGTAGCAAGCGGGGCAACGAATCGAACGAAGAACTCTTTCCGGAGGATATCGCAATGAAAGAAACGAATCGTCATCATCGTGTGGTCGTCGTCGGTGGCGGGGCCGCCGGCGCCGGCATGGCCCATCGGGTGGTGGATCAGCTCGGCTGCCGGGACGTGGCCGTGATCGAACCGTCCGAGTATCACTATTACCAGCCCATGTGGACCTTGGTGGGCGCCGGTATTACCCCGCGGGAGAGCACCCGCCGGCCGATGAAGGCGCTGCTGCCCAAGGCGGCGACCTGGATCCGCGACGCCGTCGCCGCCGTCGATCCCGAATCCAGAGTGGTGGAAACTGCCGGCGGGGAGCGGATCGGCTACGACTTTCTCGTGGTCGCCGCCGGGCTGAAATTGGACTGGGACAGGATCGACGGCCTGAGCCGGGATGTGGTCGGCAAACACGGCATCTGCAGCAACTACAGTTACGACACCGTTCCGCACACCTGGCGGATGTTGCGTGAATTCGAGGGGGGCACCGCCCTGTTCACCATGCCGCCGATGCCGATCAAATGCCCCGGCGCGCCGCAGAAGATCGCCTATCTGGCCGAAGACTGGTTCCGCCGCAAGGGCATCCGCGACCGTTGCCGGGTGGCCTTCTACACCACCACGCCGGGGATCTTCGGGGTCAAGAAGTACGCCCAGGCGTTGATGGACCAGGTCATCCGCCCCCGCAACATCGAAACCCGTTTCCGCCACAATCTGGTGGCGATCCGCCCCGAGGCCCGCGAGGCGGTGTTCGAGCACCTCGACAGCGGTGAGACCGTGGTGGAAAAGTACGACCTGATCCACGTCACCCCGCCGCAATCGCCGCCGTCGTTTATCCGCGACAGCGGCTTGGGGGACGAGGCCGGCTGGATGGACGTGGATCAATACACCCTGCAGCACAAGCGCTATCCTGAGGTCTTCGCCCTGGGGGATTGCGCCGGCACTCCCAACTCGAAGACCGCCGCCGCGGTGCGGGCCCAGGCGCCGGTGGTGGCGCGCAACCTGGGACGGGTGATGGCCGGCGGGGAACCGGTCGCCAAGTACGACGGTTACGGCTCCTGCCCGCTGGTGACCGGTTACGGGCGCACCATCCTGGCGGAGTTCGTCT
>JALSGR010000190.1 GCA_026982635.1 Methylothermaceae bacterium | reverse complement strand
AGACCAGGATCAATTGGGGCCTGAAGGCGGTCAAGGCGGGAAGGATACGTTTTTCCACCGCCTGCCGGAAGGCGGGGCCGTCGGTGCCGGCGGCCAGCGGGACGTTGACCAGATTGCCGACGCCGGTCTCGTCCGCGGCGCCGGTGCCGGGATACCAAGGATATTGATGGGTGGAACAATACAGCACCCGCGGTTCGCGTTCGAAGGCCGCCTGGGTGCCGTTGCCGTGGTGGAGATCGAAATCGACGATGGCGACCCGTTCCAGTCCCCGCTCGAGGGCGTGGCGGGCGCCGATGGCGACGTTGTTGAACAGGCAGAACCCCATGGCCCGTTCCGGTTCGGCGTGGTGCCCCGGCGGACGTACGGCGCAGAAGGCGCGGCGAGCCTCACCGGCCAGCACCGCGTCCACCGCGGCGCAGACCGCCCCCGCCGCCCGCCGGGCTGCCTCGCCGGAAGCCGGGGAGACCACGGTGTCGGGGTCGAGCCAGGCGTGGCCTTGACGGGGGATGGCGGCGAACACCGCTTCGACGTGGGCGTCGCTGTGGATCAGGCGCAGCCGGCGGTCGTCGGCCCGGGGCGCCGGGCGGCGTATTAGGGACCGGAACCGGGGCGCTTCCAGGGCGTCGAGGACGGCTTCCAGTCGTGCGCGCGATTCGGGATGGCCGGGGCCGGTGTCGTGTTCCAGGCAGGCGGGATGGCTGTAGAGCAGGCAGGTCATGGCGTCGTCCTCCGGCAGGCTCTATCATGAAGGGTCCATTGTAATCGGACTGCGAGGACGATAGACATGACTCAACCTTCATCGCCGGTGAGCGAGTTGTTGCGACGAGAAGGCATCGGTTTCGAATGGGTCGAGATTCCCCTGGACCCCGAGCGCAAGCCCATCCGCAGCCTGGAGGAAGTGGTGGCGGCGCGGGGCATGAGTCCGGCTCAGATCGTCCGCAGCCTGGTGTTCCGCACCGGCAGCGGCGGCTTCGTTCTGCTGGCGGCCCCGGCCACGGCGCGGGCCGATTGGGGACGGCTGCGCAAGCATACCGGCGAGCGCCGTCTGACCATGGCCGACCCCGACCAGGTGCTGGCGGCCACCGGTTATCCGATCGGCGCGGTGCCGCCCGTCGCCCTGCCGGCAGATTTGCGCCGGCTGGTGGACGAGGCCGTCTTCGCCCACGAGCAGGTGTTCATCGGCGCCGGGGTGTTGGGCTGGTCCCTGCAGGTGGCCAGCGCCGATCTGCGTCCCCTGTTCGCCGATGCGGAAGCCGGGGCGTTCACCAAGACCGGATGAGCGATCCCCGTCACCTGCAGATCGCGATCCTGGCCGGGCTTCTGGGATACGGTCTGGGGTGGCGGGATTTTCCCGGTCCGGGATGGATCTACCTGCTGTACCCCCTGGCGGCGTTGGGGTTCCAATGGGGATTCTGCCGGATCTTCCGGGTGCGCTTCGACGGGCGCAGCCCGTTGATCTCCTCCCTGTCCCTGGGACTGCTGCTCCATACCGCCTCGGCCTTCTGGGCCGTGACGGCCGCCTTCGTCGCCGTCGCCGCCAAATTCCTGCTCCGCATCGACGGCCGTCACGTTTTCAATCCCACCAATCTGGCCATCGCGGTCACGACCCTGGCGACCGAGCAGGTGTGGGTGTCGCCGGGGCAGTGGGGGCTGGGGGCGTTCCTGGCGGTGGCGGCGCTGCTGGGCGGGATGATGGTCTTGCGCCTTACCCGCCGCGGCGAGGTGACCTGGACTTTCCTCGCCGCCTGGGGGACGCTGGTGTTCGGCCGCGCCCTGTGGCTGGGGGATCCGCCGGCGATTCCCTGGCTCCAGCTCCAGAACGTGGCGCTGCTGATCTTTGCCTGCTTCATGATTTCCGATCCCATGACCGTGCCTGACCACCGCGCAGCGCGCGTCGGCTTCGCGGCGCTGGTGGCGGTGGTGGGCTATGTGCTTCAATATCACTTTTACATCGACGAGGGACTGTTCTATGCCCTGGCGCTGTGCGCCCCCCTGGTGCCGTGGCTGAACCGGCGCCTGCCGGGGACGCGCTAC
>JALSGR010000189.1 GCA_026982635.1 Methylothermaceae bacterium | reverse complement strand
GGTCGTAGGTGAGGTTGTAGGTCTGGTTGGGGTCGGAGACGCCGATGAGCTGACCCGCGGCGTCCCAGGTGTAGTTGATCTGGAAGATGACCTGGCCCTGGGCATCGACCCACTTTTCGGCCGTCCGGCGGCCATCCAGATCGTAGGCGAACTCACGCCGCCGCCCGTTGCGATCCACCACCGCGGTCAGCTGCCGAGCGTCATCGAGCTCAAAGAAGCGGCTCAGACCCAACGCGTTGATCTCTTCAATCACCATATCGACCGCATTCAGCCGCCACTGGGTCGTGTTGCCATCGGCATCGGTCAGAGATGTCAGGTTGCCTTCTCTATCATAGCCGAAGGTGATCCGCGGGTTGTTGTTCGGGTCCGTATCGCCATCGGGGAGGATGATCGCGGTGCGCCAATCGCGGGCGTTGTACTCGTAGCGTACCGGCCGACCCAAGGGGTCGATCACCTGGATGAGCGTACCCGTGGGGCTGTAGGCATAGGTGGTCTGGTTGTTCAGCGGATCGCGTGCCGCGATCACCCAGTTGCGGGCGTTATAGTCCCACTCGGCACGGTTGCCCTCCGGGTCGATGCGTGCCGTGACGTTGCCGACCAGATCGTATTCGGTTTGCCACGCGTTGCCCATGGCATCGGTGATCTGGATTAGCCGATCGAGGTTGTCGTAGCTGCGGGTCACCGACCCGCCCTGCGGATCGTAGCTGGAGACCAACCGATCCACCTCGTCATAGGTGGCGGTCCAGACGTTGCCGGCCGGATCGGTGACCTTGACCACACGGCCCCGCACATCGCGTTCGTAGGTGGTGGTCCGGTTCAAGGGATCGGTCACCGAGACCAGTTGCTGCTCGGCGTCGTAGCCGTAGCCGGTCGTATAGCCCAGGGCCGTGGTGACCGAAACCAGCGTGCCGAGCACGTCGTAGCCGAAAGAGGTCTGGCGATTGAGCGGATCGATGGTGGCGATCACCTCGTCGGCGGCGTTGTACACGGTCTGCCAGACGGGGTTGTTCGTCGGATCGGTGTCGTCGTCCGGATCGATCACCTTCACCGGCCGATGCAGCGCGTCGAACTCGTACCGCGTCGTGTGGCCTTCTTCATCGGTGACGGCGATCAGGTTGCCGGCCACATCGTACTGGAAGGTGCGTACGGGGTTGTTCGCAGGGTCGGTATCGTCATCGGGGTAGGTGATCTGCAGGAGCCGGCCCATGATGTCATGGACGAAGGAGGTTTCGCGGCCGAGCTCGTCGCGGACCAGGATGACGTTGGAGGCGTCGTCGTACTGGGTGTCGATGGTGGGGTTGTTGGAGGGATCGGTGTCATCGTCGGGGAGGATGAGCTGGATGAGGCGATCGCGGTTGTCGCGGACGTACTGGGTGGTTCGGCCGAGGGGATCGGTTTCGGAGGCGAGCCAGCCGTCGGTGGTGTAGGTGTAGCTGTAGACGGGCCGGGGATCGGGTCCGGAGCCGTCGGGGTCGGGCAAGCGGAGCTCAACGAGATTGCCTGCGGTGTCCCGCAGGTAGTCGGTGGCTCGTCCGAACGGGTCGGTGCTCTGGATGAGCAGGTTGTTGGTGTCGTAGCTGTAGTTCCAGGTGGCGCCATCGGGGAGGGTGACTTGGAGGAGGTTGCCGTTGTCGTCGAAGCGGAACTGGCTCTTGCGAGCGAGCCGGTCCGAGGAGAGTTCGACCAGGCCGTCGGGATTGCGATGGGAGATGGCCATGTTGCCGGCGGCATCGGTGGCCTGGACCACGAGGCCGAAGCCGTACCAGTCGAGCCGATCCTGCCAGAGGCCGCCGAGCGGGTCGGTGTAGTCGGCGGTGGCGGTGGCGAGGAGTTCGGCCGGTGCCGGGTTCGTCTGGGTGCCTTCGCCACTGCCAGGTAAGCCTGCGATGGCCAGGGGCCGGAAGCCGCGGACGCTGCCGTCGGCCCGGGTGATGGAGCTAACGCGGTTGCCGCGGCCATAGCCGACGGTGGTGGTGTAGCCTGCCGGGTCGGTGAAGGCGGTAAGGCGGCCGTCGGTGGCGTAGCTAAACTGCCAGGTGGCGCCATCGGGTTG
>JALSGR010000188.1 GCA_026982635.1 Methylothermaceae bacterium | reverse complement strand
CTTTACCACCTCGACACCGAGCATCAAGTTGGGTTTTCGAGCGGTATTGAGTCCGTGCCATACGGTGATAACATCCCGACGGAACCCCACAAACAGAGGAGGGCCGCCATGCCGGAATATGCCACCGAATCCATCCGCAACATCGCTTTCGTGGGCAACGTCGGGGTCGGCAAAACCGAATTGGCCGAAAGACTGCTGCACCACAGCGGCGCGTTTCCCCAATCCGGAACGGTGTGCGATTTCGACGACCTGGAAAAAGAACTGGGCCATTCCCTGATTCCCGCCGTCTGTCATCTGGAATGGCAGGGGCACCGGATTCATCTTCTGGACACGCCGGGCTATCCCGACCTGCTCGGCCGCACCCTGAGCGTGCTCCCCGCCGTGGAAACCATGGCCCTGGTGGTGGACGCCGCCCAGGGGCTGGAAACCGTGGGCCAGCAATTGATGGAGGTCGCCCGCGAGCGGGAACTGTGCCGCCTGGTCATCGTGAACAAAATCGACCACGAGCGGGCCGACCCCGCCGGAGTGCTGGGGCAACTGCAACGGCAGTTGGGTTCCGAATGCCTGCCGATCAATCTCCCTGCTGGAGGCGGACGGACCGTGGTGGACTGCTATTTCCAGCCCCAGGGGGAAGCGGTAGACTTCTCCTCGGTGGACGAAGCCCACGCCGCCCTGGTGGACCAGGTGGTGGAGGTGGACGAAACCCTGATGGAACTGTATCTGGAACAGGGGCAGGAGCTGGCGCCGGAACAGTTGCACGATCCCTTCGAACGTGCGCTGCGGGAAGGTCATCTGATTCCGGTGTGCTTCGTCTCCGCCCGCAGCGGCGCCGGCGTCGGGGAACTGCTGCGCGTCTTCGCCGAACTGATGCCCAATCCCCGGGAGGGCAATCCTCCCCACTTCCTGGTCGGCGAGGGGGAGGAAGCCCAACCGGCCGTGGTGTCACCTGACCCCGAAGGCCACGTCGTCGCCCACGTGTTCCAGGTTCGGGTCGATCCCTTTCTCGGGCGTCTCGGCCTGTTCCGGGTTCACCAGGGCACCATCCGCAAGGACAGCCAGTTGTTCATCGGCGACGGCCGCAAACCCTTCAAGGTCAATCATCTGTTCCGACTCCAGGGCGCCAGGCAGGAGGAAATCGCCTGCGCCCTTCCCGGCGACATCGCCGCCGTGGCCAAGGTGGAGGCGCTGCATTACGACGCCGTGCTTCACGATTCCCACGACGAAGATCATTTCCACCTGGAACCGCTGCCGCTGCCCACCCCGATGGTGGGACTGGCGGTACAGCCCGCCCGCCGCGGGGACGAGCAGAAGCTCTCCGACGCCCTCCACAAACTGGCGGCCGAGGATCCCAGCCTGCGGGTGGAACACGATCCGGAGGCCAACGAAACCGTCCTCTGGGGGCTGGGCAGTCTCCATCTGCGCGTGGTGCTGGAACGGCTGCGACGCCAGTTCCATCTGGAGATCACCACCCGGCCGCCGACGATCCCTTACCGGGAAACCGTCACCCGGCCCGCCGAGGGCCATCACCGCCACAAGAAACAGACCGGCGGCGCCGGCCAGTTCGGGGAAGTGTTTCTCAAGATCGAACCCCTGCCCCGCGGCGCCGGTTTCGAATTCGTCGACCAGGTGGTCGGCGGCGCCATTCCCGGCCAGTTCATCCCCGCGGTGGAAAAGGGTATCCGCCAGGCCATGGCGGAAGGCTACGTGGCCGGTTTCCCGATCCAGGACGTGCGGGTGATCGTTTACGACGGCAAGCATCATCCGGTGGATTCCAAGGAGGTCGCTTTTGTCGCCGCGGGCCGCAAGGCGTTTCTCGACGCCGTGGCCAAGGCCGGGCCTATCGTGCTCGAACCCATCGTCCGCTTGACGGTCACCGCCCCCCAGAATCACATGGGTGACATCAGCGGCGATCTGGCGGCGCGCCGGGGGCGCATCAACCGCAGCGACACCCTGAGCAACGGCTGGGTCCGGATCCAGGCCCAGGTTCCCCTGAGCGAAATCCAGGATTACGAATCGACGCTGAAGTCGCTGACCGAAGGCCAGGGGAGTTTCAC
>JALSGR010000187.1 GCA_026982635.1 Methylothermaceae bacterium | reverse complement strand
ACGAAAGCCTCTTCCTCGAAACAGGGGTCCTCTTGCCAGCCGGCCAGTTTCAACCGATGCAGGATATAGGCCCGGGTCTCCTCCAGCGTCAGCGGCCGCAGATGATAGGTGGCGATCACCCGCTGGCGCACCTGGGTCAAGTTCTCGCTTTGGAGGATGGCGCGGAATTCGTCCTGACCCAGTAAGAATGCCTGGAACAGCGGACGACCGTTGAGCTCGAAGTTGGACAACATGCGCAGCTCTTCCAGCGACTGCAGGGGAAGGTTCTGCGCCTCGTCGACCACCAGCAGAACCCGCCGCCCCTCCCGGGCTTTCTCCTTGAAGAAGGACTCCAGATTGCGCAACAACGTCGCCTTGTCGTCGCCGTCGTAGGAAAGGCCGAAGGTCGCGGAAATGATCCGCAAGGTGTCTTCGGCCCCCACCTGCGAAGTCACCATCAGGCCGGCGACGACGTTCTCCCGGCGCAGGGTTTTGAACAACTCCTTGACCAGCATGGTCTTGCCGGTGCCCGGCATCCCGGTCACCACGATGAATCCCTCTCCCTGGGCCAAGCCGTAACGCAGATAGGCCAACGCGCGCTTGTGCACCGGGCTGTTGAAGAAAAACTCGGGGTCGGGCGTCAATTGAAAAGGTTTCTTGCTGAGCCGGTAGAATTTGGTGTACACGGTCAAAATCTCATGTTCAACGTGGCAATGGCGCGATTTTCCTGGTAATCCCGGCCCACGATCCCCCCCGACGACTGCTGCTGGTGGCGGTATTCCAAAGAAGCGTTGACACGCTGACCTAGCCGCCGGGTCAACTGGACGGAGGTGAGCCAGAACACGCTGTTGGAGTCTTCCTGCTGTTGCCGCGAAAAGTCGGACCACTGCCAGGTTCCTCGAAGGATGGCTGTCGTCCGCGCCCCCCAACGCCAGATCCAACTGCCGCTGACGCCCAATACTTTGGATTCGTCGCGGCTCACCTGAAAATTTCGTTTGGCCACGAACACACGGGCGTTGAAGGTGGTTTTCGCCGTATTCCCGGTGAACGAAAGATCCGCCCGCCGCCTGATGAACACCTCGTCCACGAGGCGGGGAAGATCGATCGCCACCAGGGCCGGTTGCCCGGTGACCGGATCGGCGATGGGATTGCCGAAGGCATCCACCACCTGGAAGACCTGGCGCTCGGCCAGCACCGCCTGGGTGGTGGTGATCGATTCCGTGTAGAGGGCCTGCCATACGGTGCGGCGGGTCCGATGGCTGATCAAGCCCAGATACACGTCGCCGGTCAGGGTCCCCACGTTGTTGCGGCGATAGGTCCCCTGCAACCGGGTTCTCCGGGTGGGGGAGAAGACCACGGTGACGAAACTGTTGCGCCCACCGCCGGCGGAAACGGTCAGCTTCCGGTTGGGCGTCCAGGTGGCCCCCACCGTATAGAACAAACCGTCGTTGCTGGCATTGGTGGTGGTACGGAAATCGTTGTCGAAAAAACCGCCTTGGACGAAAGTGCTGAAGGTTCGGGTCCAACGATAATTCAGCACCGCGATGCCGTTGCGAAACCGGACGTCGTCACCGCCGACGCGGACCTGGCGTTGGTTGTTGAACCCAAGCTGCCAGGTGAAGATGTTGAAACGTTTTCCACTGCGGAGGAAAGCGGATTGCGTGTAGGTGTGGGTCGCCGAGGCCGCACGGCCGGAGGTGGTTACGTAATAGTAGCCCAACCGGACCTGTCCATCGGCATAACCGCCGAGATGGGGCAACCAGTAAGGCATGACGCCGAAAGTATAGAAGTTGGCCCGATTACCCACGTTCGCCACGTTGTCGACGAACTGGCGCCCTTGGGGATCGACCACCGTCTGGCCGGCACTGGCGAATGTATTGAGAAAGACGGACTCCAGCAACTTCGCCGTGGAATTCGCCTGGAGCTGGTGAAATAGCTCGTAGCTACGCCCCGCCTGGGTGGAAAACAAATGCTGCTGACGGTAATTGAGATTCAGCGCCAATCTTCCCGGCATCCGGTTTCGCCCGCCGAGGCCGCCCCCGAATCCGCCGAGGCCGCCCCCGAATCCGCCGAGGCCGCC
>JALSGR010000186.1 GCA_026982635.1 Methylothermaceae bacterium | reverse complement strand
CGCGTTTCTCCGAAGAACTGATCCTGTGGACCTCGGCCCAGTTCGCCTTCGTCGAACTGCCGGACGCCTTCTGCACCGGCTCCTCCATCATGCCGCAGAAGAAGAACCCCGACGTTCCCGAACTGGTTCGGGGCAAGAGCGGGCGGGTGTTCGGCCACCTGACGGGGCTGCTCACCCTGATGAAGGCCCAACCCCTGGCCTACAACAAGGACAATCAGGAAGACAAAGAACCGCTGTTCGATTGCGTGGACACGGTGAAGAACTGCCTGCGCGCTTTCGCCGACATGATGCCTCACGTGCGTCCCGACCGGGAGCGGATGTATCAGGCGGCCCGCCAGGGATTCGCCACCGCCACCGATCTGGCCGATTACCTGGTCCGCAAGGGGGTGCCGTTCCGCGACGCCCACGAAATCGTGGGCAAGGCGGTACAAGCGGCGCTCGCGCGCCGTTGCGACCTGGCCGACCTGCCCCTGGAAGAGTTGCGCGCCTTCAGCCCGGCCATCGACGAAGACGTCTATCGAATCCTCACCCTGGAGGGCTCGGTGGCCGCGCGCGACCACTACGGCGCCACGGCACCGCGGCAGGTGCGCCGGGCGGTCGAGGAAGCCCGGTCCCGGTTGCGACAAAGCGCTTGACCGAATAACCCCTTGATGTGTCATACTGACGGGATCACCGCCTCGGGGGAACGACCCATGATCGTCACACTGGATGACTTGAGCATCGCCCTGGACAAGGCGCCGTTGGCCGTACTGGTGCTCCAGGGGGAGCGGATCGCCTGGCTGAACCAAACCCTCGCCGACCTGGCCCACCGGCCGAAAAGGGAATTCATCGGCCAGCCGCTGGCGAAGACCGTCCTGGACCGATGGCGCGAGGACCTGGTGGAAGTGGCCGCCGACGGCGGACGGCGCTGGTTCCAACGCCAGCACGTCCAGCCGCTGGAACACGGCGAGGCCCATTATTTCCTCGACATCACCGAACAACGCCACCTGAAGGAGACCGTCGCGTCCCTGCAGAGCCGGCTCCAGGCCCTGGAAACCCGGGATCCGGTCACCGGCCTGCAGAACCGCCGCTCGATCCTCCGGGAGCTGGACCGGCAGATCAGCCGCAGCCGCCGTTACGACAACCCCCTGTCGGTCATCCGCCTGACCCTGGAGATCCCGGGCGACGCCGAACGCCGGCGCCAATTGCTGCGCACCATCAGCCAGTCCCTCAAGGACAAGCTGCGTTGGGCCGACGAGATCGGCATGCTCGACGATCACACCTTCCTGCTGGTGCTTCCCGAAACCGGTCTGGAGGACGCCCGTGAGCTGGCGGTGAAGCTGCTGAGCGACCGGGCCGCCTTCCAGTTCCGGGACGGCGAAGGCAAGGTGCGCCACGGCGTGGCCGCCTGGCACAAGGGCGACGACCTGCGCAAGTTGCTGCGCCGGGTGGAACAGGACCAGGAGATCAATCTCAGCGCCTTGCTGTCCTGACGCTTGGCCGACTACCGCCCCATCCGGCTGCCGCCGCCGGGCGGCGAAATCAGCCGCCGCGACCTCAACACCCTGACGCGGCGCTTCCTCCATTTCCACTGCCAGCGGCGGCAGTTGCTGGCCCGGGGGCTCGACCCCCGTCAACGCGATTGCCTCGAACTCCTTCCCCTGCTGTTCCACTGCCATCACCCGGCCCTGCCGGGCTACGACGGCCAGGCGGCCCCGGCCGGTATCTGCGACTATCGCCTGAACCCGACCACCCGCCGTGCCTGCAAACGCCTGGCGCCCGCCTTCGACTACCGCCGCCAGGGCGTCCCGGATCCGCCGCTGCAGGCGCTGTTCCTCATGGGCAGCGCCGGCAGCATCGCCTTCAGCCGCGACAGCGACCTGGACCTGTGGATCTGCCATCGCAGCGATCTCGACCGGGACGCCCTGGCGGCCCTGCGGCGCAAATGCCGGGCGATCGAACGCTGGGCCGCCGACCTCGGCCTGGAACTGCACTGTTTTCTCGTCGATCCGCTACGTTTACGGCGCGGGGAACTGGAACCGCTGTCACGGGAAAGCTCGGGTGGTATCCAGCACGTGCTGTTGCTGGAAGAGTTCTACCGCACCTCGATCCACCTGGCCGGCTGCCGGCTGCTGTGGTGGCTGGTCCCACCCCGGTGGGAAAGCCGCTATCGGGACTACGTGGACTTTCTGGTGCGAAAACGCTTCATCGATCCCGGCGGCTTCCTCGATCTGGGCGGACTGGAATCCATCCAGGCCGGGGAGTTCGCCGGCGCCGGTCTCTGGCACCTCCACAAGGCCCTGGACTCCCCCCACAAGGCTTTGCTCAAGCTGCTGCTGCTGTGCGATTACGCCGACGGTTTCCCCCATCCCCGCTGGCTGGCCAGCGACATCAAACACGCCATCCACGACGGACGGGTGGATGCCCTGGCCCTGGACCCCTATCTGCAACTTTACCGCCGCATCGAAAAATCGCTCCGCCGCCAGGAGCGGACCGACCTGCTGCCCCTGGTGCAGCGGAGCTTCGCTCGGAAGATCCGCGACGCCCGCCATCATCCCGATCATCGACGCCTGTTGGCCGACCTGGAACGGCAGTGGGGGCGGCCGTGGCGACCGCGACCGCCGCCCCCGGTCGAAATCGCCGAAATCGAATGGCAGGCCCTGGTCCAGGCTCTGGAAACGGCCCATGCCCAACTGCAACGCTTCGCCGGCAACACCGCCTCGGACGAACAGCGAACACTGGCGAACAGACTGGAAGCCGCCCTGGCGCCCCGCCCCGGCAAGGTCGCCCTCATCCGCCTGCCGGCGGCATCGGCAACCCAACTGATGGTGATCCGGGAGGCAGAGCGGTGGTGCCTGTGCCGCCGGCCCACCCGCACGCCGCTGCATCGGGACGACTCGCTGATCGGGCTGCTGGCCTGGGCCTGGGGCAACCGGATCGCGACCCCAGCCACCCAGTGGCACGTGGAACCGGGCCCAGCGCTCGGCCCCGCCGAACTGCGGTTTCTCAGCCACGCCGTCCGTCGGTTCTTCACCGATCTGGCGGAACCGGCGCTGGCAGCCTACGGGAATCCCCCCCGCCTGCAACGCTGCGCCCTGTTCGCCAACGTGGCCTGCGCGACGCGACCGCGGCGGGGCGATTTCGAGATCGCCAGCGACCGCTTCGACCCGCTCAATTACGGTGCCGAACGCCGCGTGCTACTGAAACGGCTGGAGCTGTTGACCCAGGACAGCTGGGGAGTCATCGAGGTCCGCCGTTACGACCGGCTCGAGGGATTGCTGGATGCCTATTGCTGGCTCCACAGCCAGAGCGGCGAGGACCTGAAGCTCAGTGCCCATTGCTTCTCCGCCCGCACCCTAGCCCTGCGCCTCGAATCCCTGCACGGGGAGATCCGTCGCCAGCTAGCCTCACCGGCAGGCGCCGCCATCGTGGAGGCCGGAGGGCGGCGCTACCGCCTGCAATGGCGGCGGAACCGTCTGGTCTGGCACCCGCTCACGCCGGAGTGAGCCGCTCCAGCAACCATCGCCGCAGGACGGCGATCTCCTCGGCACACAGCGAATGGGCCAGGGGGAACGTGTGCCACTCGACGCGGTAGCCCAACCGGCGCAGCAACCGGCAACCGTCCTGGGCCAACGGGCAGGGAACGATGGGATCCTCGGTGCCGTGCATCATCAGGACGGGTGGCGACAGCGCCGTAGCCGGCGGGAATTCGTCGGCCAGAGCGACGTAAGTCGACAGGGCGGCCACCCCAGCCAGCCCCCCATAGCGCACCCCGGCCTCCAAAGCGATCACGCCCCCCTGGGAGAATCCGACCAGAACGATCCGCTCCGACGGGATACCGCCTTCCACCTGGTGATCGATCAGGGCGGACACCAGGGCCTGGGAGCGGCGGATCCCGGCGCGGTCCACCCGGTGATGTAGATCGGGGGAGACGATGTCGTACCAGGCCCGCATCGCCATGCCACCATTGACGGTCACCGGCCGTACCGGCGCGTGGGGAAAAAGATGGCGGACCGCGAACGGTAACTGCAGCGTCTTGGCGACCGGGACGAAATCGTGGCCGTCAGCACCGAGGCCGTGCAGCCAGAGGATGCAGGACTGCGGTTCGGGGCCGGTCTCCAGCCGGACGCTCTCCAGGGTTTCCGTGGTCATCGTGTTGACGCCTCCAGAACGACACGGTAAAACGTTAGCTTGATTTCATCGAGGAATCCGGCCATGATCCAGCTCGAGCTCAGCGACAGCGAAAAACACCACCTCATCGAGGCGCTGGAAAGCTACCTGTCCGATCTGCGCTACGAAATCGCCGACACCGACTCGCTCGACTTCCGGGAAAAGCTCAAAGAGAAGAAGGCCGCCCTGGAGAAGGTGCTGGCGGCCCTCAAAACTTCCGCCTAAAGACTGCGCGCCCGCATGAAGGCCTGCTCCGCGATGGCGGACCAGGCGGACACCTGACGGTGGAAACCGCGGTACGAGTCATAGACCTGGCGGGCGAACGGATCACCGGCGGCGATCTCCGCCACCACCTCGGCAGCCAAGCTCTTCAGCTTTTTGAGCACGTCGTCGGGAAGCGGTTTCACCTGAACGCCGTGCTTGGTCACCAGGGTCTCTAGCGCCTGCTGGTTGCGGGCCGTCATCTCCGCCAGCATGTCGAGATTGGCCGCCTGGCAGGCGGTCAGGACGATGTGCTGGAGATCCTTGGGCAGGGCGTCGAACGCTTTCTTGTTGATGAAGCACTCGATCACCGAACCCGGCTCGTGCCATCCCGGATAGTAATAATACTTGGCCGCCTTGTAGAGGCCGAAGGCCAGATCGTTGTAGGGGCCGACCCATTCGGTGGCGTCGATGGCCCCGGACTGCAGGGCGGTGAACAGTTCGCCGCCGGGGATGTTGACCGGGGTGCCCCCGGCACGCCTGAGCACCTCGCCCCCCAGTCCCGGAATGCGCATCTTGAGTCCCTTGAGATCCGCCACCGAATTGATTTCCTTGCGGAACCAACCCGCCATCTGGGTGCCGGTGTTGCCGGCGGCGGCGGGCACCAGGTTGAAATCGGCGTACAACCGGCGCCACAAATCCATGCCGCCGCCATGATAGAGCCAGGCGTTGACCTCCTGGGGCGTGAAGCCGAAGGGAACGGCGGAAAAGAACTGAAACACCTCCCCCTTCCCTTTCCAGTAATAGGGGCCGGCGTGTCCCATCTGGGCCGTGCCCCGGGATACGGCGTCGAAGGCCTCAAAGGCCGGCACCAGTTCCCCGGCGCCGTAGACCTTGACCCGGATCCGCCCACCGCTCATGCGGGTGATGCGCTCCGCCAGCCGGTTGGCGCCGGTGCCGAGCCCCGGGAAGTTCTTGGGCCAGGCGGTAACCATCTTCCAGCGATGGGTCGTCTTGGCCGAAACCACGTGGGGTGCGGATAGAGCGGTTCCGGCGACCACTCCTCCCAGACCGCGAATGAACTGACGACGCTGCATGGATCGTCCCCTCCTCAGTCAGACGTTGACGGTTGTCGGCTCCGGCTGGTCGTCGGCGGCGGCGAAGCGATATCCCCGCTGCAGGCAATGATCCAGCCACTTGTCGAGAAAATAATTCATCTGCCACTTGTGTTCCAGCACCGCCCGATCGACCGGCCGATCGAAACGCAGCCGGGGGCGCTCGTGATCGGCGATCACCTCCACCATACAAGCGTCCAGATAGACCCGCAGCAGTAGAGCCGGCTCGAAAGACGGATCGGCATCGTCGGGCCGGAAGCAATAGCTCAATTCCAGCAGGACGGTGTAAGGCGCCCGCTCGAGGAGCTTGAGATGCAAGGCGGGCCGCCCCCCCTCACAGGCGACGGCCTCGTCGTCGATGGCCGCCAGATCCGGAATCAGGCGCCGCAGCTTGCGGTAGTTGGACTCGCACAGCTCCTGCAGGGTGCGCAAGGGATGCGTGGGGCGCAGCGTCGGCATGAGCTAATTCGCTTTGCGATAGTGAGCGCAGCTGGAATCGGTTTCCCAGAGCACGACCTCTTCCACCTCGTACCCCTGGGACTGGACGTGCTCGAAGATCAGGCGGGCGAGCACTTCGGCGGTGGGATGATCCGCCAAAGTCAGGAAGCGTTCCCCGGCGTCACGCAACCGGGGAACCAGCGGATCGTCCTGGTGCAGGAGCAGGTTGTGATCGAAGCGCTCCTTGACGAAACCGGCCACCGCCGCCTTGAGATCGGCAAAATCGCAAACCATTCCCTGCGAGTCGAGGCCGGCGGCCGACACGGTCACCGCCACCCGGACGCTGTGTCCGTGCAGATGGCGGCACCGTCCCGCATGGTTCATCAAACGGTGGCCGTAACAGAAATGGACCACCTTGGTCACCAGGTATTTACCCACCACACCCTCGGCTGTCAGCTCTTGATACCCTTGATCTCCGCGGCGATGGCGTATTCGCCGTCCCGTTCCTCCACACGCAACACCTCCACGAACGCCTCCAGGGGGGGCGTCACCGCATTGACCGGTTCGATGCGGATCTCCAGGGCCTTGCCCGGCTCGATGGGACGGTCGGTGGTGAACATCACCCCCGCGCCGCTCAGGTTCCGGCAGGTCGCGGAATATTCCTCATCGGATTGAGGAAACCGGAAGGTCATTTTACACTGGGTCTGCATGCGGATGAACCGCCGCCGTTCTTCATGTTCCAGCATGGCATTACCTCGTCGGAAAAATGGCTACGAACTATAAGCTTAGGCGATACGCGGCAGGATCGCCTCCCCACCGCCCGCCGGTTCTGATATGTTGGGACAACACCCCGGTTGAGAGCAATCATGCGCATTCTGATCGTTGAGGACGAACCGGCCCTGAGCCGGCAGCTCGAAGCCTTCTTCGCCGGCAAGGGTTTCGTGACCGACATGGCCGCCACCGCCGAAGAAGGACTTTATCTGGGCGTCGAATTTCCCATCGACGTGGCGATCATCGACCTGGGGCTGCCCGATTTCTCCGGCCTCGAGTTGATCGGTCGGCTGCGTCAGGCCGGCAAGCGTTTCCCCATCCTCATCCTCACCGCCCGGGGGCGATGGCAGGAAAAGGTGGAAGGGTTGGAGGCGGGCGCCGACGACTATCTGGTCAAGCCGTTTCAATACGAAGAATTGTGGGCCCGGATCAACGCCCTGATCCGCCGCGCCGCCGGCCAGGCCCATCCCGTCGTCCGCCACGGCCCCCTGGAACTCGACACCGCCGCCCAGAGCCTCCGTCTCGAAGGCGAGGAAATCGACCTGACCGCCTACGAATACAAGGTGCTGGAATATCTCATGCTACATCCGGGCAAGGTGATCTCCAAGGCCGAACTGACCGAACATCTCTACGGCCAGGATTTCGAGCGGGACAGCAACGTGCTCGAGGTCTTCATCGGCCGGCTGCGCAAGAAGATCGATCCCCGGGGGGAGCTGAAACCGATCGAGACCCTGCGCGGCCGGGGCTACCGCTGGCGCCTGACCCCGCGATGATCCGGGGCTCCCTCAGCCTGCGCCTGACCCTGGCGGCGGGTACGGTACTGCTCGCCTTCCTCGGGCTGACCGGCGTCGCCCTGGAAAAGGCGTTTCGCGATGCGGCCCGCAAGGCCATGGAAGACCGCCTCCAAGCCCACATCTACGCTCTGCTGGCCACCTTCGACATCGACCCCAAAGGCCAGGTGCACATGGCTGAACACCTGCTGGACCAGCGTTTTTCCCGCCCGGGCTCCGGGCTCTACGGTTTCGTGTTCATGTACGGCCAACCGCTGTGGCGCTCCTCCTCCGCCCTGGGGCTGGAACTGCCCCTCACTCCCCTGGAAAGCGGCCAGCGACGCTTCACCCTGTGGCGGGGCCCTCAGGAGCTGTGGGTCCTCTACTACGGCGTCACCTGGGAAACCGAAACCGGTCACCTGGTCCCCCTGGTGCTGGCGGTGGCCGAGGACGCCGACTCCCTGGTCCGCCAGGTGACCGATTTCCGCCGGACCCTGTGGTCCTGGCTGGGGGGACTGGCGCTGCTGCTGCTTTCGGCCCAGTTCGGGATCCTCCACTGGGGTCTCAAACCCCTGCGCACCATCGCCGACGACCTGGAGGCCATCGAGGCGGGCCGCAAACGGCGGCTCCAGGGCCCCTATCCCCGGGAACTGGCGGGACTGGCGCGCAATCTGAACGCCCTGCTGGACAGCGAGCGGGCCCACCTGGAACGTTACCGCAACACCCTGGCCGACCTGGCCCACAGCCTCAAGACCCCGCTGGCCATCCTGCGCGGCCTCGGACGACAGGAGGATCTGCCCGAGGCGGTCCGCGACACCCTGGAGGAACAGGTGGAGCGGATGCAGCACCTGGTGGACTATCAACTGCAGAAGGCGGCCGCCCGGGGCGGACGGGGAACCCTGCAACCGGTCGCCCCGCTGCCGGTGCTGCACCGGATCCGCGCCACCCTGGACAAGGTCTACGCCGACAAGGGCGTCCGCTGCACCATCGAGGGCGACCCGGAATTGCAATGCTACCTGGACGAGGGAGATCTGTACGAACTGGCCGGCAACCTGCTGGACAACGCCTACAAATGGTGCCGCCGCCGGGTCTGCGTCGGCCTGCTCCCCTTAGGGAGCCGTGACGGTCCGAGCGGAATCCGCCTGGTGGTCGAGGACGATGGTCCCGGCATCCCGGCGGATCGACGCCGCGAAGTGCTCAAACGGGGCGTCCGCGCCGACCAGTCCACCCACGGCCACGGCATCGGTCTGGCCATCGTCCACGAGCTGATCCGCCTGCACCATGGCCGGTTGCACTACCGCACCGGCCGCTGGGGCGGCGCCCGCTGGGAAGTGACGCTGCCCAATCCGGGGGAAAATCCATGAAATACCGCTGGGAAATACTCGAAGAGACCGTCGCTTACCACGGGTTCTTCGACCTGATCCGCCTCAAGGTGCGCCACACCCTGTTCCGGGGCGGCTGGAGCCGGGTCCTGGTCCGCGAGCTGTTCCAGCGGGGCGACTGCGTCGCCGTGCTGCCCTACGATCCGGACCGGGACGCGGTGGTGCTGATCGAACAGTTCCGGGTCGGCCCCCTGAAACGTGACGATCCCAAATGGATGCTGGAAATCGTCGCCGGCGCCATCGAACCGGGGGAGTCACCCGAAGCGGTCGCCCATCGGGAACTGGCGGAGGAATGCGGCTGCCGGGCCCTGGCCATGACCCGCATCGCCCGCTTCTACACCAGCCCGGGCGGTTCCTCGGAAAGGATCACCCTGTTCTGGGCCCGGATCGACAGCAGCCGCGTCGGCGGCATCCACGGGTTGGCGGAGGAAGACGAAGACATCCGGGTCCACGTCCTTCCCTTCCGCACGGCCTACGACAAGGTCGAAAGCGGCGAGATCAACTCCGCCATCCCCATCGTCGCGCTGCAATGGTTGGCGCTGCACCGCGACGACCTGCGCCGGCGCTAGCAGCCGTCCACGATTTCCACCCGCAGGAAGATACGCCGTCGGTCGCGGCCGGTCCGATAGCGGTAGCCGAACCGACGGGGGCGGTCGGAATCGGCAGCGTCATGACCGGCCAACTCGATCCACCGCCCCGGCTTCACCACCACGGTGGTCGCCACGGCCTGCAGCGACCGGCTTCCGTCGCCGCGCAGATGCCTCGACCAGGGCGAGACGGTCACCCGGACATCGCAGCCGACGAGCCGAGCCGTCACCCGGAAGCCGCTGGTCACAGGGCGGTACTCGATCCCACCGAGCGCCTGGGGTGGAAAACCGTAAAGCTGGATCACCGGAACCGGCCTCTCCTGTCCCACGACCACATAGGCCGGCTGCCCTTCGAGAATCCGCAGCCGCTGCCGCGTCGTCCGGTCCCGCACCGATTCGGAAGCGTAACGATGGGCGCGGAGCCGCACGGAACCCGGCGGTATCCGGCTCTCGACGTCGAGGCCGTGGTTCAGTTCCGCCAGGGTCAGCCGGTCGCTCTGTACCACGGTGAGGATCAGATTCTTCGAAGGCCGGTCCAGACGCTGGAGCCATTCCCGAAGCGCCTCGATCCGCTCCGGCGCGCCCTTGACCACCAACCCGGCCGGGGCGGGCACCACCGCTTCGCCCGGCTCCAGCAGCGGGGACAGAATCCGGGCCAGTTCGGCCGGAAGCCGGTGGCGCACCGGCAGGAACGCCGTGGCGGCGAAAACCGCCTGGAACCCCGACAGCGCCACCAGGATCACCGACAGGGCGACCGCCGCATCGAAGCGTTTCATGTCGTGCTCCCGGAAGTTGAACGAATCCTGGCATCGGTTATGATGGATACTGTAAACCTTAGTCGAGGGGAACCGGTCATGGGACACGATTTCAAACGTTTTTCCGTTTGGGGACTGATGGCGCTGATGGCCGCCACCCGTTTTCACCATTTCGGCGATCTGCAAACCCCGCCCGACGCTTCCTGGGCGATCTTCTTCCTCGCCGGCCTGTTCGTTCCCCAGAGCGCCTTCTTCGCCCTGCTGTTCCTGGAAGCCGCGCTGATCGACCTGCTCGCCACCACTTACGGCGGCGTCAGCGACTGGTGCATCACCCCGGCCTATCTGTTCCTGATTCCCACCTACGCCATCCTGTGGTTCGCCGGGCGCCACTGCCGCCGTCACGACCTGGACCGACCCGCAGGTCCGATCCGGAGCCTGGCGGCGTTGACCGTGGCCGTCGGCCTGGCCTTCGCGGTCTCCAACGCCGGTTTCTACTTCCTGTCCGGCTATTTCGACCACTTGCCGATCCAAAACTATTTCCGCCAAGTGGCCGGCTACTTCCCGTCGTATCTGTTCACCACCTCGGTCTATGCCGGCCTCGTACTGGCCGGCCGCTGGCTGTGGCGCCAGCGGCGCGTCCCGATTTCCCGACCGACCGGCTGACCTCCCCTGTTCAACGCCCCCTTCGCCCCGTACAATACCCCGTCCTGCCAGGTGCCCCGCCGAGGGGTGAAACGGGAAGCCGGTCCAAGTCCGGCGCTGCCCCCGCAACGGTAGGTGAGTCAAGGCGAGCCATCAGGCCACTGGGCGTCTCCCGCCCGGGAAGGCGGTTCGCCGGCCCCGCGCGGCGCTCACGAGCCCGGAGACCGGCCTGGCAGAAGGGTTCACGGCTTCGCCGCCGTGGTTCGGCAACCGACGCGCGGAGGGCGCGTCCTGAACAAGGAGAACACGATCATGGGTTCGTTAGCGCGTTTCCTGCTGCTGGCGCCGCTGGCGGCGGTCGCCGCCGAAGATCCAGCCACCCGTCTCGACACCCTCACGGTCACGGCGACCCGCATCCCCACCCCGCTGCGGGACGTGGGCAGCAGCATCACCGTCATCACCGCCGACGACATCGCCGCCCGTCAGGCGTTCACCGTCGCCGACGTGCTGCGCTCGGTGCCGGGTCTGGACGTGGTCCAGAGCGGCGGCCTGGGCAAGACCACGTCGGTCTTCCTGCGCGGCGCCAATTCCAACCACACGTTGGTGCTGGTGGACGGCATCGAGGTCAACGATCCGTCCAATCCCGGCGGCCTGTTCGATTTCGCCCACCTCACCGTGGACAACATCGAACGCATCGAGATCCTGCGCGGCCCCCAGAGCACCCTGTACGGTTCCGACGCCATCGGCGGGGTCATCCACATCATCACCAAACAGGGCACGGGCGCGCCCCGCCACGGCCTGAGCGCCGAGGGCGGCAGCTTCGCCACCTGGAAGGTGCTGGGAAACACGGCCGGCCGCATCGACCGGTTCCGCTACGCCCTGTCCGCCTCGCATCTGAACAGTCACGGCTTTTCCGCCGCCGACGACCGCCTCGGCAATGAGGAGGACGACGGTTACCGCAACACCACCGTTTCCGCCCGGGCCGGCTGGCAGGCCCTGGACAACCTGGACCTGGACGCGGCGGTGCGCTTCCATCACAGCGACACCGACCTGGACAATTGCGGCGGTCCCGGCTGCGACGATCCCGACTACACCCAGAAGGGAGATCAGGTGTTCGCCCGCGGCCAGGCCCGCCTGGACCTGTTCGACCGGCGCTGGCGGCAACAGCTGCGCCTGTCCTACAGCCGGACCGAACGCCGCTTCCGCGACCGCCTCGATCCGGCCGACAGCTTCGCCGCCGACAGCAATTTCCGCGGTGAAAAGTTCAAGCTCGACTGGCAGAACACCGTCACGCCGACGGCGTGGGACACCCTGGTGTTCGGCGTCACCACCGAAACCGAGTGGATGGACAGCAACGACCTCGCCACCCGCTCGGCCACCACCAACGGCTTCTACGGCGAAAACCGCATCCAGTGGCTGGACCGCTTCGTCACCACCGCCGGCATCCGCCTCGACGACCACGACACCGCCGGTGACAAGGTCACCTGGCGCGTCACCCAGGTCGTCCGCTTCCCGGAAACCGGCACCAAGCTGAGGGGCAGCTACGGCAAGGGCTTCAAGGCGCCCACCCTGTACCAACTGTTCGCCCCCGACAGCGGCTTCGGCCCGGTGGGCAACCGCAATCTGAAACCGGAACGCAGCCGCGGCTGGGACGTCGGCATCGATCAGTCGTTCTGGAACGAGCGGGTGCTCGTGGGGGCCACCTGGTTCCACAACCGCTTCAGCAACCTGATCGACTTCCAGTTCGGCAGCGGTTACGTCAACGTCGCCGCCGCCCGCAGCAGCGGCCTGGAAACCTACGCCGAACTCCAACCCCTGGACTTCCTGACCCTGCGCGGCACCTACACCTACACCAACACCGAGGACAACCAGGAACAGCCGTTGCAGCGCCGCCCCCGTCACAAGGGCAGCTTCGACGCCGACCTGGCCCTGACCGAGCGGGGCCGGCTCCACGTCAACGTCCTCATGGTGGGAAGCCGCCGCTTCGGCCCCTTCGACGTCAAGCAGAAACTGCCCGGCTACGTGGTGGTCAACCTGGCCGGCAGCTATCGCCTGACCTCCTGGCTGACGCTGTACGGCCGCATCGACAACGCCTTCGACCAGGAATACCAGGAAGTGCCGGGGTTCGGCACCAGCCGGGTGGCCGGCTACGGCGGCGTCCGCCTCACCTTCTGAGCGGCCGGGGTGGCGCCGGCTGGGGCGTCACCCCCGTACCCGAACGTAAGGCCCCTCAACACCTATCAATTTACTTTTACGGGAGCTGGGAAGGGTCTGTGACCTTGTGCCATCCCATGACGTCGAGCGATAATGGCTTTCACCTTCTTGCCGGCACCGATATGGAACCTGAAACCACCTTCTCACACGACCACCGGCGTTGCATTCGGGACGCCTTGGCCCGTGCCGAGCGTCGCTGCCGGGAGCGGGGAGTGCGCCTGACGCCACTGCGCCGCCGCGTCCTGGAATTGATCTGGGCGGATCACCGCGCCGTCAAAGCCTACGACCTGCTCGACCGGCTGCGGGCCGACACGCCCTTGGCCAAACCGGCGACCGTCTATCGGGCCCTGGCCTTTCTCGCCGAGCAGGGTCTCATTCATAAGGTGGAAAGCCTGAACGCCTATATCGGCTGCAGCCACGACGACCACCCTCACCACCGCCTGCTGCTGATCTGCCAGCGCTGCGGCGAAGTGGCCGAACGCTCTGCCCCCGGCGTCATGTCCGCCCTTGGGCGAGAACTCGACGCAGCCGCCTTCCTGCCCGAAGGCGAATGCCTGGAAATTCACGGCCTCTGTCGTCGGTGTGCCGCCACATGATCGGGCTTGCTTCGTTTGTTTCGAAATTGTTATGTTATAACATAACAATAACAATTATGCTTTTCCACTACCCTACGGCGTTGTTGCATAACTCGGACATGAAGGTGTTTTCCCTGTGTTTTTCAACTTTCATGCGGCTACCGGCACGGATTCAGGCATACCGAGGGTGGTGATGCGGTTGAGTGCGACGATGCGGCAATACGCTTCGGTGCATTGGGCATCGAATCGGTGATTTCTGAGCCGGTCGCCGAACAGGGTCTTGAGACGGAAGAAGGCATTCTCCGCGAGAGAACGACGATGGTAGCCGCTATCCTGTTTCCAGCCCTTTCTTCCCTTCTCCCGGATCGCCCGCACGATGGCGGTTCTGGGATGATCGTCTTCCCACTCGACGGCATCTTCCCGGGGCGGGATCAACGCCTTTGCCTGACGCTCGGCGATGACCTGGTGACAGGCCCGAGTGTCGTAAGCCCCATCGGCGGCCACCGAGGCCAAG
>JALSGR010000185.1 GCA_026982635.1 Methylothermaceae bacterium | reverse complement strand
CTGCAGGCGACCCTGACCCTGCCGGGCATCGCCGGGATCGTGCTGACCGTGGGGATGGCGGTCGACGCCAACGTCCTGATCTTCGAGCGCATCCGGGAGGAACTGCGCAACGGCAACAGTCCCCAGGCCAGTATCTATTCCGGTTACGAGAAGGCCTTCGCCACGATTTTCGACGCCAACATCACCACCCTGATCGCGGCGCTGGTGCTGTTCAGTTTCGGTACCGGCCCGATCAAGGGATTCGCGGTGACCCTGTCCATCGGCATCATGACCTCGATGTTCACCGCCATCCTGGTCACCCGCATGATCATCAACTGGATCTATGGGGGCCGCCGTGTCGCGCGGCTGGCCATTTGAAGGAGCGAGGAAACATGGCCAAGCACATCACCCAACGGGCGATCGACTTCATGGGCAAGCGCCGGCTGGCGCTCGCCCTGTCGGCCCTGCTGATCCTGACCTCCCTGGGATCCTTGATTTTCCAGGGGCTGAAGCTGGGACTGGATTTCACCGGCGGTACCCTGGTAGAGGTGGGTTACGAACGGCCGGTGGATCTGGCCCGGGTGCGCCGTCTGCTGGCGGAGAACGGTTTCGAGGCGGCCACCGTCCAGCATTTCGGCAGCGCTCGGGAAATCCTCATCCGTCTGCCGGCGGAACCGGAGCTGAGCAGTGCCGATTTGAGCAACCGTATCATGGCGGTGTTGCAGTCCGATGGTGAAACCCGGCCCCAGCTTCGCCGGGTCGAATTCGTCGGGCCCCAGGTGGGAGAGGAATTGAAGGAAAAAGGCGGCCTGGCGATGCTGTTCGCCCTGTTCGGTATCCTGATCTATGTGGCCTGGCGCTTCGAGTACCGCTTCGCCCTCGGGGCCATCGCCGCCCTGATTCACGACGTCATCATCACCCTCGGCTTCTTTTCCCTGACCCGGCTGGAGTTCGACCTCACCGTCCTGGCGGCGATCCTGGCGGTGATCGGCTATTCCCTCAACGACACCATCGTGGTCTATGACCGGATCCGGGAGAATTTTCGCCGCATGCGGCGCGGCGGGCCGCTGGAAATCATCAACGCCTCCATCAACCAGACCCTGAGCCGCACCCTGATCACCTCTCTCACCACCCTGCTGGTGCTGCTGGCGTTGGCCTTTCTGGGCGGCGAGATCATCCGCAATTTCGCCATCGCCCTGACCCTGGGTGTGGTGGTGGGGACCTATTCCTCCATTTATGTGGCCAGCGCCTTCCTGGTGCTCCTCAAGGTCAAGCGGGAAGACCTGCTGTTGCCGGAGAAGCCGGAAACCGACGCCGATCTGCTTTAACGCAGGGCGTCGGTGACGAAGGGCTCGATGGTGCGGCAGATGACCTGCTGTAGGCGGGGTGTGCCGGCGACGATGTTGCCGGTTTCGAAGTAACGGTCACCGCCCGAAAAATCACTCACGATACCGCCGGCCTCCTGAATCAGGAGCACGCCGGCGGCCATGTCCCAGACCTGTAGGCCGATCTCCCAGAAACCGTCCAGACGGCCGCTGGCCACGTAGGCCAGATCGAGGGAGGCCGCACCGGCACGGCGGATGCCGGCGCTGTCCTTGAACAGGGCCCGGAACATATCGAGGTAGGCGTCCAAGTGCTGTTGCTGCTTGAAGGGGAAGCCGGTGCCCAGCAGGGCCCCTTCCAGGCCGGTCTGACGCGACACCCGGATCCGCCGGTTGTTGAGGGCGGCGCCGCGTCCGCGGCTGGCTGTGAACATTTCCTGGCGCAGGGGGTCGTAGACCACGGCCTGCTCGATGACGCCCCGGTGCTGCAAGGCGATGGAGACGGCGAATTGGGGAAAGCCGTGGAGAAAGTTGGTCGTGCCGTCGAGCGGATCGATGATCCAGAGGAATTCCCCGTCGGCCCCCTTGCCTTGGCGGCCGCCTTCCTCGCCGAGAAACTGGTGATGGGGATAGGCTTTGCGCAGGATCCGGATGATTTCCCGTTCCGCGGTCCGGTCCACCTCGCTGACGAAGTCGTTGCGCCCCTTGGTATCGATGGTCAGGTAGTCGACGCTGTCCAGGGCGCGGACGATGAGATCCCCGGCCCGACGGGCGGCGCGGGTGG
>JALSGR010000184.1 GCA_026982635.1 Methylothermaceae bacterium | reverse complement strand
ACGCCCTTCGGTCTGCTACGTCCGCCGGCCGCCTCTTTCGCCGGCTATACCGTGATCGCCGTCAACGTCGGCGGCTGCCTGGTGCCGCTCCTGTTTTCCGCCTATCTCATGCGTCGCCTGGATCTGCCCCTCGCGCCCCTGGCGCTGGGAACCGCCGTGGTCGCCGGCGTCAGCTACCTGCTGAGCCGGCCGATCCCGGGCATGGGCATCGGCATGCCCATGTTCGCCGCCCCCCTGACGGCCGCACTGGTGGCCATCCTGCTGGGGGACGAATACCGCGCTCCGTTCGCCTACATCTGCGGCACCATGGGGGTACTCATCGGCGCCGACATCCTGCGGCTGAAGGACATCCGCCGCCTCGGCGCCCCCGTCGCCTCCATCGGTGGCGCCGGCACCTTCGACGGCATCTTCATGACCGGCGTGCTGGCGGCGCTGTTGGTCTAACCCTTGATGCAGATCAGGGGGCGCAAATGGGCCACCCGTTTCGCCAACCCGGCCCGGTCGGCGGCTGCCACCACCGCATCGACGCTCTTGTAGGCCTGGGGCGCTTCCTCTGCCACCCCGCGCATGGAAGGACTGCGGACGATGACTCCCTGCCGTTCCAACTGAGCGACGACCTCGTTCCCCTGCCAGATTTTGGTGGCCTGTCGCCGGCTGAGACAGCGACCGGCCCCGTGGCAGGCGGAGGAAAGCGACCGTTTCTCGCTTTCTGCGGTTCCCACCAGAATGTAGGAACCGGTTCCCATGGAACCGCCGATGATCACCGGTTGGCCCACGGGGCGGAAAACCGCCGGCAAGGCCGGATGGCCGGGCCCGAAGGCCCGGGTCGCCCCCTTGCGGTGGACGAACAGCGCCCGCCGCCTACCCCCCACTTCGTGGGTTTCCTGCTTGCAGGTGTTGTGGGAGACGTCGTAGATCAGCTTCAGATCGGCCTCGGGGAAAAATTCACCGAACACCTGGCGCACCAGGTGGGTGATGATCTGGCGGTTGGCCAGGGCGCAGTTGATTCCCGCCCGCATGGCGCCGAGATAGCTCTGCCCGGCGGGAGAATCGATCGGCGCACAGGCCAGCTCCCGGTCCGGCAATTCGATGCCCGCCGCCTTGGCCGCCCGCTGCATTTTCTTCAGGAACTCGCTGGCGATCTGGTGCCCCAATCCCCGGGAACCGCAGTGAATGGTGACCACGATCTCCCCGGGATGCAGGCCGAAGACCTCGGCGACCGCTGGATCGAAGATCTGTTCCACCACCTGCACTTCCAGGTAGTGGTTGCCGGAACCGAGAGTACCCATTTCCCGCCGCTGGCGCTCCCGGGCTCGGGCCGACACCTGGGCAGGGTCCGCACCCGCCATACAGCCGTGTTCCTCGATGCGTTCCAGGTCCTCCGGACGGCCGTAACCCCGCTCCACCGCCCAGCGGGCCCCGCCCCGAAGCATGGCGGTCATCTCGGCGTCGTCGAGACGAATCTTGCCCCGGCTGCCGACCCCGGCAGGGACGGTGGTGAACAGCGCCTCCGCCAGGGTCTTCTTCACCGCCTCGACTTCCTCGCGGCGCAGGCCGGTGGTGAGGGTCCGGACCCCGCAGGAAATGTCGAACCCCACCCCGCCGGCGGAAACCACCCCCCCTTCATCGGGATCGAAGGCCGCCACCCCGCCGATGGGAAAACCGTAACCCCAGTGGGCGTCGGGCATGACGTAACAGGCTCCGACGATGCCCGGTAGGGTGGCCACGTTGGCGGCCTGTTCCGCCACCTTGTCGTCCATGTCCCGGATCAGCGCCTCGTCGGCATAGATCAGCACCGGTACCCGCATCCGGCCCGTCGGCGGAATACACCAGACGGTTTCGTCGATTCGTTCCAGCTTGCCGATATCCATCGTTCACCCCCTCAGACGTCGAGAACGCATTGCGCCAGCCAACACCCGTCATCGGTCCGGGCCACCTTCAGCTCGGTGTAAGTCGCTCCCTTCACCTCGACGGCGGGCTGATGCCGTTGCCGGTCCACCGGCTCGCCCCACAGAACCGCCTTGAGACGGTGGTCGTCGATGGTCACCTCGAAACGGCCGAACAGCATCTTGCGCACCGCCATTTCGTAGATCACCGCATCGAGGAAGTCCACCAGCAGCAGTTCCAGATCACCGCCATCATCGCGTTCCAGTTCGATCGCCACCTTCTCCTCCGTCTGGACTCCGGACGGATCGGTGATGACCGCGGTCAAGGCGATCGCGGCCTGGGCGAAGGCTTCCGCCGGGGTCCGGCCGTAACCCCGGATACCGATGTCGGCCATGTGTTCGAAATGCTCCCAATGGGGGGCGCACGCCATGCCATCCTCCGCCTGTTATGATTCCCGGGCAAGATGGAAATATGGGGGTTTCGATGCTGCAGTTCAAGCTCCTGGTCCTGATCGTGGTGGCCAACGGCGCGCCGGTGCTGGCCTGGGATCTGCTTCAGGATCGGTACGCCCGCCCCATCGACGGCGGACGGCGTTTCGGCGACGGCCGCCCCTGGCTGGGACCGTCGAAGACCTGGCGGGGCCTGGCCACCTCCCTGATCATGACCACGGCGACCGCCCCCTTGCTGGGGCTGCCCTGGAGCACCGGCTGGCTCGTCTCGGTCACCGCCATGGCCGGCGATCTGTTTTCCAGTTTCCTCAAACGCCGCCTGGGGATCCAGGCCAGCGGCCGGGCCCTGGTCCTGGACCAGATTCCAGAGAGCCTGCTGCCGCTGCTGGCGCTCCGGGAGCGATACCACCTTTCCTGGGACACCATCGCCCTTTTGGTCGTCCTGTTCTTCGTCCTGGAAGTGACGATCTCGCCCTTGCTCTACCGACTGGGGATCCGCAAGCGCCCTTACTGAGCCCGCAGGGTGTGCAGGATCACCTCCGGGGGGCAATTGAGCCGGACGTCCACCACGCTCACCCCGCAACCGCGCGATGTGTAGCCCTGCATCCGGCCGTAGCGCCAGCGCCCGGCACAGAGGCGGTAGGGCGCATCGGCGTTGCGCAGCAGGGGAATGCCGCCCGGCAGGCAGATCTGCCCCCCGTGGGTGTGGCCGCACAGGAGCAGGTCACAACCGGCGTAGGCGGCGTTGCGATAGATTTCCGGCGAGTGGGCCAGGAGGATGGTGACTGCTTCCGGAGGGATGTCCGCCACCGCCTTTTCCAGATTGTCGGCGCGGTAGTAATGGGGATCGTCGATGCCCGCCAGATAGATGGCCGCCCCCTGCCGTTCCAGCCGCACCGCCTCGTTCATCAACAGCCGCACCCCCATGGCTTCCAGACCCGGAAGCATACGGACGGTGTCATGATTGCCCAACACGCCGTACAGAGGACCGGACAGATGAGGGACGACCCGGGCCATGGCCTCCAGGGCCGGCCGCCAGGGGCCGAAGGTACGGGCCCGGAAATCGCCGGTGAGGACGCAGACGTCGTAACTCAGACCACCGACGGCGGCGACCAGGGCGGCGGGCATGTCGGGACTCATGTCCAGGTGGAGGTCGCTCAGGTGCAGCAGGGTGAAACCGTCGAAGGCCGCCGGAAGTCGAGGGATGGCGATTTCGTTGCGGGTCACCCGGATGTCGCGGGCGTTGCGCCGCCCCCGGCCGTGCAGACCGCACAGACGCAAGGCGAGGCGAATCAGTCCATGCACCGAGTACCAGTTTTCGATGTGGAAGAAATTGCGCCCCAGACCGCCGAAGACCCGGCGCTCGAAATCCGCCTCCATGCCCAGACGCTGGTTCAGGTGGGCGGTGCCGACGCGCCGGCGCAACATGGACAACAGGGCGTCTTCGGTCAAAGCTCCGGTCATGGTCATTTTCCCTCGAAACGGGCGAGCGCTTCGCCGACGAGCGCCTCGGGATCGTCCTGATAGCGGGCGGAAAAATGGAACGGCACGAGGCGCTTGGCGCCGACACGCCGGCCGATGTCACCCGCCTGCCAAGCGGTCAAATGGTACTTCTGCCTGGCGGCTTCCGCCTGATCCTGGGCGAAGCCGGCCTCGATGTAAAGCCAGTCCACCCCGTCGAGCAGACGCTGCAACCGCTTCAGATTGGCGTCGCAATACAGGCAATCCACCACGTAACCGATTTTCAGGCCCGGCACGATCCGCAAGATCCGCGCCCTCAGCTCACCGAGGGTGAAGCGGCGCCGGTGCATTCCTTCCCGGTCGCGCCATTCGGCCACGATGGGGAAGTCGTCGGGCCGGCCCGCCAACACCGCCTGCTTCAGCGCCTGCAGCCACGGACCGGTGGGAACGCCCAACTCCGCCAGGCGGTTCTTCCAGATGTTGACGTGTTCGGTCTCTTCCAGAACGAAGGCCAAACAGGGAATCTTGTGATCGAGCACCGCGGCCCGAACCATCAACCCCGGTTCCCGCAACAGGACGCCCGCCTCCACCGGCATGGGCGCCAGCGGCTCGCAGGCGAACGCCCGACGGCAGCGGAAGCGGGCCCGGGACAGGGTCCTGCCGCCGTCCCATTCGTGGACCAGGAAAACCAGCTCCTCGGTGTAATTGTGCACCAGATTCCACGTATAGCCCCCCAGACGATGGCGGACGCGGTCGATGAAACCCGTCGGTCCGTAGAGGTGCAGTACCATGGCCCGGCCGAGGCAGATCCGCAACACGTAGTCGAAGCCGTAAAAATGGTCCATATGGGCATGGGAGACGAAAATATGACTCAGACGCAGCACTTTGCGCGGCGACAGAGCATGGATGTCCCCCAGGTCGAACAGGATGGCCCGTTTTTGGAACAGAAACTCGACGTAGAGGGCTGGATCCCCGAAGGGATCGTTGACCAGTCGGGGCTGGAAAGCGGGTTTCACAGGGCTTTCCGCCGTGTTCTCAGAATCCGCTCCAGGGGCAACGGCTCCCCCACGTGGCGGCCCTGGGCGTAATCCACCCCCAGCTCCCGCAATTTTTCCAATACCGCCCCGTCCTCGACCCATTCGGCCACGGTGCGTTTGCCGAGAATGTGCGCCACCTCGTTGATGGATCGCACCATGGCCAGATCCAGCGGATCCTGGCAGAGGTCGCGAACGAACTGACCGTCGATCTTCACCTCGTCCACCGGCAGGTGGCGCAGATAGGCGTAGGAGGACAGACCGGTGCCGAAATCGTCCAGGGCGAGCCGACAACCCAGGGCCCGCAGCCGCGCCAGAAACGGACGCGCCCGAGGCAGATCGCCGATCGCGGCGGTTTCGGTGATCTCGAAACACAGGCGCCCGGGCACCAATTGTCGGCTACCCCGCTCGATGAGCGCCAGCAGTTCCCCGTCCCCCAGCGACTGGCCCGACAGATTGATGGAATAGCTACTCTCATGGTCTGGAAAGCGAGCCAGCAGCGCCAGGGTCCGCGCCACCACCCAGCGGTCGATACGGACCATCAGGCGATAACGCTCCGCCGCCGGCAGGAATTGCCCCGGAGAGATCACCTCCCCGTCCGCCTCGTGAAGCCGCAGCAGGATTTCATAGCGCGGCCTCGTTTCCCCGCTTTCCCCCAAGGGCACGATCGGCTGAGCGTACAGACGAAAACGCGCCTTTTCCAGGGCCAACTCGATCCGGCTGACCCAATTCATCTCCCGGTCGCGTTGCCGCAGCGTCAGATCGTCACAACGATAAACGTGGATTTGATTGCAGCCCCGTTCCTTGGCCATGAAGCAGGCAGCATCGGCGCAACGGAGGGCCGCCTCCCAGTCGCCCATCGCCGGTTCGAGGACCACCAGACCGAAAGCGGCCCGGACCGGAAACACCCGATCTTTCCACGGGAACCGCCATCGTTCGAAGTACTGTCGGATCTGCCGCACTTGTGTCATCGCCCGGTCCAGATCACAACGGCAAAACAACCAGGCGAATTCGTCACCACCCAAACGCGCCACGCAATCACCGGCCTCCACCCTGCCGCGCAGCAACGCCGCCACCTGGCGCAGCAGTGCGTCCCCGGCGGCATGGCCGCAAGTGTCGTTCACCACCTTGAACTGGTCCAGGTCGAAATAACACAGCACATGGCGTTCGCCCCGTCTCACCCCGTCGAGGGCGGCGGTCAGGCGTTCCTGGAACTCGTAACGGTTGGCCAGACCGGTCAAGGCATCGTGACGGGCCTGGTGCTGCAACTGGCGCCGGGCCCGCTGTTTCACCAGACTCAGTCCGAGAAGAATCGCCACCTGCTCCAACAGACGGTCGTCGCGCGATTGCAGACGGGCGCCCGGCTTCAGGTGGAGCACCAGCCAACCGCAACAGGCTCCTTCGGCCCGAATGCACAACTGGACCACCGGCACGCCGTTTTCCTCCGTCTCCTGTTTCCAGGCGTTCCCGCGTCTATCGTCGTCCCGGTCCAACGGACAACAGGAAAGAGAAGGGAACGGCACATCGTCGAGCCCCAGGCTGGCGACCCGAACGTAATCCCCCGGCTGCTCCTCCCGTAACCAGACGGCGGCACGGGGCTGGAGGGGCAGGGCGGGAAAACCCGTCAGCAAAACCAACACCCGATGGAAGAAATCGGACGAATCGTCCAGTGCGGCCCTTAGAATGGCACCGAAAAGCCGTTCCTCCTCCGCCTTGCGCCGGGATTCCACCAGCATTTTCTCGAGGAAGATCACCGCCAGCAGCGCCAGGACGCTGACCAACAGTCCCGGCAACTCGTCCGGTGTGCCCCAGGTCAGGACGTGCCAGTCCCGGGTCTGCCTTTTCAGGGTCCAGGACTGGCGCAGCGTCATCAACAGCAGCATCGAGGCCAGAAAGCCGATACGCCAGTCCCGCAGGCGACGCCATACCAACAGCGCCCGGCACAGTGCCGCGATGCGGATGGCGATGGAAACGACGAGAACGAAGCTCACACGCTTCCCTTTATTTGCCGGGCTCCTCGAGGATCTTTCCGGACTCGGCGTCCACCCGGACATGACGCACCCGCCCGTCCGGCGTCAGCACCCGGATGACGTGCACCGTCCGTCCCTCCTCGGTGACGGTCTTGCCACCCAGAACACGCCCGTCGAACCGTTCCTTGACCCGTTCGGCCGCGGCTTCGAGATCCACCGTCGCCGCTGCAACGACGAGGGCGACCGCACTCAGGACCGTCAGCAAGATCGATTTCATCGCATAACCTCCAACTCTGCCGCCGCGTTCGCCAGCGCCGATCCCAACGACGTTCCCACCCGCCGCGCCAATCGCCGCCAGACGTCTTCCACCGGGGTGAAATCGACGACCCGCTCGGCTCCCACCACCTCGCGGGCCACGAGATCCACGTCCCCCAGCCCATCGGCCAGCCCCAGCTCGATGCTCTGGCTGCCGAGCCAGATCAGGCCGGAAAAGATCTTGGGATCGTCCTTAAGGCGATCGCCCCGTCCTTGTTTGACCGCTTCGATGAACTGGCGGTGGATTTCGTTCAGCAAACCCTGCAGATGGGCCCTTTCTTCCGGCTTGACCGGGGAAAAGGGATCCATCAGCGCCTTGTGTTCCCCCGCCGTCAACAGGCGCCTTTCGACACCGAGCTTGCGCAGGGCCTCGGTGAATCCGAAGCTGCTCATGAGCACGCCGATGGAACCGACGATGCTCGAGGGATTGACGTAGATCTCGTCGGCGGCGGCGGCGATGTAATAACAACCAGAGGCGCAGATGTCGCCGACCACCGCGATGACGGGCAGATCGGGCTTTTCCCGCTTGAGCCGGCGGATGGCCTGATAGACCATGGCGGCTTGGACCGGACTGCCGCCCGGTGAATTCATCTCCAGGACGATCCCCTTGGTGGCCTCGCTCTCCGCCGCCCGGCGTAAGCCCCGGATCAATGCGGTGGCATTGGCGGCGGAATCGGGAAGGATCATGCCTTTCACCCGGATCTTGGCGGTGACCGCCTCGCCGCCGGCAGGGAGCTCAAGCGGGAAAGGCTCGAGCAGCTTGACGGTCACCGCCACCAAGTAGGCGAAAAACAGAAACTTGAAGAAAACGTTCCAGCGCCGCGCCCGCCGCCGCTCCGCCACGCTCTCCAGCGCCAGTTTCTCCACCACCCGGCGTTCCCAGGAGGAAGCTTGCGTTTCAGGATCCTGTGTCATAGCGCCTCGTCGTCAAGTCAAAACCAATCATACGCCGAACGAGATGAACCCAAGCAGAATCTCGTCGATCGAGCACCAGCCATCTCCACTCAGGGGCGGTAGCGGATGCGATAGATCACCCCGCGCAGATCGTCGGAAACCAGCAGGGAGCCGTCGGGCAACGGCAGCAGGTCCACCGGCCGGCCCATCACCTTGCCGTCCGGCCGCAGCCAACCTTCGGCGAACACCTGTTCCTTCACCGGTCGGCCGTTTTCGAACACCAGCCGCACCACCCGGTAGCCGATGGGCTGGGAACGGTTCCAGGAACCGTGCTGGGCGACGAACAGGTTGCCCCGGTACGGTGCCGGAAACTGGGTGCCAGTATAGAAACGGATCCCCAGGGGGGCCACATGGGCGGGAAAACGCCAGGCCGGCGCCTCGAATCGGCGGCAGTCCACGTCCCTGCCGAACTTGGGATCAGGAATGTCGCCCCCGTGGCAGTAGGGAAAGCCGAAGTGGAGCCCGGGCCGGGGAGCGTGGTTGAGTTCGTCCGGTGGGCGGTCGTCGCCGAGCCAGTCGCGGCCGTTGTCGGTGAACCACAGGGTGCGGCTGTCGGGATGCCAGTCGAAGCCGACGCTGTTGCGCACGCCACGGGCGTAGATCTCGAAACCGGAACCGTCCGGATTCAGGCGCACGATGGTGGCGTAGATCTCCGCCGACTCGCAGACGTTGCAGGGGGCGCCGACGTTGGTGTACAACTTGCCGTCGGGGCCCAGGCGCAGATACTTCCAGCCGTGCCAGAGATCGCTCGGGAAACGGTCGAACACCACTTCCGGCCGGGGCGGACGGTCCAGCCGCCCGGCGATCTTCGGAAAGCGCAGAATCCGGGAAACTTCGGCCACGTACAGATCCCCCCGATGGAACGCCACGCCGTTGGGCATGGTCAATCCCTGGGCGATCAGGTATTTCTTCTCGGCCCGCCCGTCGCCGTCGAGATCCCGGAGGGCATACACCCTGCCGGCCTTGCGCGTTCCCACGTAGACCGTCCCGTCGTCTCCCAGCGCCAGGGAACGGGCGTCGGGAACGTCGCGGGCGTAGAGGTCGATGACGAATCCCGGCGGCAGCTTGATCGACCCGCTCACCGGATCGGTCAACGCCTGGGCGGAGGACAACCACACCGTGAAAAAGAGGGCTAAAATTCTCATGCGGACCTCCCCCTCAAGTTTTGGATCCGATCATTATCGGACGCACCGCGGCGATCGTCCACCCGCAACGGTCGCTGTGATACCTTAATGATAAAGGCTTCAAAGGCTTGAAATCCGAACGCCAAATCCTAATCTTCACCGTGACCAACCATCCTGGAGGCGATTGAACCCTATGTTGCGAATACTGCTGTTTGTAGCGACCAACGCGGCGATCCTGCTGATGATCAGCGTCCTGTTCCAATGGCTGGGACTGGGCACCTTCCTGGATCGTCAAGGCGTGCATCTGAACCTCGACGCCCTGCTGGTCATGTCGGCGCTCATCGGCATGACGGGATCGGTCATTTCCCTGGCCTTGTCCAAATGGATGGCCAAGACCTCCATGGGCGTCCACGTGATCGACCATCCCCAGAACCGCACCGAGGCCTGGCTGCTGTCCACGGTCGCCGAACTGGCGCAGAAGGCCGGCATCGGCATGCCGGAAGTGGGCATCTTCGCCAGTCCGGATCCCAACGCCTTCGCCACCGGCATGGACAAGAACCATGCCCTGGTGGCCGTCAGCACCGGCCTGCTGGAAACCATGGATGCCGACGAGATCGAGGCGGTGCTGGGCCACGAAATCAGTCACGTGGCCAACGGCGACATGGTGACCCTGGCCCTGGTGCAGGGGGTGGTGAACACGTTCGTGTATTTCTTCGCCACCGTGATCGGCCACATCGTGGACCGGACTCTGTTCCAGTCCCAGGACGAGGAAGGCGGTTACTACGGTTACGGACCCGCCTACTACGTCACCCAGCTGGTGGCGCAGATCTTCCTGGGGATTCTGGCCACCATCATCGTCATGTGGTTCTCGCGCTGGCGCGAGTTCCGCGCCGATGCCGGCGGCGCCCGGCTGGCGGGACGTCACAAGATGATCGCCGCCCTCGAAGCCCTGCGCCGCTATGCCGAACCGCGTGACCTGCCGGGGGAATTCGCCGCCTTCGGCATCAACGGCGCCATCGGCCGCGGGCTGGCCAAGCTGTTCATGAGCCACCCTCCCATCGAGGAACGCATCGAAGCCCTGCGGCAGATGCGCACCTGAGGAAAGGCGGCCCCGGCCGCCTTTTCCATCGATGGCGGTCAGGCGACCACCACCCGGTTTCTTCCCTGCCGCTTCGCCCGGTACAAGGCTTCGTCCGCCCGTTTGAGCATCTGTTCCGGCGTCTCCTCCGGATGATTCAGGCTCGCCACCCCGATGCTGGTGGTGATGCGCAAGCCGGCGGCGATGTCGCTGCAGTCCATGGTAGCGATCCGGTACAGAAGACGCTGAGCCAGCAACTCGGCTCCGCCGGGGCCGGTGTTGCTCAGCAGGATGACGAATTCCTCACCGCCGTAGCGGAAAATCATGTCGCTGGCGCGCACCGTCTGTCGCAGGCATTTGGCGATCTTGACCAAGGCGGCGTCTCCGGCCGCATGTCCATGGGTGTCGTTGATGCGCTTGAAATGGTCGACGTCGAGGACCAGGAGCGACAGGGGCGTGTGCTGGCGCTGGGAAAGCTTCCACTCCCGCTGGAAGGCGTCGGTGAGCGCCGTGCGATTGTAAAGCCCGGTCAGCGGATCGGTATAGGCGGAACGCAGGGCCTGGTAGTAAAGCAGGGCGTTACGCAAGGGATAGAGCAGATAGCACAGCAGCATTTCGAAGGATTGCAGCTCCTGCTCGCTGAAGCGCCGCCGCCGCATTAGAATCAATTCGCCCAGCTCCTGTTCCTCCAGGGTCAAGCGGTAACTGCAACTGTGCCGGGCCCGCTCGCCGCCCTGGACCTCCAGATTCAACGCCGGGTTGCGATAGCGAAACCCGTCGTGGGAAATCCAGGCGCGGATCTGCCGGCTGAACAACGGCAGCAGTTGACTGAGTTCGAGGGTGGTTTGTAACGCGCTCAGCAACGCCAACCGATCTTCCTGCGCCGGCGCCGGCTCGCGGTCGAAGGCAGGATTGCGAATCACCGCCAGATTGGCTCGTTCTTGTCCCATGACAGACCCCTGATGTTGTCCATTGCGGAAGCAATGTGCAAGGGACGACAAGCGATAACCGTGCCAATCGCTCTGGCCACTGAAAATCAACAAGTTAGAATTCGAAGCGGAAAATTTTTCCGCTCCGTCGAGATTTCGACAGGAAAAGGGGGCGGGAAATTGCCGCCGCCTACCACCGATCGCTTGAAGGGGACCGGAAAACCCAAATGGAGCGGTGTTGGCGCCTAAACCATGCCCAGTTGCAACTTGGCGGCTTCCGACATCATTTCCCGGGACCAGGGCGGATCGAACACCACATCCACCGACACTTCCCCGACGCCCGGCAAACGCTTGACCGCCATTTCCACGTCCTGCTGGATCACCGGGCCCATGCCACAACCAGGCGCGGTCAGAGTCATGACGATCTCCACCCGGTTCTTCCCGTCTTCGACCGGCGTGACCCGGACGTGATACACCAGTCCCAGATCGACGATGTTGACCGGGATTTCCGGATCGTAGATGGTCTTGAGCACCGCCCAGACGTTGTGTTTGACCGTCTCCGGATCGGTGCCTTCCCGAAGATCGGCGACGACCGGCGGCTCCTTGCCCAGGGCGTCGGCGTCGTTGGCGCTGATCCGCGCCATGGTGCCGTCCTCGGTCAGAACGGTATAACTGCCGCCCAGGGCCTGGTAAATGGTGACCAGCTCGTCCTTGTGCAGCTTGACCGGCATACCGTCGGGCACACGGACCGCCTCGACGTCGCGCTGGAGAACAATGCTTTCACCCTGACCGTAGTACATGACGCTCGTCCCGAAACGTGAACACCTGACCGCTGTACGGCCGGCTCGCCGGCCCCAGCAGATAAACATAGAGTTTTACTAAGGATTGAGGGCAGGTCAAGTCGTTTTCGGTTCCCGGAAAGGCGCGCCGGCGAATCGGACTCTCGACCGGGCCGGGAACCAGCACGTTGGCACGCAGGTTGCCGGACACCTGCCATTCCCTTCCCAGAATCCGCGCCAGCGCCTCCAAGGCCACCTTAGCCACGCCGTAGGCGCCCCAATAGGCCTCGGCCCGGCGGGCGGAAGAGTCGGAAGTGAACACCACGCTGGCGTCCTCGCTGCGCTGCAACAGCGGCAACAAATGATGCACCAGCAGATACGGGGCGTTGAGATTCACCTGAAGGCTTTCGAACCAGCGTTGGGGCGTCAGACAGGCCATCGGCTCCAGAAAGCCCAGATGGGCGGCGCTGTGCAGCAGGCCATCGAGCGCCGGATAGCGGTCCGCCAGGACGGCGGCCAATTGGCGATAGTGGTCCGGCGAAGCGCCCAGCAGATCCAGGGGAAACAGGCCGACGTCGGCCTCGGGCCGATGCGCCAAAATTTCGTCACGCAGGCGTTCCAGGGCGGGAACGTCCCGATCCAGCAGGATGACCCGAGCCCCGGAAGTGAGGCAGGCCTGCACTGCCACCTTCCCCAGGGCCCCGGCCGCGCCAGTGATCAGAATCGTCCGGCCGGCCAGGGTCGTCGGTTCCGGGTCCGGCAGCGTCAGCGCTTCCATCAATGGGCCAGGCTCGGAGAAGCCGCCGTCGTCAAAGCCGGCAGCGCCTCCCACAGGGCGAAGGACAAATCGGACGGTTCATCGACAACGATGTCGGCCCCCCAGGTTTCCGGATGATCTTCCGGGGCCAGATAGCCGTAGCGCACCGCCACGGTCACCATGCCGGCGCGGCGCCCGGCTTCGATGTCGCGCCGGGCGTCACCGATATAGACGCAACGGGCGGCCTCCGTCTGCGCCAACCGGCAGGCCAGCCACAGGGGCTCGGGATTGGGCTTGCCCAACGGGGTGTCGTCGCCGCACACCACACAGGCGGTACGGTCCAGCAATCCCATCCGGCGCAACAGGGGTATGGTCATGGCGCGGCGCTTGTTGGTGACGATCCCCCATTTCAGCCCCCGGGCCTCGATCTCGTCCAGCAATTGCGCCATACCGGGAAACAACTGGGTCCGGTCGCTGAGATGTTCGAGATACACCTCCCGCAACAGGGCTATCCGGCGGGCGAATTCCTCCTTGTCCTGCGCCTGCCCGAAAGCCAGGCGTACCATCCCCGGGGCCCCGTCGGACACCGCCAGGCGAATCACCGACTCGGCCAGCGGTTCCCTTCCCTCCCGCACCAGCACCGCGTTGAGGGCGTAGGCCAGATCCGGCAGGGTGTCCAGCAGGGTGCCGTCCAGATCGAACAAAACGCACTGCAGGATCATGACACCTTCTCGAACGCCATCAGATAATTGACCTCGATGTCGCGGCCCAGGCGAAACCGCCGGGTGATGGGATTGTACTCGACGCCGCGGACGGCCAGAGGCGCCAGATCCACCGCCCGCGCCCAGGCCGCCAATTCGGAAGGACGGATGAATTTCTCGTACTCGTGGGTTCCCTTGGGGATGAGGCGCAACAGGTATTCCGCGCCCACGATCGCCATCAGGAAGGACTTGAGGTTGCGGTTCAAGGTGGAGAAGAACACCTTGCCGCCCGGTTTGACCAGGCGGGCGCAGGCGGCCACCACCGACGCCGGCCGCGGGACGTGTTCCAGCATCTCCATGCAGGTGACCAGATCGAAGGATTCCGCCTCGCGCTCGGCCAGTTCCTCGGCGCTGATCCGTTCGTATCTCACCTTGTCCACCCCCTGCTCCAAGGCGTGCAGTTCCGCAATGTCCACCAGTTCCGCGCTCAGATCGATCCCAAGCACCTCGGCCCCTTCCCTGGCCAGGGCCTCGCTGAGAATGCCGCCGCCACAGCCCACGTCCACGATGCGCTTACCCGCAATATCGGCCAGTTCACGGATAAATTGAATCCGCAGGGGATTGACCCGGTGCAAGGTCCACAGCTCGCCGTCGGGATCCCACCAGCGTTCGGCCTTGCCGGAGAATTTTTCGATTTCTTCGGGATAGACGTTTTCTTGATGCATTTTTCCTGCGATGAGTTGCGAACCGCGTTCAGGGCACG
>JALSGR010000183.1 GCA_026982635.1 Methylothermaceae bacterium | reverse complement strand
GAAGGTTTCGGTCATGGGAAGCTCTCCATCCTCGTCAACACGGGTAAGGTTTGGTGAAACCGATCGAAAATGGGAGCAGGGTTCATGCCAATGGCGGCCGCGTGCGGGCCGGTCCGGCCGGTATTGGAAAAATCGGCGCCGAGGTGAAAACTTTCCATCCGATCGTTCAGGAAAATCGAGCACTGCCTTTCCAGGTGGAGGTCCCAAGAGGCGAATAATCACTTTCCAGGGTTTGTCTAAATCCGGTAATTTCATATCCATCCGTTTCCTGTGCTTTTGGGGTGCCAAGAAACACACCGTTGCCGGAAATCGTCGGGAAGGGGACGCGCTTTGGGTTGGCCTGTTAATTGCAAAACATAGGGGGTGATCGGGTGCTGACCAGGAGGAGTGTTCCATGGGGGAAACCGACGACGTCTTGATTTTGGGCATCGGAAACATTCTGTGGGCCGACGAGGGATTCGGTGTTCGCGTGGTGGAAACGCTCGCCCGCCGCTATCGGTTTCCCTCTCATGTGCGCCTGATGGACGGCGGCACGCAGGGTATCCATCTGCTGGGGCCGGTCGAAGCGGCGGACGTGTTGGTGATCTTCGATGCGGTGGATTTCGGCGAGCCGCCCGGTACCTTGCATTGGGCCGAGGATGAGGCGGTGCCGGCGTTTCTCGGGCGTGCCAAGATGAGTCTTCATCAGACCGGTTTCCAGGAGGTCCTGGCGATGGCGCGGTTGTTGGGACGCTCCCCCCGCCGCCAGTTGTTGGTCGGTGTTCAGCCGGAGCGGCTGGATGATTACGGCGGCAGCCTGACGCCGACCGTCAAGGCGTGTATCGATCCGGCCATCGACAAAGCGTTGTCCTGGCTCGAAGGGTTGGGCGTCCGTCCGGTCGCCGCCGCTGGGGACGGGGACGAACCGACCTCTCCCATCGCCCTCGAGCCCTACGAGGCCGGGCGTCCCGACGAACGGGTCGCGCCGCGTCTCGGGGACGCCCGCATCTTGTCCCACCCCGGTTTTCGTTTCGATCCAAAGCCGCTCGATGGCGCCGGCGATCTCCTGTCCGTCGATCTGGGGCCGCGGAGGTCGGATTGATGTGTATCGGTGTGCCCATGCAGGTGATTCGTTGCGAAGGTGTACGCGCTTTGTGCCGTCACCGGGACGAAACCCGTTGGATCGATCTGTCGTTGGTCGGCCCCCAGTCCCCGGGAACTTGGGTGATGACTTTCCTCGACCACGCCCGTGAGGTGCTGGACGAAGAATCGGCCCGTCGTGCGTTGTCGGCGCTCGAGACGCTGATCCGGGTTCAACGGGGGGAGGCGCTCGATCTCGAACGAGGGTTCGCCGATCTGGTGGATCGCGAACCGCTGTTGCCGCCTCATTTGGCGGCGTTGGTCGAATCATCTTCATCCGAGGAGGAATCATGACGAATGAGAAACAAAATTCTTTGAGCGATCAGGCCGAAGCCATGGCGCGGTTGGCTTCGTGTCCGCCCTCGGTGCGGCGGCTGATCGACGAGCTGGGTTATCCTTTGTTGGGCGCGTCCGAGTTGCCGGCGTTCCTCAGGGCGGAGCCGGCGGTGGTGACTGTCTTGTTCTTTACCGAAGACCCCCAGCGTTATCCGGAGTCCGACGACGTGGCCGTGGTGTTGCCCGAACTGGTCCGCCATTTCGCCGGGCGTCTGCGTCCCGCCGTCGTCGCCCGCCAGGACGAAAGGGCGTTGCAAGCCCTCTATGGCTTCCAAAAGTGGCCGGCGCTGGTGTTTCTGCGCGGTGAGGATTATTTGGGGGCGATCACCGGCATTCAGGATTGGCATGTCTATCTGGAGCGCATCGAAGCGTTGCTGCGCGCCGATCCCAAGCGGCCGCCGGTGGCGGTGGGCATCCCCGTCGTCGGGGACGGATCTTCTTCGGTCGCGTCTTGAGGTGGCGCCGTGAAACCGATCGACATTCCCGTCGTTCCCTTGGGTCCGGGCAGTCAACCCGATGCCGGGGAGGATTTCGAATTCATGGCGATGCCCCGCGGCATGTTTCGTCACGAACTGCCCAGGCTTCCCGAGCCGGAAGCGTGCGCCCGTTTTCCCGCCGTCGTCGAGCTTTTCGCTTCGTTGCACGAGGCGGC
>JALSGR010000182.1 GCA_026982635.1 Methylothermaceae bacterium | reverse complement strand
GAGTCCTTCGGCCTGGACATCAATCCATGAGCCTTACCCAACCATCGATGCTCTTCCAAAGGCGAGACACAAGATCTCAGACTTGGTCGATCATGACCCGCGAAAGCTTCTCGAGTGTTACCGGAAACCGCAAGGTAAGCTTACACCATAACCAGACGGCAGTGTGGCGCGGGATTTGCCGCGCGGCCGAGGCCCCGATCAGCCTCGCCGCCTCCGACCAGGAGCGAACGCATCTCGTCCCAGATCGGACCGCCCTTCTCTTGTCGCAGGGCCAGCCGGTCCTCGGGCGAAAGGGGCTTCGCTTCGTCTTCGATGTGATACAGCGCCTGATACCACCGCGGCCATTGCCGCCGCTCGTTGGGATGATCCTTCGACTCGAAGAACTTGCGGCGCCGGTGCGCCTTGCAGGCCGGTCAGCCGTTCCGCCGAGACGATCCCGCAGCTCGAATCGGCACACACGTACTTCGAGTAGAGTCTCGTCAGCACGCGGACTTTGGGCGGCTCCAACTCCATCTTTTCCGTCTTGTCCCACAGATCTTTCGGGAGTGGTTTCCGCTCGCCGTGCTGGGGGCATCGCTTCTCGTCGTCGCTCGGTTCGACGATGACCTCGCACGCGGCCAGTGGTCGGGGAAGCTACCATGCCGTCAGGTCGCCGTCGGGGAGTCGCACACGGAGGCCGCTTGCGGGAAGGACGGCATCATTTGGTGTGGCGGAAGTGCTCCGTGCGGCAAAGGTGGCCGGTGTGCCGGTGGCACGGGGTGCGGTGGCGGCAACGGCTGACGTGGTGGCAACGGGGGCGGCGGTGGCGGCCGGCGAATCGACGAGCCGAACTGGTAAGTCCCAAATTAGAGGCAGAATGGGCTCAGGAGTCCCAGATTAACTGCACTTTAGGGGATCTCGGGGCATGAGCTGACCCAGAATTGGTCTTCACAAAAACGTGGCTCTCCGCGATTGTTTGGTGAGTATATCGTACATCAGACAACCGCAAGCAAAGGAGAGCCACGGATGGCCAAGCGTAAAGGATCTTCGCGTCGACCGCAACCCAAACACAAAAAGTCCACAAAGTCGCAGCACGACAAGCGAAGCAGGCTGGACCAGCCCAACGAAAAACGGCGAAAGACGTCTCGCGCCAAGATTCCGCTCACGGGGGAGATGAAAAAGGCGGTGGCCTTGATGCAGAAAGTGCTTGATCGACGCATCGCCTTTCGGCTCAGCATTGTCGTTGCCGGAATGTTGCTGGCGGACGATCGGAGAACGGTCAGTGCCTGGTTCGTCCACGCAGGAGTCCAGGATGACTGGGACCGATTCTACGATTTCGTGGCGGCGACAGGCCGGACTTCCGGCAAGCTGGCCGGCGTCGTGCTCCGCCTGATCGTCGAGAAGATCGCACTCGTGATCGACGGGAAACTGGTCGTCGCTTTGGATGACTCTCCGACGTCGCGTTATGGCAGATGCGTGGAAGGTGCGGGAGTACACCACAATCCGACGCCCGGACCGGCGGACGGAAAATGGCTCTACGGCCACAACTGGGTTACGCTCGCCGTGCTGGCACGTCATCCGCTGTGGGGCATCGTGGCGTTGCCGCTTCGAGCCATGCTGTATGTCCGGGAAAAAGACATTCCGGCGTTGACGGACGAATACGGCCTGGAATTCAGGACCAAACACGAGCTTGGCGTCCAGTTGTTGGCGTGGTTCTTGCACGCCATCCGTCGGCTCGGAATAGACCATCGAGTGTGGGTGGCGGTCGATGGTCTGTATGCCAACCGTCCCTTCCTGCGCCCCGCCATGGATCTCGGGATGGTGGTGGTGAGTCGCCTGCGCAAGGATGCCGGACTGCGTGACCTGCCGCCGGCGAACAGCCATAAGAACCGCATTTACGGACACCACAAGATCGACCTGAGGAAACGGGCGGGCAGCAAAGGGGGGTGGCAGGAAATCACCTATCATTGCCGGGGACAGGAAGTGACGCGGAAGTACAAGACATTCCTGGCGACTTCGAAGCTCGTCAGCGGCAGGATCCGCGTGGTGATCGTGCGATTCGAAGAAGGGGGATGGGCACCCTATTTCTGCACCGACGAGACGGTTGGTGCGCGCGACATCCTGGAAGTTGCCGCGGCCCGTTGGGCCATCGAAGAGTGCTTTCACGACG
>JALSGR010000181.1 GCA_026982635.1 Methylothermaceae bacterium | reverse complement strand
ACCGACAGCCAGAACGACACCGCGGCAAGCCGCGCCCCCCGGGGCCTGGGCGCCGCAGTCTCAGGCATCACCTTGAAGCGGGCGTCCCGCGGCCGCAGTCTCATCGCCCCATCACCGTCAACGCCCGACGAAAATCGTGCAGGGCGAACCGCCGGCAGCCCGCCTCCCGGTACAACCGCCCCAGGTAACGCTCCAGCCCGGCTTCGTCGGTGAAGTCATTGAGACGCACCGCCACCACCAGGCTACCTGAGGCCAGCAGAGGGCGAAGCGGCGCCAAACGGCGGATCAGATAATCCGGATCGAATCCGTAGGCCATCAGATAGATGCGCTCCACCACCTGCGCCATCCGCTGGAAGAAATCGGGCTCGTAGCGCAACGGCAGCGCGACACTCCAGCGGACCTGGGGAAACCGCGAGCGGAGCCAGGCCAGGCGTTCCAGCCACCGCTGCTGATAGTGGGCACGCCGGACCTCGAAGTCGGGAAGCAAGTGCGGCTCGATGTCGAGCTGCACCCGAAGCGGTTCGGCTTGGGGAAGTCGGCGGATCCGGTCCTCGATCCGGCTGCCGGCGTCGGGATCGAGCCATCCCGGTTCCCCCAGCACCCACTCCAGCGCCACGCCGCGTTGGCGGGTGAGACGCTGAAGCCGGCGTTTGACCGCCGGATCGATCCTGGCCGAGCCGGACACCAGCAACCGGTCGATCCCCTTGGCAGCGAGAAAATCCAGCAAGCGGTCCGGAGAGACGCGCTCCAGTCCCGCACGCCATACGTACAACGCCCGCTCCCCCGGGCGCCGCTGAAACCGGGCCAGGGTGACCGGCCTGAGCCAGTGGCGGGGGAAACCCGCCACGCCCTGAAGACTGGCCAGCTTCAGCAACTGATGGTAAAGAGAGCGCCGGATCTCCACGGCCGCCCGGGTCACATCCAGGTATTCGACCACGTGCTGCAGCCAGATGCGATCGTCGAAGTTTCCGTCACTCATGAGCAGACGGTCGCGCCGGAGCCGTTCCCTGAGTATCTCCCGGCGGGCCGCCCTATCGATCGCGTCCTCCAGTTTGCGCTGATACTGTTCGAACAATTCCCGCAACCGCAGTCGCCGGCGCCGCCGGGACTCTTCCCACAACGCATACACCCGGCGCCGTTCGCTCTCGGGTACCGGACGGGTCAGGGGAAGACGCAACGGCAGGGAAAAGCGCATCCCCGTGGTCAGGGTGGGCCGGATTTCATCGCTGCCCCGCAGACCGCCGCCGGCGAACACGGTCAAACGGATGTCGTCGAACCACGGATGTCGATAGCGCAGCAATTCCTCCTCGGCGGCCAACGGCGGGACCGGCGGATCGTCACCGGCGACCGCTTTCCAGTCGAGGGAATACAGCGGCGGCAGCGCCGCCCTGGCGGCGGGAAAAGCCTGATAATCGAGCCAACGCTGCTGCAACCGGTGTTCCAGCGCCTCCCAACGCAGCACGTCGTCGTAGAGCAGACGTCCCTGGTAATAGCGCTCCCGCAGGGTGGCGACGAAGCGCGCCAGCCAGGGCAGCTCCCAGGCCAGCAGACGCCGGTCCAGATCGACGAACAGAAGGCGCAGGCGGTCCTCGCGGCAGGCGAGCAGGCGCCGGGCCCGATGCAGGAAAGCCTGTTGCGCCGCGAGCCGATGCTCCTGCCGCAGGCGGCGGGCTTCCCAACGTTGCTCCAACCAGCCGTCGTCCAGCACGTCCCAGGCCAGCCCCAGGTCGGCCCGGTGGCGGTTGCCCACGAGCCCCCCCTCGCGCAGCCGGTAGCTGGCTGTCAGCCGAAACCCCCGGTCGCGTTCCGCCAGCGCGGCCAGCTCCGCCAGGCGTGCCTGCTCCAGCCGCTCCAAATCGGGAAAGTCACAGTCGGCCTCGAAGACCGACTCGATGCTCTCCAGGGATTCCGCGTGGTAGAAGGCGTCCACCGCCGCCAGCGGCGCCTGATCGGCGGCGGCGCGGCCTGCCAGCAGAATCAGGGTCAGGCAGAGACTGCCGACACCGAAGATGAACCGAACTATCGTCACGCTAGCCAGATCTCCCTCCCTGGTCTTAAGGCTAGCAGAAGAACGGGCCGGGAACGGCGGACGGGCCGTTATTCGAGCAATTCCGGCCGGCTGGCCTGCTGCTCGCCGTCGATTTCGATGACGTAGTCGAAAT
>JALSGR010000180.1 GCA_026982635.1 Methylothermaceae bacterium | reverse complement strand
TCGGCCTGTTCGATGAGGGTGTCGCGGAAGATCTCCCAGGTGAGTTCCTCGGCCTTGCCGTCCACCTTCTCCAGGGCCTGGTAGATGGGCACGGTGCCCACCGGGACGGGCGAATTGCGGATGATCCATTCGCGGGTTTCGTGGATGTGCTTGCCGGTGGACAGATCCATCACCGTGTCGGCGCCCCAGCGGATCGCCCACAGCATCTTCTCCACCTCCTCCTCGATGTCGGAGACCACCGGCGAGTTGCCCAGGTTGGCGTTGACCTTCACCAGGAAATTGCGGCCGATGATCATCGGTTCCGATTCCGGGTGATTGACGTTGGCGGGGATGATGGCCCGGCCGGCGGCTACTTCCTGGCGCACGAATTCAGGGGTGATTTCCTCCGGCAGATTGGCGCCGAAGGGCTGGCCTTTGTGTAGCCGCTGGCCGTAGGCTTCCTTCATCGCCTGCAGATTCTGATTCTCGCGGATGGCGATGAACTCCATTTCCGGCGTGACGATGCCGCGGCGGGCGTAGTGCATCTGGGTGACGTTGGCGCCGGCCTTGGCGCGGCGCGGCTTGCGTGGATCGGGAAAGCGCAGGTGGGCGGTGGCCGGGTCGTGTAGGCGCTGACGGCCGTACTCCGAGCTCGGCCCCGGCAGCACCTCGGTGTCGCCCCGTTCCTCGATCCAGGTAGCCCGCAGCGGCGGCAGCCCCTGGGTCAGATCGACCTCGACGTTGGGATCGGTGTAGGGACCGGAAGTGTCGTAGACGTACACCGGCGGGTTTTCCACCACGCCTTGACTCGTCCGGGTGGGGGTCAGGTCGATGCGGCGCAGCGGCACGCGCAGGTCCGGGCGGCTGCCCTGGAGGTAGATCTTGGTGGAGGCGGGAAAGGGTTTGATGGCGGCCTTCTTGGCCTGGACGTTGCGGAGGAACTGTTCGGGAATGGCGTTCATTGGGTCTCTCCAACGGCGGCGGCGCAGGAACAGACCCGGGCTTCCCTACGCCGGTATTAACCGGAATCAGGTTCGAAGGGTCTCTCTCAGCACCGCCTCCGGGTCCCGGCGGTGCACCCCTAGCCCATGGAGGTTAAAGCTAATCCATCCGCCCGGCCTTTGCAAGGTTTTTCCCAGGGGCGAGGTCGGAAATGGCGCCGGTGACGGCGCTGTGGGTTTTCGGTTCGGGCCGCCTCTTTCGGTGTTGCCGCAGGGCCCAGGCGACGTGTTCCCGAACCAGAGGGGAGGGATGGTGGCGGCGGGATTCCAGGGCGGCGATCACCGCCGGCGTGGTGGGGGCGTTGCCGAGGGCCACGGCGATGTTTCTGAGCCAGCGTTCGTGGCCGAGCCGGCGGATGGGGGAGCCTTCGGTCCTTTGCAGAAAGGTGGCCTCGCTCCAGGCGAACAATTCGACCAGCGTCGCCTGATCCAAACCGTGGCGGGGCAGGAAATCGGCTTCCCGGGTCCGTCGGGCGCGCCGGTTCCAGGGGCAGACCAGTTGGCAGTCGTCGCAGCCGTAGATGCGGTTGCCGATGGGGCGGCGGAATTCTTCCGGAATCGGGCCGTGCAGTTCGATGGTCAGATAGGAGATGCAGCGTCTGGCGTCCAGTCGGTAAGGGGCCACGATGGCGCCGGTGGGGCAGACGTCGATGCAGGCACGGCAGCTGCCGCAATGGCTGCCGGCTACCGCTTCGTCCACCGGCAGGGGGAGGGTGGTGTAGATCTCGCCGAGAAAGAACCAGGAACCTTCCTTGTAAGCGATGAGATTGGTGTGTTTGCCCTGCCAGCCCAGGCCGGCCTTCTGGGCCAGGGGTTTTTCCAGCACCGGTGCGCTGTCGCAGAACACCCGGTAGCCGTGGGGTCCGGCGACCGCCTCGATCTTCCTGGCCAGGCGCTGCAGGCGTTTGCGGACGAGCTTGTGATAGTCGCGCCCCAGGGCGTAGCGGGAGACATAGGCTCGTTCGGGATCGTCCAGGGCCGCCGTCATGCGTTCCCTGGATTCCGGCAGATAATCCATCCGCACGCAGATGACCCGGAGGGTGCCGGGCACCAGCGCCGCGGGACGGGTGCGTTTGATGCCGTGGCGTTGCATGTAATCCATCTGGCCGTGAAATCCAGCCGCCAGCCAGTCGTGGAAGCGCTGTTCGGCCGCCCCGAGATCGGTGTCGGCGATCCCCACGGCTTGAAAACCCA
>JALSGR010000179.1 GCA_026982635.1 Methylothermaceae bacterium | reverse complement strand
TCGCGCCGCAGGCGGTGGAACCAACCCGGCTCCTGGGACAGCAGATCGAGGCGGACGTGCTCGGCCCCCTTGTGGGTGGTGACCAGGGCGATTTCCGTGGGCACGAAAGGCGGATCGCGCCGCACCGCCAGGGCGTAGAGGGTTTCGGTCACCACCTGGGGCGACAGACCGGTGACCGCCAGCAGGATGCGCCGGGGCCAGCGTTCGGGATGGCGGGGATCAGGCATGGATTCTCTCCGATTCGTTATTCCACCAAGCAGTCTAGGTGTTTGCCTCGCTGCCGGTCAGGGTGGCAAGCTTGCCGGTTACAGGGTTTCGATGCGGTAACGTCCCAGCCCCATGCTCACCCCCTTGCCCACGTGGAGCCAGCGGCCCAGGGCGAGCCAGGGCCAGAAGGGATGCAGATCGTTGGCGGCGAACGTCAACCAGCCGGTCAGCCCGCCCATCTTCATCGCGGTCCGCTGGCGGTTGGAATAGCGTCGCCAGTCGTGCCAGTCCAGCTCGCTTTCTTTGGGGGTCACCGTGTCGGCTCGGGTCACCAGGTCGCGGAAGTCCGCTTCCAGCGGTCCGTCGCCGTGGAAGTGATGCAGCAGGGACAACCGCCGCAGCAGGCTGGCGACGAGTCCCCGGAAGCGGAACGCCGCCGGTCCCATCAGCCGTTCGCCGTGGCGGATACGCAGCGGGGTTTCGATCACCAGGCGGCAGTCGCCCTCGGGCGCCGGGGGTGGTGCGGGGGCGAGGGGTGGCTGCGGGGTCAGTTCACCGCCGGGTCGGTATATCGGCCGCCAGCCATCGCCGGTCAACTGGTCGATGCCGACCACCTGATAATGGCCGCGGCCTCGCCCGACTCCTTTGTCCCCCATCTGCCGCCAGGCGTGGACCACGTAGGGCAGTTGGGCGGCGGTTCGGCCGATCAGGGTCAGATCGACGGAAAAGGTGTCCCCTGGCTGGTAGTCGCCGCCGTTGGTGTCCTCGGGGTGAATGATGAAGGGATGGGGGGCGGCGGGATAGTTCGCCACCAGCGGGGCGTCCTCCGGCGGCGGGGTTTCGAAGATGTCGCTGTAGGGGCAGGTGCGCCACAGCAAGCAGGCTGGACAGTGCGACATCCGGGTGACGCAGACGGTGTGCTTGAGCGCGTGGCCGAAGGCACCGCGCCAGGTGGATCCGGCATACTGGGGGAAACTCACCGGCGTGACCGCCCGGCAATGGAATCGGAAGCGGGAGAAGGGGATAGTGATCATGGTTTTTTCGCTTCCCGCTCGTAGTTGGCCTTGAGCTGGCGCATGCTCTTGTTGGGCGGGGAATCCCACCAGCCCCGTTCCTGCCAGTGCGCCTTGATCGCATCGAAGATCTCCGATTTGAGCCCGGGTTCCTCGATGTTTTTCCAGGCTTTGAAGAGTTTTTTGTGGCGCATCAAGCCGTCGATGTCGGTGGCCTGACTCCCGGCCATGATCGCCCGGAGTTGATCCTCCAGCCACGGATGCAGGCCGGCGTCGGTGACTTGATCGGCCAGTCCGTCTCGTTGCCGCATCAGCCAGCGTTTGTGGGTGGCGTCCGTGGGCCAGCCGCTGGCCTGCGCGTACTCCTGCAACACCAATCCCTTCTGCTTGGCCCAGACGAATTCGTTGATCCGGTTTGCCGCGTTCAGGCACATATGCCGCAGCTCCATGTCGTTTGGCAGGTTAGCCGCCGATTCGGGATCGGCCATGGCCAGCAGGTTGCGGATCTGGGGAGTCTGTTCCCACTCGGTGCCGCCGTGGGCTTGCACTGCTTCGTCCATATGGGCGGTGAAACGGCGGCAAAATGTCTCGATCCGCTCCGAATCGAGCGAGAAGGCCGGCTCTTTTGGATCGTTGGGAAGCGCGCGGCTGTTTTCGGCATCGATTTCGAAGCGCACCTGGCCAAAGCCGAAGGGCTTGCCCATGCCGATGCCGTGACGCAGGCCGTCGTCGCCGCCCCAGGTCATGGCCCAGAGCAGGGCGCCCAGTTCCTCGGGCTTGAGGTTGTGGAAGACGATCCGGCCCCTGAACACGGTACCCGCCGGCAGGGGGCGCAGGCGGATCTGGACCTTTTTGTTGTCTTTTTGATCAGCCGTCAATTGCTGAACACCCACCTTATCGTCCGGGCGAGCGGGATAACGCTTGAAGCCGCGGACGACTGGTTTTTTGTTGGCCGCTGA
>JALSGR010000178.1 GCA_026982635.1 Methylothermaceae bacterium | reverse complement strand
CCCCATTCTCGATTCCGACGAAAAAATCACCGGCTACGTCCAGCTCCAGCGCGACGTCAGCGAGCAGATCCAGCGGGAGAAAGAACAGGCCATGGAACGGGCAGACACCGAGGCCCGCCTGAAGATCGCCGAGATTCTGGCCAGCGCCGGCCCCCTGACCGAACGCATCCACCGGCTGCTGGAAGTCCTGTTCGATCTGCCCCAGTTGGATCTGCAACGCCGCGGGGGCGTATTCCGCAAGCAGGGGGCAAGACTGGAGATGTTCGTGCTCCACGGCGAATTTTGTGAAGAATTCCGCCGCCGGGAAGCGTGCATTCCCCTCGGTGCCTGCCTGTGCGGCCGCGCCGCCCTGTCCGGCGAGCTGCTGATCTCCGACGACTGTTTCTGCGATCCGCGCCACGAGCACCGCTTCGAGGGCATGACGCCCCACGGCCATTATATCGTTCCCCTGGTACACGAGGATCAGATCCTGGGCATCCTGTTTCTCTACACCGATCCTCACCCGGAAAGGAATCCGGCGCGCCTGGCGATGCTGCGCCAGGTGGGGGAAATGCTGGCCTTGGCCCTGCTGCAGGAACAGGCCCGCCAAGCCCTGGCGGAGGCCAAGGAAAAGGCCCTGGCGCTGGCGGAAGCCAAAAGCGCCTTCCTGGCCAACATGAGCCACGAGATCCGCACGCCCATGAACGGGGTGATGGGGATGCTCGACCTGCTGCGCGACACGCCCTTGAACGCCGAACAGCGCGAGCTGGTGAACACCTGCGCCTCCTCGGCCGAGGCCCTGCTGGAAATCCTCAACGACATTCTCGACTTTTCCAAACTGGAGGCCGGCAAGCTGGAGATCGAGCGCATCCCCTTCGATCTGGCGGAGACGGTGGAGGAAACCTGCGCCCTGCTGGCCCCCCGCGCCCACGCCAAGAACCTGGAACTCAACCTGTTCGTCGCTCCCGAACTGGCCCCGCAGCGCCTGGGGGATCCAACCCGGATCCGCCAGGTGCTTACCAACCTGGTCGGCAACGCCGTCAAATTCACCGAAACCGGCGAAGTCACCGTGACCCTGCAACCGGGGGAGAACGATCGGGTGCGCTTCGAGGTCCGCGACACCGGCATCGGCATGTCGCCCCAGGTGCGGAGAAAGCTGTTCCAGCCCTTCACCCAGGCGGACGCCTCCACCACCCGACGCTTCGGCGGCACCGGGCTCGGCCTGACCATCAGCAAGCGGCTGGTGGAAATGATGGGGGGCGAAATCGGGGTGGAAAGCGCCGAAGGTGAAGGCAGCACCTTCTGGTTCATCCTGCCCCTGCCCCCGGCCCAGTCTTATCGGACACCACTGCCGACCGCCGAACTGGCCGGCAAACGCGCCCTGATCGTGGACGACAATGCCACCAACCGCCGCATCGTCGCCAGCTATCTGGCGCATTTCGGCATGACCTCGGCCACCGCCGAGGACGGTCTTCAGGCCATCGAAATCCTGCGCCGCGACGCTGGTTTCGACATCGTCATCCTCGACATGCACATGCCTCGCCTGGACGGCACCGGCCTGGCCGAGGCGATGCGAGACAACCCGAAGCTGGCCGCCGTCCCCCGGGTGCTGCTGTCCTCCGGCACCACCCTGCAGGAGGCGGAGCGCCGTCGCCTTGGCATCGCCCACTGCCTGCTCAAGCCGGTGCGGCGGGACACCCTGCAGCGCCTGCTGCGGGAAACCCTGGCCGGTGACGGCGCTTCGCGGCAAAAGACGGAGGCAGCGAAAGCCTCGCCGTCCTCGACCCCCGACTGGCAGGGCAAACGTCTTCTGGTGGCCGAGGACAACTCGGTCAACGCCAAACTCATCGCCACCCTGTTGGCCAAGCTCGGCCTGGAGGCCGTCATCGTCGAGAACGGCCGCCAGGTCCTGGAAGCTTTGGCCCGGGAACGCTTCGATCTGGTGCTGATGGACTGCCAGATGCCGGAGATGGACGGTTACGAGGCCACCCGCCGGCTGCGGGAAAGCGGCTGCCGGCTGCCGGTGATCGCCCTCACCGCCCACGCCGGTGAAGGGGAACGGGAAAAGTGCCTGGCGGCCGGAATGGACGATTATCTGGCCAAGCCGCTGCGGCGGCCCCGGCTGATCGCGACCCTGGAGCGTTTTCTCGGTACCGGGGATCCTCCCGTTCCGGCATCCGGCGCGGCAACCCCGCCCCCGGAGGCCAGCGCGCCACCGTGCGATCTCAAAGCGGCGCTGTCCCAGCTTGACGGCGACGAGGAACTGCTCTCCGAGATGATCGGGCTGTTCCTCGAGGATGCCCCGCGGCGTCTCGACCACCTGCACCGGGCCTGGGAAAGTGGGGACCAGGACGGTGTCGCCGAAGCGGCCCACGCCCTCAAGGGCATGGCGGGGCACTTCGGCGCCGAGGCGCTGCGACGGCAGGCGGCGGAACTGGAACGGGCCGCCCGGGACGGTCAAGCCGACGCCGCCGACCTCGACCAGCTGAGCGAGCTGACCCAAGCTGTCATTCAATACCTGGAGGGTCAGTGGAGCCATGTCGCCTGAATTCGACTTCGAAGAGCTGAAAGCGGCCGACCGGCTTCCCTCCCCGCCGGGCGTCGCTCTCGCCGTCCTGCAGTTGGTGGAACAGGAAGACAGCGACCTCGAAGAGCTCGCCCGCCTGATCCAGGCCGATCCCGCCCTCAGCGCCCGTCTGCTCCGCTTCGTCAACTCCCCCGCCATCGCGCCGCGCCGTCCCATCGTCGCGGTCAAGGACGCCGTCGGCCGCATCGGCATGAACGGGGTGCGCAACCTGGTGCTGGGCCTGTCCCTGGTGGGCCGTTACCGCACCGGCAAGTGCGAGGGTTTCGATTATCCGCGCTTCTGGGCCGGATCCCTGGCCTTGGGGGTAGCCGCCTCCCTGCTGGTCGGCCACATGCGCCTGGCGGCGGCGGAGGAAATCTTCACCGTCGGCCTGCTGGGGGACATCGGCCGTCTGGCCCTGGCCACCGCCTGGCCCAAGCCGTACAGCGAGTGTCTGCAGGCCGCCAGCGACGACCCCGACGCGCTCATCACCCTGGAACGGAGCCGGTTCGCCATCGATCACCGACGTCTCACCACCCTGATGCTGCAGGACTGGGGCCTTCCCGAAGTCTTCATCGACGCCCTGGCGCGCAGCCGGGAAAACCAGATCGAGGGGGACGACCGCCCGGCGCGCCTGGCCCGTCTGTTCCAGGCCGCTTCGGTGATCGGCCGCTGGTGTCTGACTCCGGAAGACCGGCGCGCATCCCTGTCCGATCACCCTGCCATCACCGCGCTGGACCTGGACCTCGACTGGGAGGAATTTCCGGTTCAGGTGGAGAAGGAATGGCACGACTGGGGCAAGTTGATCGAAATTCCCACCCGCTTTCCCAAACGCCGGGCCGACACCCCCCCTAAGAAACCGGCGGAAATGCCGCTGCCGGGGCTCGACATCCTGCTGGTCGACGACGACGCCATGCTGTTGCTGCGTCTGGCCAAACAACTCGGCAAGGCCGGACACCGGGTCGCCACCTGCAAGGACGGCAAATCGGCCCTGGAAACGATCCTCAAGGAACCGCCCCAAGTGGTCATCACCGACTGGCACATGGAACCCATGGACGGGCTGACCCTGTGCCGGGCCCTGCGGGATTCCCCCATCGGCGACCAGTTGTTCCTCATCATGCTCACCGCCAGCGAGAGCGAGGACGATCTGGTCCGGGCCTTCGACGCCGGCATCGACGACTACGTCACCAAACCGGTCTCGCTCCGGGTACTGCTGGCCCGCATCCGCGCCGCCCAGCGCATCGTCAGCCTGACCGAGGCCCTCAATGCGGAACACGCCAAGCTGGAACAGCGGGCCCAGGAACTGGCCCTGATGAACCGCAAGCTGGCTCAGATCGCCAACACCGACCTGCTCACCGGTCTGCCCAACCGCCGCTACGCCCTCAAGCGCCTGGAACAGGAACTATTGGAAAGCCGTCGCAGCGGCCTGCCCCTGAGCGTGCTGCTGATGGATCTGGACCACTTCAAACACATCAACGACCGCTACGGCCACGACGTCGGCGACCGGGTGCTGGCCCACGCCGCCGGCGTCATGCGCCGGACCATCCGCGGCAGCGATGTCGTCTGCCGCTTCGGCGGCGAGGAGTTTCTCGTCGTCGCCCCCAACACCGACCTCAAGGCGGCGATCCAACTGGGGGAACGGATCCGCACCGCCCTGGAGCGCACCCCCCCCAAGGAACTGGGGCGGCCGGTCACCGCTTCCATCGGGGTCGCGACCAGTCGTGCCGACGACAGCGAAGCCAACCTGCTGCGCCGCGCCGACGAGGCCCTGTACGAAAGCAAAGGGGCCGGCCGCAACCGGGTCAGAGCGGCGACGTAAAAGACGCAAAAAAGCGGCGGATCCGGAATCCGCCGCCTTTCACGTTCCGGGCACGAGAGAGCCCTTACCGCTTCTTCGGCTGGGGAATCCCTTTCATGCTCAGACGCACCCGGCCCTGGCGGTCGATTTCCAAGACCTTGACCCGGACCACGTCCCCTTCCTTGAGCACGTCGCGGACGTTCTCCAGCCGACCCTCGGTGATCTGGGAGATGTGCAGCAGGCCGTCGCGACCGGGAAGGATGTTGACGAAGGCGCCGAAGTCCATGATCCGCACCACTTTGCCTTCGTAAGTCTTGCCCACCTCCACGTCGGCGACGATCTCCTCGATGCGGCGCCGGGCCTCCTGGCCGGCCTGCTTGTCCACCGAGGCGATCTTGACCACGCCGTCGTCGCTGATGTCGATACTGACGCCGGTTTCGTCGGTGATGCTGCGGATGGTGGCCCCACCCTTGCCGATGACGTCGCGGATCTTGCTGGGATCGATGCGGAACGAAGTGATCCGGGGGGCGTAATCGGACATCTCCGCCCGCGGCTCGGCCAGCACCGCATTCATCTCGTCGAGGATGTGGAAACGACCCCGTTTGGCCTGCTCCAGGGCCTGTCCCATGATCTCGGGGGTGATGCCCTCGATCTTGATGTCCATCTGCAGGGCGGTGACCCCGGCGGTGGTGCCGGCGACCTTGAAGTCCATGTCGCCCAGATGGTCCTCGTCTCCCATGATGTCGGACAGCACCGCATAGCGGTCGCCGTCCTTGATCAGCCCCATGGCGATACCGGCCACCGGCGCCTTGATCGGTACGCCTGCGTCCATCAGCGCCAGGCTGGTGCCACAGACGCTGGCCATGGAGCTGGAACCGTTGGACTCGGTGATCTCCGACACCACTCGGATGACGTAGGGGAATTCCTCCTCCGACGGCATCACCGCCTGGATCGCCCGCTTGGCCAGCTTGCCGTGGCCGATCTCACGGCGTTTGGGCGATCCCACGAAGCCCACCTCGCCGACGCAGAAGGGGGGGAAGTTGTAGTGCAGCATGAAGGACTCGAAATACTCCCCTTCGATGGCGTCGATCAACTGGGCGTCCCGGCCGGTGCCCAGGGTAGCGATCACCAGGGCCTGGGTCTCGCCGCGGGTGAACAGCGCCGAGCCGTGGGTACGCGGCAGCACGCTGGTGCGGATGTGGATCGGACGGATGTCTTCCAGGCCGCGGCCGTCGATGCGCACCCGGTCCTGGAGGATACGACCGCGCACCAGCTTCTTCTCCAGCGTTTCCAGGGCCTCTTTCACCGCCGCTGGCTCGAAACGCTCGTCGGCGGTGAGCGACTCCACCACCGATTTGCGGATTTCCTTGAGTTTGAGGGAACGCTCCTTCTTGGAACGAATCTGATAGGCCACCAGCAAGGCATCCTTGGCGTGGGATTCCACCAGGGCCGCCAGTTCGGGATCGGGCTCGGGCGGCTGCCATTCCCAGGGCTCGACGCCCACTTCCGCCGCCAGTTCGCGGATGGCCCGGATCGCCGTCTGCATCTGCTCGTGGCCGAACAGGACCGCCCCGAGCATGACGTCTTCCGGCAGTTCCTTGGCCTCGGACTCCACCATGAGGACGGCGTTTTCGGTTCCGGCCACCACCAGATCGAGCCGGGACTGCTCCAACTGGCTCAGGGTCGGATTGAGCAAATATCGGCCATCCTGATAACCGACCCGGGCGGCGCCGATGGGACCGTGGAAGGGCAGGCCGGACAGGGCCAGCGCCGCCGACGCCCCGATCAGCGCCGGAATGTCGCCGTCCACCTCGGGGTTGGAGGACAACACCGTGGCGATGATCTGGACCTCGTGGTGGAAACCGTCGGGAAACAAGGGACGAATCGGCCGGTCGATCAGGCGCGAGGTCAGGGTTTCCTTCTCCGAAGGACGGCCCTCTCGTTTGAAAAAGCCGCCGGGAATACGGCCGGCGGCATAGGCTTTCTCCTGATAGTTGACGGTCAGGGGGAAAAAGTCGGTTCCGGGGGCGGCCTCCCGGCTGCCCACCGCGGTCACCAGGACGACGGTGCCGTCCATGTCGACCATGACCGCGCCATCGGCCTGACGGGCGATTTCCCCGGTTTCCATGACGACCTCGCGGTCGCCGTAACGGAATGTCTTGCGAATCGGTTTCATAGAGTGAGTTACTTGCGTAGTCCTAGACGTTCGATCAGGGAACGATAACGCTCGATGTCCTTGCGTTTGAGATAGTTCAGCAGTTTGCGGCGCTGGTTCACCAGCCGCAGCAAGCCGCGGCGCGAATGGACGTCTTTCTTGTGTTTCTGGAAATGGGGCGTCAGCTGGTTGATGCGAGCGGTCAGCAGGGCCACCTGGACTTCCGGGGAACCGGTATCCCCTTCGCTGCGCTGGTACTCCTGCATGATCCGGCGTTTTTCTTCAGCGGTCAACGGCATGATGGCATCTCCTCTGTTGATGGTTCGAAAGTGCTTACGTTTTGGATAGTTTGAACAAACGGCGTGGGGCAACCCGACCATCATCGAGTACTTCACCCACACCCAGGAACGATCCATCGCGATTATACAGCCGCACCCATCCCTGTGCCTGCAGTTTGGGGATCAGCACCGGCTGTCCCCGCAAGACGTAGAAAGTCATCTCGTCACCGAGGCGGACGGCGGGCCAGGAAGCCACCGCGGCATCGATGGGAAGCAGCAGCTGACGCCGTTCCGCCAGGGGCATGGCTTCCAACCGCGCCAGGGCGACCGCCTGCTCGATGTCGAAGTCCCCCACCCGGGTGCGGCGCAGCTGTTCCACGTGCCCCAGCGTCCCCAACGCCTTGGCGATGTCCTCGGCCAGCGTACGGATGAAGGTTCCCTTGGAACAGAACACTTCCAACTCGAGCCATTCGGGACCGAAGTCGAGCAAGGGCAGCTCGTAAATGCGGACCCGCCGCGGCGGCCGCGCCACTTCGATTCCCTGTCTCGCCAGGTCGTAAAGGCGCTTGCCCTGCTGTTTGAGGGCCGAATACATCGGTGGGATCTGTTCGATCTCCCCGCGGAACCGTTCCAAGACCCGCTCGATTCCAAGCCGGTCCAGCACCGGCACCGGAGCGCGCTCGAGGATCTCCCCCTCGGCATCGCCGGTGGCGGTGGCCACGCCGAGGCGGACCCGTACCCGGTAGCGCTTGTCGCCCCCCAACAGGAAAGGGGAGATCTTGGTGGCCTCGCCACAGCAGATCGGCAACAGACCGGTGGCGATGGGATCCAGGCTGCCGGTATGGCCCGCCTTGCGCGCCGCCAACAGCCTTTTGGCCTTTTGCAGCGCCTGATTGGAGGTCAAGCCCGGCGATTTGTCCAGCAACAGGATACCGTCGATGGCATCCCCCTTGCGTCTGGGTCTATTCATCCTTGGGTTCTTCCTTCTTCAGTTCGTCCAACAGCTGGGTGATACGCATGCCGCGCTCGATGGCGGTATCCCGCAAGAAACGCAGTTCGGGAATCTGGCGGATGTGGAGACGCCGACCCAGCTCCCGGCGCAGAAACGGCGCCGCCCCCTGGAGGATCTCCAGGGCGGTGTCGATCTGGGCCATGTCGAGGGTGGAGACGTAGATCTTGGCCACCGACAAGTCGCGGTTGACCTCGACGTCGTCCACCGTCACCCACCCCAGGCGCGGGTCCTTGATCTCATGGCGGATCAGATCGGACAGTTCACGCTGCAACTGGGAGGCGACCCGTCGGCAGCGTTCGTAGTCTCTGGCCATGGCTTCAGCCCTCCGCCTCCACTTCGACCCGCTCGTAGACCTCGATCAGGTCACCGACGCGGACGTCGTTGTAGTTCTTGACCCCGATACCGCATTCCATGCCGGCCTTGACCTCGGCCACGTCCTCTTTGAAGCGCCGCAGCGACTCCAACTGACCTTCGAAGATCACCACGTTGTCGCGCAGCACGCGGATCGGCAGGTTGCGGCGCACCACCCCTTCCTTGACCATACAGCCGGCGATCTGGCCGAACTTGGGATGGCGGAACACCTGGCGCACCTCAGCCACGCCGACGATGCGTTCCTTCATCTCCGGCGCCAGCATACCCTTGATCGACTTCTTGACGTCGTCGATGACGTCGTAGATCACGCTGTAGTAACGGATCTCCACCCCCCGTTCCTCCGCCAGCCGACGGGCGCTGGCATCGGCGCGGACGTTGAAGCCGACGATGATGGCGTTGGAGGTCAGCGCCAGGTTGACGTCCCCCTCGTTGATGCCGCCAACGCCCCCGGAAACCACGTTGACCCGCACCTTGTCGGTGGAAAGTTTCACCAGGGCGTCGCGCAGGGCCTCCAGACTGCCGTGGACGTCCGCCTTGACGATGAGGTTGAGGTCGACCACCTCGCCCTCTTCCATCTTTTCGAACACCTGTTCCAGTTTGGTCGCCTGCTGGGCCGCCATCCGTTTGGCCCGGGATTTTTCGGCCCGCAGTTCGGCGATCTGCTTGGCGATCCTGTCGTCCTTGACGGCGATCAGATCGTCGCCGGCGTTGGGCACGCCCGACAGACCGAGGATCTCCACCGGTGTCGAGGGACCGGCCGCCTTGAGCTGGCGGCCGTTCTCGTCGAACATGGCGCGCACCCGGCCGTACTGCTCACCGCAGATCACCGCATCGCCACGCTTCAGAGTGCCGGCCTGGATCAGGACGTCGGCCACCGGGCCCCGGCCCCGGTCGAGGCGGGCCTCGAGCACCACGCCACGGGCGCTGCCCCGGGTAGGCGCCTTCAACTCCAGCAGCTCGGCCTGGAGCAGAATCGCTTCCAACAGTTCATCGATGCCCTGGCCGGTCTTGGCCGACACCGGAACGCACTGGGTATCGCCGCCCCATTCCTCCGGCACCACTTCCAAGGCGGCCAATTCGGTCTTGACCCGCTCCGGATCGGCATCCGGCTTGTCGATCTTGTTGATCGCCACCACGATCGGCACCCCGGCGGCACGGGCGTGGTCGATGGCTTCCTTGGTCTGGGGCATGACCCCGTCGTCGGCGGCCACCACCAGGACCACGATGTCGGTCGCCTGGGCACCCCGGGCGCGCATGGCGGTGAAAGCGGCGTGTCCCGGGGTGTCGAGGAAGGTGATCTTGCCGTGGTCGGTCTCGACCTGGTAGGCGCCGATGTGCTGGGTGATGCCGCCGGCTTCCTTGGCCGCCACCCGAGTGCGGCGGATATAGTCCAGCAGCGAGGTCTTGCCGTGGTCCACGTGGCCCATCACCGTCACCACCGGCGGACGCGGTTTCTCCTCCGAGAGCGGTTCGGTGGCCTGCTCGATCAGGGCGCGTTCCTGATCCTCGGCGCTCTGCAGTTTGGCCTTGTGGCCCATTTCCTCGACCACGATGGCGGCGGTTTCCTGGTCCAGGACCTGATTGATGGTGACCATCTGCCCCATCTTCATCAGGGTCTTGATCACTTCGCTGGCTTTCACCGCCATGCGCTGGGCCAACTCGGACACGGGAATGGTTTCGGGAATCACCACCTCCCGCACCTGCGGCGCCGCCGGCGCACGTTCCGCTTCCCGGGCCTTTTTCCGTTTCCGGGCCTTGGCCGCCAGCAACTGCTCGGAAGCCTCCAGCTTCTTGCGGGCCGGACGCTCCCGCCGTTCTTCCTTTTCTTTCTTCTTGGCCTTCTTGGCCGGCTTGGGGGCTTCCCCGGTCACTTCGGGCGCCGGCTGCGGCGGCTCGACTGGCGGCGCCGCTTCGGCCGCTTCCGACTCGGCCGCCTTGCGGGCCTCTTCTTCGGCCCGCTTCCTGGCCTCCTCTTCCTCCCGACGCCGCGCTTCTTCCTCGGCCCGTTTCTTGGCTTCTTCTTCCTCCCGGCGGCGGGCTTCTTCCAGCGCCTTTTCCCTCAGTTCCTTTTCCCGCCGCACTTCTTCGAGCGCCTGGCGCGCCTTTTCCGCCTCGATCTGTTCCGGCGTCAGGCCGGCGACCTCGCTGCGCCTGACGTAGGTGCGGCGTTTGCGCACCTCGACGCTGACGGTCTTGCTGACACCGCCGGACCGGCCCTGGCGCAGCTCTTTGACTTCTTTGCGCTTCAAGGTCACCCGACGGGGACTGAGAAGGTCGTTTTCACCATTGCCCTTGCCATGACGTTGGCGCAAGTACGCCAGTAACCGGACCTTCTCTTCGTCGCTGAGGACGTCGTCGGCCCCGGTCTTCTGAAGACCGGCCTCGCTGAGCTGCCCCAACAGGCGCTCCAACGGAATGCCCACCGTCTCGGCCAATTGTTTTACGGTCACTTCACTCATCGTCTTTTCCCCTCTCAGTCACCCGCCTGGCTTTCCGCAAACCAGGGTTCGCGGGCTTTCATGATCAGCCGCGAAGCTTTCTCGTCATCCAGGTCGGGGGCGATTTCCTTCAGTTCGTCCACGGACATCTCCGCCAGATCCTCCATGGTGCGGATGCCGGCCGCCGCCAGCTGGTAGGCCAAGTCCCGATCCATGCCTTCCATCTCCAGAAGGTCCTGGGCCGGACTTCGTTCTTCGGCCTGCTCTTCGGAGGCGATGGCTTTGAGCAGCAGGGCGTCACGGGCCCGCTTGCGCAGCTCCTCGACCAGTTCCTCGTCGAAGGCCTCGATTTCCAGCAGCTCCTTGGCGGGAACGTAGGCCAACTCTTCCAGAGAGGAGAACCCTTCCTGCACCAGGGTGTCGGCCAGATCCTCGTCGATGTCCAATTCCTCCATGAACATCTGCTTGATCTTTTCCGCCTCGCCCCGGTGTTTTTCCTCCATTTCCGAGACCGACATCACGTTCAACTCCCAACCGGTCAGTTGACTGGCCAGGCGAACGTTCTGGCCGCCGCGGCCGATGGCCTGGGAAAGATTTTCGTCGGCCACGGCGATGTCCATGGAATGATTTTCCTCGTCCACGACGATGGAAACGATGTCGGCCGGCGCCATGGCGTTGATGACGAATTGGGCGTCGTTTTCGTCCCAGAGGACGATGTCGATCCGCTCGCCATTGAGCTCGTTGGAAACGGCCTGAACCCGGGAGCCGCGCATGCCGATACAGGCGCCGATGGGATCGAGACGGGGATCGCGGCTGTGCACGGCGATCTTGGCGCGCACACCCGGCTCACGGGCGGCACCCTTGATCTCGATCAACCCCTCGCCGATTTCCGGAACTTCCAGCTTGAACAGCTCGATCAACAATTCCGGCGCGGTGCGGCTGACGATCAACTGGGGCCCCCGGCCGTCTTCACGCACTTCCTTCAGATACCCCCGCACCCGGTCACCGATGCGGAACGATTCCCCGGGAATGGTTTCCTCACGGGGAATCAGGGCCTCGGCGTTCTCGCCCAGATCGAGCCAGACGTTGCCGCGCTCGACCCGTTTCACCACGCCGGTGATCATCTGACCGACCTTGTCTTTGTAGGCCTCGGCCACCTTGCGCCGCTCCGCCTCGCGGACCTTCTGGATGATGACCTGCTTAGCGGTCTGGGCGGCGATGCGGCCGAAGGCGATGGATTCCATGGGCTGTTCCACGTAGTCGCCCACCTGAACGTCGGGATCGATCTTGCGCGCCTCTTCCAACGTCATCTGTTTGTCCGGATCGGTCAGCTCGTCGGCCGCCACCACCTGCCAACGGCGGAAGGTTCGATATTCGCCGGTGTCGCGATTGATCTCCACCCGCACGTCGATCCGGCCTTCGTGCTTTTTCGCCGTCGCCGTCGCCAAGGCCGTCTCCAGGGCCTGAAAGATGACTTCTTTGTCGATGTCCTTCTCGTGGGAGACGACATCGACGACACGTAGAATCTCTTTGTTGGTCATTGTCTCCGTCCTTTCATGATCGCTTGATAATCGGGCACCAGCCGAGCCTTGTCGATGTCCTCGAACGGCAAAGAAACCAGTCCGTCGACCGTTCGCAGACGGATCCGATCGCCCGCCACGCCTTCGATCACGCCGGAAAAGCGCCGTCGCCCCACCCTCGGTTGGGAGAGGTTCAAACGAACCCGGTGACCGACGAAACGCCGATAATGGTCGAGCGTGAACAGGGGGCGGTCGAGGCCGGGGGACGAGACCTCCAGCAGATACGATCCCGGGATCGGATCTTCCACATCCAGCAGCGCGCTGATCTGCTGGCTGACGATTTCGCAGTCGTCGACCGTCACGCCGTCTTCGACGTCGATGTAAACCCGCAGAACCCGCCGCCCCCGGGTATCGGCACACCATTCGACCCCGACCAGCTCGTAGCCGAGGCCGGCGACCACCGGTTGCAACAATTGGGTCAGTGCTTCCGTTTGATTCATGACACGTCGAACAGCAGCCACAAAAAATGGGCCAGAGGCCCATCCCGACTTCCTTATCCCCGTGGGAAAATAAAAAGCCCCTCAAGGGGGCTTGAATTGGTTGCGGGGGCAGGATTTGAACCTGCGACCTTCGGGTTATGAGCCCGACGAGCTACCGGACTGCTCCACCCCGCGATGGATTCGGTAATTATAACGAGTTCCCTTCTCCGATGCAAGACTTCACCACCGACAGGTGATGAGCATAACTTCGTAAGCCCCGGATCAATTCGTGGATTAGTCGGTCACCAGGGCAAAAAGTTCAATATCACCGCCACCATGATACCGGCGACCAGATCGTCCAGCATGACCCCCAGACCGCCCCGCACTTTCCTTTCCACCCAGCAAACGGGCCACGGTTTCCAAATGTCGAACAGGCGAAACAGTACGAAACCGGTCAGCAGCGCGGGCCAGGTCAGCGGCGTGCCGATCATGGCCACCCAGAAACCGACGACCTCGTCCCAGACGATGGCCGGGTGATCGTCGTGGCCCAGGTCGTGACTCACGCGGCTGCAGATATACACCCCTACGATGAAGCCCACTACGACGGCCGCCAGGTAGAGGCCGGGATGATACGACTTGAGCCCCCAGTACAACGGAACGGCCACCAGGGTACCCACCGTCCCGGGCGCCACCGGGATCAATCCGGCACCGAAACCCGATGCCAACAGATGGTCCGGACGGGACCACTTCAAGGTCAAAACCGATGTTGCCATAGCTCAGAAATGGCGATAGCCCACCGCCGGCAGGGCTGTCACCTTCTCCCCCTTTGTAATCCTCAACCCGTCTTGTTTTTCTATCGTGCCTATACGATGCCATGCAACCCCGCCACTTGGCAAGCGGCGTTCCAGATCCGCCTCGCGCCAGGGGGGCATGGTGAAACACAATTCGTAATCTTCGCCGGCCTGAAGCGGCAACCGCCAGTCCCCCCCTTCCGTCAGATAGCGCCGCATCGCTGGACTTAAGGGGAGCGCCTCCCACTCGATCGTGCCCCCCACACCGCTGGCGTTCAAGAGATGGTGCAGGTCGGCGGCCAGACCGTCCGACACGTCGATACAGGCGTGGGCCAGACCGCGCAACGCCAAACCCAGCTCGACCCGGGGTTCCGGACGCAACAGGCGGGCGACGGTGTCCGGATCACGCCACGTAACTTCCCCCTGTAGCATCTTCAACCCCAACCCGGCGTCTCCCAACCACCCGCTGAGGTAAATCCCGTCCCCCGGTCTGGCACCGCTTCTTTTCAACGCCTGACGTTCCGGCACCCATCCCGAAGCCTGCAGGGTGACGGTCAGCGGCCCGCGGGTGGTATCGCCGCCCGCAAGATCGACGCGATAGCGCCCCGCCAATTCGAACAACCCCCCGGCGAAACGCTCCAGCCAATCCGTATCGACCCGCGGCAAAGTCAGCGCCAGAAATCCCCACACCGGTTCCGCCCCCACGGCCGCCAGATCGCTCAAATTGACCGCCAGCACCTTGTGTCCCAGGGCTTCCGGATCCACGTCGGGAAAAAAATGCACCCCGGCCACCAGGGTATCCATGGTGACCGCCAGGACCCGATCGGCCGGGAGCCGCAACAGCGCACAATCGTCGCCGATGCCGAGACGAGTCTGGGGCCGCCGTGGTGTCCGGCGAAAGAAGCGTTCGATCAGGGCGAACTCGTCCACTCAGGAAGTCGGACGTTTGATCTCGGGGGCCCGCACTTTGTGGGCCAGGCGATCCAGCACGCCGTTGACGTACTTGTAGCTCTTGTGGGTGGCGCCGAAGACCTTGGCCAGATTGATGGCTTCGTTCAGCACCGCCCGGTAGGGCACTTCCCACCGGTACAGCAATTCATAGGCCGCCAGGCGCAAAATGGCGCGCTCGACGGGATCGATCTCCTCGACGGGGCGGTCGGCGAATTCGGTCAAGGCGGCGTCGATGTCCTGGAGATGATCGACCACACCGTGGATCAACTGGGTGAAGTAATCCAGCCGGGCCCCCTCGACGAGACGGTTCTCCAGGAACTGGCGTTCGATCGTCCCGATCGGCTGATCGGTGGCCTGCCACTGGTACAAGGCCTGCAGGGCGCAACGGCGCGCCCCGGTCCGGGTGCCTTTGCTCCGTTCGC
>JALSGR010000177.1 GCA_026982635.1 Methylothermaceae bacterium | reverse complement strand
CATCGACGGCGACCGACCCCTGGCGGACGGCGATTGCATGATCTGCCACTGGGCCGCGGACATGGATGGACGCTGGGAGATCGACACCGACCTGACCCGATTCCCCGACGCGGTCGGTTTCGATCGCCCTTACCGGCGGGAATCCGAGTTCTGTCTGCGTTGCCACAACCGCAGTCACCAGCAACCGGGTTTCGAGGTGCGGGCGCGGGACTATCTCGATCCGCTGGTGGCCATCGAGGAGAGCTGGCGCTACATGGATTATCACGGCTGGGCGATCGGCAGCGGCGAGCGCCTCTTCGCCGGTCTGCGCGACGGTTACCGTTACGGTACCGAGTTGGCCTGTACCGAGTGCCACGCCATGCACGGCACCGACAATCCCAAGCTGATCCTCGACGACAGCCGCAAGGGGGTGTTCGGGCTGTCCTTTCGGGAGCAGGGCGTGCCGGTGCAGGTGTTCGCGCCGGGGGACTATTCCCAACTGTGCGTGCTCTGCCACGCCATGACCACCCCGCTGGAGGACGCTCGTATCGATACCGGCAACGGTCTTGCCGGCGTCCACCAGGTGGGGGGCGACTGCACCCTGTGTCACACCCACGGCCGGGCGGCCCAGGTGGGCTTATGAGACGGGCGTTCCTGCTGGCGTGCTGGTTCGGGCTTCAGGCGGCCGCCGCGGTAGCGGACGAGCCGAAGGTGCCGCCGTTGCATCACCTGGTGGATGTGACGGTGCCGGAAACCATGCAGGTGGATCCGGCCTTGCTGCTGCCGGCGGACCGCAAGCTCGTCTGCCGCGTCTGCCATGGCATCGAAGACATCGACCAGATGAAATTCGACGAGGTGGACAAGGACGATCCGAAGTTTCTGCGTGGCGGCCCGTACCGCCGCCTGACCGATTTCTGCTTCCGCTGCCACGACCGCGAGCGTCACCGGCGCCCCAACGTTCACGCCATGCTCGACGACAACGGCGAGATCGTCGAGGAAAACTGCCGCTACTGCCATCGCAAGGTCCTGAAACGGGACCGCCGCTACCGCCTCGACGAAATCGAACTGCGGGCGCCGGTGGACAAGCTGTGCTGGGGTTGCCACCTCAAGACGCCCCATCTCAACGCCCTGGTCCATCAGGTGGAGCCGTCCGAGAAGGTCAGGGAGCGGCGCAAGCGCTTTCTGGCCGAACATCCCGAGCTCGTCCTGCCGTTGACCGCCGACGGCAGAGTGACCTGCATCACCTGTCACACCCCCCATCCGCCGGGGGTGTTGGACGAGAAACTACCGGCCGCTCGGCAGGCCGCCACCGCCGAGGTGGAGAAGGCCCCGGTGTACGCCGACAGTCCGTGGGCCGCCACCCTCGCGGAGGACAAGCGCGAGCGGTTGGCGGAACTGAGCCGCCGCCTCGGCCGGCCGCTGAATTATCGTTACCGTCAGATTCAGAAAGAAGCCCTGCTGCGCCTGCCCGCCAAGGACGGGCGGTTGTGCCGGGCCTGTCACGTGTTCGATGAATGAGTTCGCCGTTTTTTGGAGGTCATCGCCATGAGAGTCTGGTCCATCGCCCAACGTTGGCACAAAGTGCCGAAGATGCAGAAGTTTCGCTACGGCGTCATCGCCGCTTCCTGCCTCGCCTTTCTCGGACCGCTGGCTTTCCTCCCCCGCCTGGTGGGCAACGAAGACCTGTGCGGGGTGCTGTGCATGCGCCGTTTCTATCTCTATTTCCCGGGCATGAGCTTCGAGGATCTGTGGATGCACGTGTCGGTGGCCTGGATCGGGGTCATCGCCTTTTTCACCATCGTCACGGTCACCTTCTTCTTCGGCCGTCTCTGGTGTTCGTTCCTGTGCCCGGTCGGTGGCCTCAGCGAACTGGTGAGCCGGGCCCTGGGGGAACGTTGGAAGATCGACTTCCGCTTCCTGCCCCAGGTGCCGATCCGTTATGGCTATCTGGCCACCTACATGGTGTTGCTGCCGATGCTGGGGGTGAGCGCCTGCACCCTGTGCAACTTCGTCACCGTGCCGCGCCTGGTGACCGCGCTCACCGGGGGTGCCGCCGGCCTGGCCTTCCTCTTTTCCACCATCGGCCTGGTGAACCTGGCCATGCTGCTGTTGCTCGGTTTCTTTTCCGCCAAGGGGCGGGCCTACTGCCAGTTCATGTGCCCCATCGGCGCCCTCGACGCCCTGGTCAACCGCCTGGGGGCCAAGTTCCGTTTCACCTA
>JALSGR010000176.1 GCA_026982635.1 Methylothermaceae bacterium | reverse complement strand
CGTCACCATCTTTCTCGGCCTGTCGGTTGGTTCCAAGCTCAACGCCGACAGTTTCCTGCGCCTAGAAACTCTGGGGATCCTGGGGCTGGGCGCCGTCGCCTTCGCCATGGGAACCGCCGCCGGCGTAGTGATGGCCAAGGCCATGAACCGTTTCGGCCGGGTGCCGATCAATCCCCTGATCGGGGCCGCCGGGGTTTCCGCCGTGCCCATGGCGGCGCGGGTCGCCAACAAAGTGGGGTTGGAGAACAATCCCCACAACTTCCTGCTGATGCACGCCATGGGACCGAACGTGGCCGGGGTCATCGGCTCGGCGGTGGCCGCCGGCATCCTGCTCACCCTGGTGCCCTGACCTTCCGGAGCCGGGCGATGCTGACGGATCTGGTCGCCATCGCCGCCGGGGGAATGAGCGGGGCACTGCTGCGCTTCTCCCTCGCCAACGCGGTCTACCGCTGGCTGGGACGCGGGTTCCCCTACGGCACCCTGGCGGTGAACCTGCTGGGCTCCTTTCTGCTGGGCCTGTTCACCGAGGCCCTCACCGGTCCCTGGCGCCCCCTGGTTCTGACCGGTTTCCTGGGGGCCTTCACCACGTTTTCCACCTTCGCCCTGGAAACCTTCTATCTGATCGAGCAGGGACGCCTGCTGCGCGCCCTGATCAATCTGGCCGGCAGCATCCTCCTCGGAACAGCGGTCGCCTGGTGGGGGCTCGTCGCCGGCCGCTGGCTGTTCCTGGAAAAGAGCTTCGCCCTGCCGGGAATCGGCTGGCCCCTGCCTCTTTTCGTCCACACCCTGGCCAACGGCGTGGCCGCCTTCGTGGTGGGACTCGTACTGGAAACCGCCTTCGAACGGCTGAAACCGTCCCTGGAATACCGGGCCACGGCCACCGTGCTGGCCATCGGCGCCACGGCCACCGTTTCCAGTCTGATTCTGTTCGCCAGCCTGCTCCGGGCCGATTTCGCCTTCCACGACAGCCTGACCTTCCTGGTCGGCGTCTTTTCCGTCAATCTGCTGGTGTGCGCCGCGGCGATCTGGGGCGGATTCAGCAGCGCCCGCCACCTTTAGGCCGCTCGACCGGCCAGGTGATGATATCGTGGAGGTCGAGACGCCGTTGCAACTTGTCGATGGCCTGCAGCACTTTCTCCTCTTCGGCGAAGAACTCGACGATCACCGGCAGCCTGAGGGACAGCGCCAGCAGGGAGGCGGTGTGCACGTCGCGTCCGCCGCCGGTCCCGGCGATGGCCCGGAATGCGTGCACGTTGGCGATACCCTCCTCGTCGTGGACGATACGCAACACCTCGTCAAGGTGATCGTGCCCCTCCAGGGTATAGACCCGGGCGATCCGCATCGGCTTGTCCGTCATAACCGTTCACCTCCGTAAACTCCCAACCAGATACCCAGCACGCACACCGCCGCGTTCACCACAAACACGGCCAGCAAAAAATGGCCGTGCGACTTGGGATCCACCCCCGCCTCGAAAAAGAACAACGCCAGATAGAGGGTGGAAAAGGTCACGAAAACGCCCAAGACGCCGAGGGTCAAGACGGCACGGAGCAGATGGGAAGACAGGTTCCACTCCAGCAGCAACGCCAGGAGAAACCCCACCAGGGCGGCCCCGAGAAAATTGGTCACCAACAGGGCATAGGGCACCATGACGCCGCGCCAGGAAACCATCCCGCGGCCATAGTAGAACAATGCCCGGCCGCACAGCAGCCCCATGAACACGGCCGCCAAGCCGAGCGCGGCGCTGATGCCGGCGTTGGCGAGCGCCGCGGCCAAGCGCCCCTGTTGGAGCAGATACAGCGTTTCCACCGAGAAGGTGGAAAAGGTGGTGAACGAGCCGAACACGCCCACCAGCACACCGGCGCGGAACGGCACCGCCACGGCCACCTGTTCCACCACCAGGGCCTCGGTCATCAGACCGATGAGGAAGGAGCCAAGCAAGTTCACCGCCAGGGTGCCGTAGGGAAAGTCGTGTCCCAGCCAGCCATAGACTCCGCTGGAGACCAGATGACGCAGCAGGGCGCCCGCCGCCCCGCCCACGGCGATGGCCAGAATCTGGTTCAGCGGCGACCTTACCACAGCCGCACCGCCACCGTCGCCACCATTCCCGGAACCAGACCCGGCGCTGCGGGAAGAACGGCCTCCACCCGCCGCTTACCTGCGGAAATCACCGCCGACAGACGGGACAGACGGCTGGAAAACACCTGGCCGGGCAGG
>JALSGR010000175.1 GCA_026982635.1 Methylothermaceae bacterium | reverse complement strand
GACCCTGTTGCAGTACGCCAAGGTCTACAACCATCAGATCCCCCAAAAGGCCTTGGGCCACTTCTCACCCATCCAGGCCCTCAAAAACTGGCAGAAAAAACACCCGGAACTCTTCAAAAAACGTGTACACAATCTCACGGGGCTTGACAGATAGGCATAGGAGGACAGGCCGGTGCCGAAATCGTCCAGGGCGAGCCGACAACCCAGGTCCCGCAGCCGCGCCAGAAACGGACGCGCCCGGGGCAGGTCACCGATCGCGGCGGTTTCGGTGATCTCGAAGCACAGACGCCCGGGCGCCACTTGTCGGCTGCCCCGCTCGATGAGTGCCAGCAGTTCCCCGTCCCCCAGCGACTGGCCCGACAGATTGATGGAATAGCACCCTGGATGACCGGGAAACCGGGACAGCAGCGCCAGGGTCCGCGCCACCACCCAGCGGTCGATCCGAACCATCAGGCGGTAACGCTCTGCCGCCGGTAGGAATTGCCCCGGAGAGATCGGCTCTCCTTCCGCCTCGTGAAGCCGCAGCAGGATTTCATAGCGCGGTGTCGTTTCCCCGCTTTCCCTCAGGGAAACGATCGGCTGCGCGTACAGACGGAAACGCGCCTTTTCCAGGGCCGTCTCGATCCGGCTGACCCAATTCATCTCCCGGTCGCGTTGCCGCAGCGTCAGGTCGTCACAGCGATACACGTGGATTTGATTGCAGCCCCGTTCCTTGGCCATGAAGCAGGCGGCGTCGGCGCAGCGGAGGGCCGCATCCCAGTCGCCGATCCCCGGTTCCAGCGCCACCAGACCAAAAGCGGCACGGACCGGAAACACCCGATCTTTCCACGGAAACCGCCATCGCTCGAAGTATCGTCGGATCTGCCGCACTTGCGCCATCGCCCGGTCCAGATCACAACGGCAAAACAACCAGGCGAATTCGTCGCCACCCAGGCGGGCGATACAATCACCCGCCTGAACCTGGGCGCGCAGCAACGCCGCCACCTGGCGCAACAGCTCATCGCCGGCGGCATGGCCGCAAGTGTCGTTCACCACCTTGAACTGGTCCAGGTCGAAATAGCACAACACGTGGCGTTCGCCCCGTCTCACCCCGTCAAGGGCGGCGGTCAGGCGTTCTTGAAACTCGTAACGGTTGAACAGCCCGGTCAGGGCGTCGTGACGGGCCTGGTGCTGCAACTGGCGCCGGGCCCGCTGTTTCGCCAGAGCCAAGCCGAGAAGAATCACCACCTGCTCCAACAGACGCTCGTCGCGAGATTGCAGACGGGCGCCCGGCTTCAGGTGGAGCACCAGCCAACCGCAACAGGCTCCTTCGGCCCGAATGCACAACTGGACCACCGGCATGCCGTTTTCCTCCGTCTCCTGTTTCCAGGCGTTCCCGCGTCCATCGTCGTCCCGGTCCAACGGACAACAGGGAAGAGAAGGGAACGGCACATCGTCGAGACCCAGGCTGGCGACCCGAACGTAATCCCCCTGCTGCTCCTCCCGTAACCAGACGGCGGCACGGGGCTGGAGGGGCAGGGCGGGAAAACCCGTCAGCAAAACCAACACCTGATGGAAGAAATCGGACGAATCGTCCAGTGCGGCCCTTAGAATGGCACCGAAAAGCCGTTCCTCCTCCGCCTTGCGCCGGGATTCCACCAGCATTTTCTCGAGGAAGATCACCGCCAGCAGCGCCAGGACGCTGACCAACAGTCCCGGCAACTCGTCCGGTGTGCCCCAGGTCAGGACGTGCCAGTCCCGGGTCTGCCTTTTCAGGGTCCAGGACTGGCGCAGCGTCATCAACAGCAGCATCGAGGCCAGAAAGCCGATACGCCAGTCCCGCAGGCGACGCCATACCAACAGCGCCCGGCACAGTGCCGCGATGCGGATGGCGATGGAAACGACGAGAACGAAGCTCACACGCTTCCCTTTATTTGCCGGGCTCCTCGAGGATCTTTCCGGACTCGGCGTCCACCCGGACATGACGCACCCGCCCGTCCGGCGTCAGCACCCGGATGACGTGCACCGTCCGTCCCTCCTCGGTGACGGTCTTGCCACCCAGAACACGCCCGTCGAACCGTTCCTTGACCCGTTCGGCCGCGGCTTCGAGATCCACCGTCGCCGCTGCAACGACGAGGGCGACCGCACTCAGGACCGTCAGCAAGATCGATTTCATCGCATAACCTCCAACTCTGCCGCCGCGTTCGCCAGCGCCGATCCCAACGACGTTCCCACCCGCCGCGCCAATCGCCGCCAGACGTCTTCCACCGGGGTGAAATCGACGACCCGCTCGGCTCCCACCACCTCGCGGGCCACGAGATCCACGTCCCCCAGCCCATCGGCCAGCCCCAGCTCGATGCTCTGGCTGCCGAGCCAGATCAGGCCGGAAAAGATCTTGGGATCGTCCTTAAGGCGATCGCCCCGTCCTTGTTTGACCGCTTCGATGAACTGGCGGTGGATTTCGTTCAGCAAACCCTGCAGATGGGCCCTTTCTTCCGGCTTGACCGGGGAAAAGGGATCCATCAGCGCCTTGTGTTCCCCCGCCGTCAACAGGCGCCTTTCGACACCGAGCTTGCGCAGGGCCTCGGTGAATCCGAAGCTGCTCATGAGCACGCCGATGGAGCCGACGATGCTCGAGGGATTGACGTAGATCTTATCGGCGGCGGCGGCGATGTAATAACAACCGGAGGCGCAGATGTCGCCGACCACCGCGATGACGGGCAGATCGGGCTTTTCCCGCTTGAGCCGGCGGATGGCCTGATAGACCATGGCGGCCTGGACCGGACTGCCGCCCGGCGAATTCATCTCCAGGACGATTCCCTTGGTGGTCTTGCTTTCCGCCGCCCGGCGTAAGCCCCGGATCAATGCGGCGGCGTTGGTGGCGGAATCGGGAAGAATCATCCCCTTCACCTGGACCTTGGCGGTGACCGCCTTCTCGCCGGTGGGGAACGCCAGGGGAAAAGGCCCGAGCAGCTTGACGGTCACCGCCACCAGGTAGGCGAAGAACAGGAACTTGAAGAAAACGTTCCAACGCCGCGCCCGGCGCCGCTCCGCCACGCTCTCCAGCGCCAGTTTCTCCACCACCCGGCGTTCCCAGGAGGACGATTCGGTTTCAGGACCCTGCGTCATATCGCCTCGCAAATTATCGATCAATCATATCCCGAACAAGATGAACCTTAGCAGAATCTCAGGGTCGGTAGTGGATGCGATAGATCACTCCCCGCAGATCGTCGGAAACCAACAGGGAACCGTCGGGCAACTGCAGCAGGTCCACCGGCCGGCCCATCACCTTGCCGTCCGGCCGGAGCCAACCTTCGGCGAACACGTGTTCCTTCACCGGTCTGCCGTTCTCGAACACCAGCCGCACCACCCGGTAGCCGATGGGCCGAGAGCGGTTCCAGGAACCGTGCTGGGCGACGAACAGGTTGCCCCGGTACGGGGGTGGAAACTGGGTGCCGGTATAGAAACGGATCCCCAGGGGGGCCACATGGGCGGGAAACCGCCAAGCGGGGGGCTCGAATCGGCGGCAGTCCACGTCCCTGCCGAACTTGGGATCGGGAATGTCACCCCCGTGGCAGTAGGGAAAGCCGAAGTGGAGTCCGGGGCGGGGAGCACGGTTGAGTTCGTCCGGGGGACGATCGTCGCCGAGCCAGTCGCGGCCGTTGTCGGTGAACCAAAGGGTGCGGGTGCCGGGATGCCAGTCGAAGCCGACGCTGTTGCGCACGCCGCGGGCATAGACCTCGAAGCCGGAACCGTCCGGATTCAGGCGCACGATGGTGGCGTAGATCTCCGCCGACTCGCAGACGTTGCAGGGCGCGCCGACGTTGGTGTACAACTTGCCATCCGGACCCAGACGCAGATACTTCCAGCCATGCCAGAGATCGCCGGGAAAACGGTCGAACACCACTTCCTGCCGGGGCGGCCGGTCCAGGTGCTCGGCGATCTTCGGAAAGCGCAGAATTCGGGAAACTTCGGCCACGTACAGGTCGCCCTGATGGAACACCACGCCGTTGGGCATGGTCAATCCTTCGGCGATCAGGTATTTCTTCTCGGCCCGGCCGTCGCCGTCCGAGTCCCGGAGGGCGTACACCCTGCCGGCCTTGCGCGTTCCCACGTAGACCGTGCCGTCGTCCCCCAGCGCCAGGGAGCGGGCGTCGGGAACGTCCCGGGCATAGAGGTCGATGGCAAATCCCGGTGGCAGCTTGATCAAACCGCTCACCGGATCGGTCAACGCATAGGCGGATGGCAACCACAAGATCAAAAACAGGGCTAAAATTTTCATCCGGACCTCCCCTCAGGTTTGGGTTCCGATCATTATCGGACTTGCCATGGCGATCGTCCACCCGACCCGGTCGCTGTGATACCTTAGAGATTTTCACCATGACCAACCATCCTGGAGGCAATTGAACCCTATGTTGCGAATTTTGCTGTTTGTAGCGACCAATGCAGCGATCCTGGTGATGATCAGCGCCCTGTTCCAATGGTTGGGACTGGGCACCTTCCTGGACCGACAGGGCGTGCATCTGAATCTCAACGCCCTGCTGGTCATGTCAGCGCTCATCGGCATGACGGGGTCGGTCATTTCCCTGGCCCTGTCCAAATGGATGGCCAAGACCTCCATGGGGGTGCAGGTGATCGACCGTCCCCAGAACCGCACCGAGGCCTGGCTGCTGTCTACGGTCGCCACGCTGGCCCGGAAAGCCGGCATCGGCATGCCGGAAGTGGGGATCTTCCCCAGTCCGGACCCCAACGCCTTCGCCACCGGCATGGACAAGAACCACGCCCTGGTGGCCGTCAGCACCGGCCTGCTGGAGACCATGGACGCCGACGAGATCGAGGCGGTGCTGGGCCACGAAATCAGTCACGTGGCCAACGGCGACATGGTGACCCTGGCCCTGGTGCAGGGGGTGGTGAACACGTTCGTGTATTTCTTCGCCACCGTCATCGGCCACATCGTGGACCGCACCCTGTTCCAGTCCCAGGACGAGGAAGGGGGCTATTACGGCTACGGCCCCGCCTACTACATCACCCAGCTGGTGGCGCAAGTCTTCCTGGGGATTCTCGCCACCATCATCGTCATGTGGTTCTCGCGCTGGCGCGAGTTCCGCGCCGATGCCGGCGGCGCCCGTCTGGCGGGACGTCACAAGATGATCGCCGCCCTGGAGGCCCTGCGCCGCTATGCCGAACCCCGCGACCTGCCGGGGGAATTCGCCGCCTTCGGCATCAACGGCGCCATCGGCCGGGGACTGGCCAAGCTGTTCATGAGCCACCCCCCCATCGAGGAGCGTATCGAAGCCCTGCGGCGGATGGGGACCTGATGGAAAGGCGGCCGCTGGCCGCCTTTTTCATTTAGGGGGTCAGGCGACTGCCACCCGGTTCCTTCCCTGCCGCTTGGCCCGGTACAGGGCCTCGTCGGCCCGCTTGAGCATCTGTTCCGGGGTCTCCTCCGGATGATTCAAGGTCGCCACCCCGATGCTGGTGGTGATGCGCAACCCCGGGGCGATGTCACTGCAGTCCATGGCGGCGATCCGATACAGAAGCCGCTGGGCCAACAACTCGGCTCCGTCTGAAGCGGTGTTGCTCAGCAGAACGACGAATTCCTCACCGCCGTAGCGGAAGAGCATGTCGCTGCCTCGCACCGTCTGCCGGAGGCATTTGGCGATCTTGACCAGGGCGGCGTCCCCAGCTGCGTGTCCATGGGTGTCGTTGATGTGCTTGAAATGGTCGATGTCGAGCACCAGGAGCGACAGAGGCGTTTGCTGGCGCTGGGAAAGCTTCCACTCCCGCTGGAAGGCGTCGGTGAGGGCCGTGCGGTTGTAAAGCCCGGTCAAGGGATCGGTGTAGGCGGAACGCAGCGCCCGATAGTACAGCAGGGCATTGCGCAAGGGATAGAGCAGATAGCACAGCAGCACTTCGAAGGATTGCAGTTCCTGCTCGCTGAAACGGCGCCGCCGCATCAGGATCAATTCACCCAGATCCTGCTCCTCCAGCGTCAGGCGGTAACTGCAACTGTGCCGGGCCCGCTCACCGCCCTGAACCTCGAGACTCAGATCCGGGTTGCGATAGCGAAACCCGTCGTGGGGAATCCAGGCGTGGATCTGCCGGCTGAACAGCGGCAGCAGTTGACTGAGTTCGAGAGTGGTTTGCAACAGACTCAGCAACTCCAACTGCTGCTCCTGCGCCGGTACCGGCTCGCGATCAGCGGCGGAATTGTGGATCACCGCCAGATTGGTTCGTTCTTGTCCCATGACAGACCCCTGATGTTGTCCATTGCGGAGGCAATGCGCAAGGGGGGACAAGCGATAACCGTGCCAAATCTGAAGACAACAAAAATCAACCGGTTACCGGATCATACGGGAAAATTTTCCGCTTCGTCGGGATTTTGACAGGAACACAGGGCGGTAAATTGCCGCCCCTTACCCTCGATCTTTCGGTCGGAGGGAACCGGAAAAGCAAACGGGCAGACGGCAAGTCTGCCGCCTAGACCATGCCCAGCTGCAACTTGGCGGCTTCCGACATCATCTCCCGGGACCAGGGCGGATCGAACACCACCTCCACATCGACCTCCCCGACGCCCGGCAAACGCTTGACCGCCATTTCCACGTCCTGCTGGATTACCGGGCCCATGCCACAGCCGGGCGCGGTCAGGGTCATGACGATCTCCACCCGATTTTTCCCGTCTTCGACCGGCGTGACCCGGACGTGATACACCAGCCCCAGATCGACGATGTTGACCGGGATTTCCGGATCGTAGATGGTCTTGAGCACCGCCCAGACGTTGTGCTTGACCGTTTCCGGATCGGTGCCCTCCTTGAGCTCGGCGACGACCGGCGGCTCCTTGCCCAGGGCGTCGGCATCGTCGGCACGGATGCGGGCCATGGTGCCGTCCTCGGTGAGGACGGTATAACTGCCGCCCAGCGCCTGGTAAATGGTAACCAGCTCGTCCTTGTGCAGCTTGACCGGCGCCCCGTCGGGCACGCGGACCGCCTCGACGTCCCGTTGAAGAACGACGCTTTCACCCTGACCGTAGTACATGATGCTCGCCCCGAAACGTGAACACCTGACCGCTGTACGGCCGGCTCGCCGGCCCCAGCAGATAAACATACAGTTTTGCTAAGGATTGGGGACAGGTCAAGTCGCTTTCAGTTCCCGGAAAAGCGCGCCGTCGAATCGGACTCTCGACCGGGCCGGGAACCAGAACGTTGGCGCGCAGATTGCCGGACACCTGCCATTCTCGTCCCAGAATCCGCGCCAGCGCCTCCAGGGCCACCTTGGCGACGCCGTAGGCCCCCCAGTAGGCCTCGGCCCGGCGGGCGGAAGAATCGGAAGTGAACACCACGCTGGCGTCTTCGCTGCGCTGCAACAACGGCAACAAATGATGCACCAGCAAATAAGGGGCGTTGAGATTCACCTGAAGGCTCTCGAACCAGCGCTGGGGCGTCAGACAGGCCATCGGCTCCAGAAAGTCCAGCTGGGCGGCGCTATGCAGCAGGCCGTCGAGCGCCGGATAGCGGTCCGCCAGGACGGCGGCCAATTGGCGATAGTGGTCCGGCGAGGCGCCCAGTAGATCCAGGGGAAACAGGCCGACGTCGGCCTCGGGCCGATGCGCCAAAATTTCGTCGCGCAAGCGCTCCAGGGCGGGGACATCGCGATCGAGCAGGACGAGCCGGGCCCCGGCGGCGACACAAGCGTGAACCGCCGCTTTTCCCAGGGCCCCGGCCGCCCCGGTGATCAAAATCGTCCGGCCGGCCAGGGTCGCCGGTTCCGGGTCCGGCAGCGTCAGCGCTTCCATCAATGGGCCAGGCTCGGAGAAGTCGCCGTCGTCAAAGCCGGCAGCGCCTCCCACAGGGCGAAGGACAAATCGGACGGTTCATCGACGACGATGTCGGCCCCCCAGGTTTCCGGATGATCTTCCGGGGCCAGATAGCCGTAGCGCACCGCCACGGTCACCATGCCGGCGCGGCGCCCGGCTTCGATGTCGCGTCGGGCGTCGCCGATATAGACACAGCGGGATGCCTCTGCCGCCGCCAACCGGCAGGCCAGCCACAGGGGCTCGGGATTGGGCTTGCCCAACGGGGTGTCGTCGCCGCACACCACACAGGCGGTACGGTCCAGCAACCCCATCTGCCGCAACAGGGGAACGGTCATGGCGCGGCGCTTGTTGGTGACGACCCCCCATTTCAGGTTCCGGCGCTCGATCTCGTCCAACAGTTGCGCCATCCCGGGAAACAACTGGGTCCGGTCGCTGAGATGTTCGAGATACACTTCCCGCAACAGGGCCATCCGGCGGGCGAATTCCTCCTTGTCCTGCTCCCGGCCGAAGGCCAGGCGCACCATGCCCGGGGCCCCATCGGACACCGCCAGACGGATCACCGACTCGGCCAGCGGTTCCCGCCCTTCCCGCACCAGCACCGCGTTCAGGGCGTAGGCCAGATCCGGCAGGGTGTCCAGCAGAGTGCCGTCCAGATCGAACAGAACGCACTGCAGGGTCATGGTTTCTCGAACGCCATCAGATAATTGACCTCGATGTCGCGGCCCAGGTGAAACCGCCGGGTGATGGGATTGTACTCGACGCCGCGGATGGCCAGCGGCGCCAGATCTACCGCCCGCGCCCAGGCCGCCAATTCGGAAGGACGGATGAATTTCTCGTACTCGTGGGTTCCCTTGGGGATGAGGCGCAACAAGTATTCCGCGCCCACGATCGCCATCAGGAAGGACTTGAGGTTGCGGTTCAGGGTGGAGAAGAACACCTTGCCGCCCGGTTTGACCAGGCGGGCGCAGGCGGCCACCACCGACGCCGGCCGCGGGACGTGTTCCAGCATCTCCATGCAGGTGACCAGATCGAAGGATTCCGCCTCGCGCTCGGCCAGTTCCTCGGCGCTGATCCGTTCGTATCTCACCGTGTCCACCCCCTGCTCCAAGGCGTGCAGCTCGGCGATGTCCACCAGTTCCGCGCTCAGATCGATCCCCAGCACCTCGGCCCCTTCCCTGGCCAGCGCCTCGCTGAGAATACCGCCGCCGCAGCCCACGTCCACGATGCGCTTACCCGGAATATCGGCCAATTCCCGGATAAATTGAATCCGCAGGGGATTGACCCGGTGCAAGGTCCACAGCTCGCCGTCGGGATCCCACCAGCGTTCGGCCTTGCCGGCGAATTTTTCGATTTCTTCGGGATGGACGTTTTCTTGACGCATTTTTCCTGCGATGAGTTGCGAACCGCGTTCAGGGCACGACGACGAACTGGCCCATCATACCGCCGTCTTCGTGCTCGAGAATGTGGCAATGATACATGTAAGGATGATCCGGATCGGCGAAATCGGCGAAGCGGGCGATGACGCGCACGGTTTCGTCGGGCATGACCAACACGGTGTCTTTCCATCCCCGCTCGGCGGCCGGCGGCGGCGAGCCGTTCCTGTCCAGGATCTGGAATTGAACGTCGTGTATATGGAATGGATGGGCCATGTTCGACTCGCTGCGGATCACCCAGATTTCCGTATCCCCCAAACGCACCGTTTCATCGATACGGCGCATATCGAAGGATCGGTCGTTGATAGTGAACGGGGAGAAGGCCTCACCGCCATCGGCATCCGCCCTGTTCCCGCCACGCCCCATGCCACCCATCCGCTCCCGGAGGATGAACGTGCGCGTTCTGACGGCGGCGGCGCTCGAAAGCCGGTCGATGACGGTCAATCGTGCCGGCAGGGATACGCCGTTATCGCCGACCTCCCCCACCCGAATATACATGACGGGGAACGTCCGCCGATCCAAGGCATCGGCCATCATGGGTCCCCTGGCGAGGAGGGGGCTGATCTCGGCGGAAAAGCTTTGCAATATCAAATAGCCGCCGGCGTCCTGCCTCAAATCGAGCAGGATTTCGGCTCGTTCCCCGGGGGACAAGCGGAGGCGGTTCAAGGGCACCGGGGCTTCCAGCAGACCGCCGTCGCTGGCGATCTGGAAAAACGTCCGCTCGTCGGAGAATCCCAGATGGTAAACGCGGGCATTGGAGCCGTTGAGCAGACGCAAACGAATCACTTGAGCGCTGGTTTCCAGCGTGGGGGTGATCGCGCCATTGACCAGAATCCGGGAGCCGCGCATACCCATGGCGTCCCGCATGGTATTGATTCGGTAATGCATGGTGCCATCAGGATCGATGTTCCGATCCTGTATCACGATGGGAATGTCATCCACACCATAGGTTTTCGGCAGCGGCAAAGCCTGGCTGACGTCGTCATCGACGATGAAGAAACCAGCCAATCCCTTATAGACGTGCTCACCCGTCTTGCCATGCAGATGGGGGTGATACCACAGGGTGGCGGCCGGCTGCATGATCTCGAAGGACGGCTGCCAGGTTTCACCGGCTTCGATGACCTGATGGGGACCGCCGTCCATGACGGGGGGAAGGTGTACGCCGTGCCAATGAATCGTCGTACGCTCTCCCAAATGGTTGGTGACCTTGATCAATGCCCTCTCCCCTTTGGAGAGGCGAATCGTCGGGCCCAGATAATCTCCGTTGATGCCGAACGTTTCGGTCGAGGTGCCGGGCAAAAAGCTTTTGCGGCCGCGGCGCAGATCGAGTTCGAAGACCTTCCGCCCGGTCTCGTCCCGTACCCCGGTCAGCAGAGGCGGTATGGGCAGGGCATTGTCATTGTCGACGAAAAACAGCCTGCGCACCGCCAGCGGGCTCAACCACGCCGACCGGTCGAACACGTCGGCACCAGCGGGAACGGCCACGGCGTAGAAGGCATATTCGCCCGCCGGAATGTCGCGCGACAATTCGGGTATCGCGAACACGCGCCTGTTCGCCGCACGACGGTCGACGCCGGTGGCGTAGGGATGCGGCTCGCTGGTGAAGCGGATGGCGGACGAATCCCCTGATACGAACGACAACGGCCCGTCCGGCAGTCTTCTCAAGGCCAGATAGATATCCGCCGCGCCCTCGTCCCCCTCGGTCTCCAGTTGCAATTCCAACGGCTCCCCCGCTTTTTTCAGCGGATGGCCGGGAATGTGCAGGGTCACGCGCCAGGCCGCTTGCACCGTCAAGGCCAGCAACCCCAACACGATGCCCGCGAACACTCTGAAATGCCGTTTTTGCATATCTCTATTCCAAAGGTTCGGCGAGACGGATGGCCCAACGGCGCACTTCCGCCCGCAATGCAGCCCAATCCAGCCGGGTCGGATTCCGCTGGGCCAAGAGGCGCCGGCCGCCGACCCAGACGTCGGTCACCTGGTGGCGACCGGCGGCATAGACGATCTGGGAAACCGGATCGTAGAGCGGCTGGGTTTCCGGTTGATCCAGATCCACGGCGACGATGTCGGCGTACTTTCCCGGCACCAAGGAACCGATGCAGTCATCCATCCCCAGCGCCCGCGCCCCGCCCAGCGTCGCCATCGCCAGCACCTCGGCCGCCGCCAGCGCCTCGGGATCCCGGGCGACCGCCTTGCCGATCAGAGCCGCGCTGCGCATTTCCCCGATCAGATTCAGATCGTTGTTGCTGGCCGCCCCGTCGGTTCCCAGCGCCAGGCAGGCACCGGCCGCCTTCAGTTCCGCCGCGGGACAGAATCCACTGGCCAGCTTGAGATTGGACTCGGGGCAATGCACGACTTTGACCCCGCGCTCGGCGACCTGGGCCACCTCGGCCTCGGTCAGGTGCACCATGTGGACCGCCAGCAGACGGTCATCCACCAGCCCAAGGCGATCGAGACGCGCCAGGGGGCGCTCGCGGTGGCGATCCAGGCTCTCATGGATCTCGATCTCGGTCTCGTGAAGGTGAACGTGAACCCGGAGGTTGCGGTCGCGGGCGATCTCGGCGATACGGGCGAACATCCCGTCGCTGACCGAATAAGGCGCATGGGGGGCCAGCAGCCAGCGGACCCGGTCGTCGGCGGGATGGCGGTCGAGCAAGGCCAGGTTCTTGTCGAAATACTCCTCCGGACAGCGGGCCCAGGGCGTGGGAAAATCGACGAAGATCAACCCCAGGGCGGCGCGGATGCCCGTTTCGATCACCACTTCCCGCGCGGCGTCGGGGTGGAAGTACATGTCGGCGAAGCAGGTGGTGCCGGAGCGCAGCATTTCCACCACCGCCAGGCGGGTTCCGGTGCGGACGAAATCGGCGTCGACCCAACGCATCTCCCGGGGCCAGATGTGCTCGTTGAGCCACGCCATCAGAGGCAGGTCGTCGGCGAGCCCGCGCAGCAGGGTCATGGCGGCATGGGTGTGAGCGTTGACCAGACCGGGAATCAGGGCGTGGCCGGGCAGGCGGACGACTTCCGCCGCCCGGAAGCGGGTTTCCGCCTCCTCCCGCCCACACAGGGCGACGATGCGACCGTCACGGACGGCGACGGCGCCGTCCACCAGTAGCGCGCCGGGCGGAGCGACCGGTATAATCCAGCCGGCTTGAATCAAGGTATCGACGGGCTCCATGGACTCACCCCAGTTGAGAGCCGCAAGACTGTAGCATGGAATCTACCGCAATGCACCCTTCGGACCACGACCGGGTCCGCGCCTTGCGCTGGACCGAGGCGGGCCTGGAAATCCTCGACCAACGCCGGCTGCCCGACCACACCGAATACCGCCTGTGCACCACGGCCGCCGAGGTCGCCGACGCCATCGCCACCATGCAGGTGCGGGGGGCACCGGCCATCGGCATCGCCGCCGCCTATGGTGTGGTGCTGGCGGTGCGGCGGCATCACCGGGAAGAGCCCGGGCGTTGGCACGAAGCGGTCGAAGCCGACATAGAGCGGCTGGCCCGTTCCCGCCCCACCGCGGTCAACCTGTTCTGGGCCCTGGACCGGATGCGCCGGGTGGTACGATCGGCGCCGGACGATCCCGTCACCGCGGCCCTGGCGGAAGCGCGCGCGATCCACGCCGAGGACGTGGCCGCCAACCGGCGGATGGGTGAACTGGGGGCCGACTGGATCGGGGCCGTGAGCGGGGTGCTCACCCACTGCAACACCGGCTCCCTGGCCACCGGCGGCTTCGGCACCGCCCTGGGGGTGATCCGCACCCTGTGGCGACGGC
>JALSGR010000174.1 GCA_026982635.1 Methylothermaceae bacterium | reverse complement strand
CCGATGATGCCCGGGAACCGCAGCCTGAACCTGTCGAACGCCGTGGCGGTGGCGGTGTACGAGGCCTGGCGCCAGCAGGGATTCCGGGGTGGCCGTTGAGTTGCCCCACCGTTACAATCTCCCCGTCATCCACGATGGAACACGCAGGAGGAATCCGGAAATGGCAACCCTGTTGATCACCGGCATCGGTTCCGGCCTCGGTGAAGCGCTGGCCCGGCGTTATCTGGACAAGGGCGACCAGGTCTTCGCCCTCGGCCGCCGCCTTCCGGACACACTGGAAGGCCATCCGCACCTGCACTTTCAGCGCTGCGACCTGCGCCGGCTGGAGGTGATCGATCCGGCGGCGCGCAAGCTGCTGGGCGGCGTCGACCGCCTCGACCTGGTCGTTCTCAACGCCGGCATCCTCCGCGCCATCCGGGACATGACCGAAACGCCGTTGTACGAAATCGACGAGACCATGGCCGTCAACGTCTGGGCCAACAAGGTGCTGCTCGACACCTTGATCGACATGCAACTGGACATCGCCCAGATCGTCGGCATCTCCTCCGGCGCTGCGGTCAACTGCAACCGGGGCTGGAACGCCTATTCCCTGTCCAAGGCGGCCCTCAACGTTCTGCTGAAACTCTACGCCCGGGAAATGCTCGGCACCCACATCACCGCCCTGGCGCCCGGAATCATCCACACCCCCATGCTGGAGCAGGTCATCCGCACCACCGACACCGACAAATACCCCTCGGTGAAACGGATTCAGGAAACGGAGAAGATGACCCCGGAGCAGGCCGCCCGCCTCCTGGAGGAAACCTTTCCCAAGCTCCGGGCCCATGAAAGCGGCGCCTTCCTCGACGTGCGGAACCTGTAGCCGGCTTCACGCCGTCGGCGCCTGCTCCGCGCCGACGCCGAACACGTCCAGATCGATCAGGACGAACGCCGCCAGCCACAGGAACGAATCCCAGAAATCGAGGAACTCGCCCTCGATCCCCCAATAGACCGCCCCGGCGAGCAGCCCCAAGTAAAGCACCGCCTTGACGAGCTCGCTGACCGTCAGAATCCAGCCCCGCAGACGGCCGCGCTCCTTGAGATAGACGTCCAGCTCCAGGATGGCGACCACCGCCAGCCAGGCGGTGGCATAGAGGACATCGATCCAGGCCATGAAACGGGCCTCCGCCAGATGTGCGGGATCGGCCACGATGCGGGTGCCCTCGACCATCACCGGCGACGAGTCGCGCAGGCGCTGGCAGGCTTCGGCGGTCAAGGGCGGATACTCGTCCAACCCGGAAAGCCAGGTGTATCCCCGCCCGATCAGGTCACAGACGTCCGACACCGGCAGCGGCGCCGTATGGGTGAGCATCAAGTACTTGGCGATGTAACCGTAATAGGACGACAGCACGAAGAAATAACACACCGCCCGGATACCGTGAAGCAGCCAGGCGACCCATCCCCGCACCCGCTCCGGCGCCAGCCAGGAAGTCTCCACCTCGAAGCAGAGCAGCAACACCAGCCAGGCGGTCACGTCGATGGTGATGGCGAAGCTTTCCACGAACCTCTCGTAGCTGAAGCCCTCGCCGAGGATCTGCCGGCTGGCGGCCAGATCCGCCTGGAAGTACTGCCAGGCGTCGATGGCCAAAAGCAAATAGATCAGATACTTGAGGCCGTGAACCAACGCGACTTTGGAAACCTGCAGGGAACCGATTCGGATCATCCGGCGACTCCTCCGGGTTCAAAAAGGCGGAACGCCCGCCGGGACGTTCCGCCATGGACACGCTATCACAAGTAAGGGAAGACTATCCGAGCCGATCCAGCGGCGTCAGTTTCCAGATCTCCCGATTGTATTC
>JALSGR010000173.1 GCA_026982635.1 Methylothermaceae bacterium | reverse complement strand
TACACAACGTCCTCGTCGACCCTGGCCATCTGGACCTTTCCGGACTGCTACGGGAAATGGGAACCGGCCTGCTGGTCACCGAACTGATGGGACACGGCATCAATCTGGTGACCGGGGACTATTCCCGGGGCGCCGCCGGTTTCTGGGTGGAAAACGGGGAAATTCAACATCCCGTCGAGGAAATCACCATCGCCGGCAATCTCAAGGACATGTTCCGGAATCTGGTCGGCATCGGCAAAGACGTGGACCGGCGCGGCAACATCCGCACCGGTTCCATCTGGCTGGCGGAAATGACCGTCGCCGGTAACTAGCCGCTCACAGCACCAGCAGGATCAAAGTTCCCAGATAGGTTTCGACCGCATAGGCACAGGCGACCCCGAAACCGAAGGAAGGGGTTTTCGCCAAGGCTTGTCGGAAGATATGCCCCAGCACCACGATACCCCATATCGGGAACATCCATGTGGCATAGAACGCCATCAGCAGCGGAATGCCTTCGGCCAGACGCAGCCAGATCACGCACGGGATGGCGAAAAGGCCGATCCAGCCCGCCGCCCCCATCACCAGGGTCGCCATCGGAAGGAAGGCACGGCTCCTTCCGGCGATCGCCAGCACCCCGAACACGAAAAGCTGGGTCAACACCAGTTCGCTGCCGGTGGCGACGAATGCCTCCGCCGGATCGCCGATCAACAACAACTGGACGATCCAGAAAACGCCGAAATAAAACACCGCCGCCCGCTTATAATCTTCGCGGGTGACCGACCATTCCGACGGCAGGCGCCGGAGAAAACATTGGGACAACAGCAGTCTGGTGAGCCGCATGAGTTTTCCCCCTTCGAGTTACGATCACCCAGATCAACGGCGGCCGCCTCGATTTCTTGACCGACAATCCAACGAACTGTGACTGAAGTCGCGTTCCTACAATGGGGAGTTCCATCATGGGCATGACGTTGTTCCGTCTCGGCTTCCGTCCCTTCTTCCTGTTGGGAACGGCTTACGGCATCGTCGCCATGGCGCTCTGGATCGGGCCCTACTTCCCGCACGCCGTGGATTGGCACGCCCATGAAATGATTTTCGGCTTCGCCGGTGCCATCATCGCCGGCTTTCTACTGACGGCGGTGCGCAACTGGACCGGCTTGCCCACCTTGGAAGGAGCGCCGTTGGCCGGACTGGTCGGATTGTGGCTGTCGGCCCGTATGGCGAGCCTCGGCGGTACCGTCCCCCCCTTGGCGGCAATGCTGGACCTGGCGTTTCTGATACTCCTGCTGGGCGCGATCCTGCGGCCCATCCACCAGGTGCGTCAGTGGCGGCAATGGGGGGTGCTGACCAGTGTCGCTTTCCTGGCGGCAGGTCAGGCGGTTTATCTGACGGCTCTCCTCCGCCCCTGGCCGACCGGCGCCCGTCTGGGGATCCAGATCGGCCTGTATGCGGTCCTGGCCCTGATCCTGATTCTCGCCGGCCGGGTGATCCCCTTCTTCACCGAACGGGGGGTGGACGGCCCGGTCGTCCTGCGCCGGTTTCCCTGGATCGAGCGCTGGGCACTGCCGCTGTTTTGCCTTTATGCCGGGCTCGAAATCCTGCTGCCGGGGGAAGCGATCACGCGAGCGCTGGCCCTGACGTCGGCCTTCGTCCATGCGGTGCGGCTGTGGGGCTGGCACACCCCCGGAATCTGGCGGCGGCCGCTGCTCTGGGTGTTATACCTCGCTTATGGCTGGCTAGCGGCGGGTTTCCTGATCGCCGCCTTCGATTTCCGCACCGCGCTGCACGCGCTCACCGTGGGCGGGATGAGCGGCATGATCCTGGGGATGATCTGCCGCGTCAGCCTCGGCCATACCGGCCGCAACGTTCATCGGCCGCCGTCGATCGTCACCGCCTTGTTCGTCCTGCTGTTCGCTTCCGCAGTGGTGCGGGTGTCGGTACCCTGGCTGGCTCCCGCGGCGCTCGTCTTTGGCCTGCGCCTGGCCGGCATTCTGTGGATCGCCGCCTTCGCCGGTTTCCTCTGGCGCTACGCCCCCATGTTGTGGCAACCGCGTATCGATGGCAAACCCGGTTAGGCCCAGTATTTTTCCAGCGCCTTGAACTTTTCCAGGGCCTCTCTCACCCTGCGATCGGCCGCCTCGTCCTGCAGTTCGGTATTCTTGTAGATCCGGTCCAGCAGCCCTTCCTTGACCATCGCTTCCTTGATCCAACGTTTGGCGAAGCGGTAATGGGTGGGAACCGCCGCCGTTTCCCCGGTTTCCGGATTGCG
>JALSGR010000172.1 GCA_026982635.1 Methylothermaceae bacterium | reverse complement strand
GATCGGGCCGAACTGGTTCAGGCGCTGGAACGCAATCTTGGAAAGCGGGTCAGGCTCGAGGTCCACGAAGATCGGCAATTGATCGGTGGCGTTCGCATTCGGGCCGGGGACAAAGTCATCGACGGCTCGGTACGAGGTCGGCTGGAACGTTTGGCGAAACGACTCTACAGCTAGAGCGAGATTAGAATCATGCAACTGAATCCTGCAGAAATCAGCGACCTGATCAAAGAGAAGATCAAGGAATTCGAAGGTGGTGTGGAAGCGCGCACCGAAGGCACGATCGTCAGTCTGACGGACGGTATCGTGCGCATCCATGGCCTGGAAGACGTCATGCACGGGGAGATGCTGGAATTCCCCGGCGATACGTTCGGCATGGCTCTGAACCTGGAGCGCGACTCGGTCGGTGCGGTTGTGGTCGGTTCCTACGAGCACCTGAGCGAGGGAGACTGGGTGCGCTGCACCGGAAAGATCTTCCAGGTGCCCGTGGGTGAGGCGATGCTGGGTCGAGTGGTGGACGCGCTGGGGCGTCCCATCGATGGCAAGGGTCCCATCGAGACCGAGCACTATTCGCCCATCGAGAAGATCGCACCGGGGGTGATCGCCCGCCAGTCGGTGGATCAACCCCTACAGACGGGCCTCAAGGCCATCGACGCCATGATTCCCATCGGCCGCGGTCAGCGTGAATTGATCATCGGTGACCGCCAGACCGGCAAGACCGCCATCGCCATCGACACCATCATCAACCAGAAGGGCACGGGGGTTAAGTGCATCTACGTGGCGGTGGGACAGAAGCAATCCACCGTCGCCAACATCGTCCGCAAGCTGGAAGAGCACGGCGCCATGGAATACACCACGGTGGTGGCGGCCACCGCGGCCGAATCGGCGGCACTGCAGTTCATCGCCCCCTATGCCGGATGCTCCATGGGTGAGTACTACCGTGACCGGGGCGAGGACGCCCTGATCGTCTACGACGACCTGACCAAGCAGGCCTGGGCTTACCGCCAGGTCTCGCTGCTGCTGCGTCGGCCGCCGGGACGCGAGGCTTATCCGGGGGATATTTTCTATCTCCATTCCCGCCTGCTGGAACGGGCCGCCCGGATCAACGCCGCCGAGGTGGAAAAGCTGACCAACGGTGAAGTGAAGGGCAAGACGGGATCGCTGACCGCCCTGCCCATCATCGAGACCCAGGCCGGCGACGTTTCCGCCTTCGTCCCCACCAACGTGATTTCCATCACCGACGGTCAGATCTATCTGGAAACCGATCTGTTCAACGCCGGTATCCGTCCGGCGGTGAATCCCGGTATCTCCGTGTCCCGGGTCGGGGGAGCGGCCCAGACCAAGATCATCAAGAAGCTGGGTGGCGGTATTCGCCTCGACCTGGCTCAGTACCGAGAGCTGGCCGCATTCGCCCAGTTCGCCTCCGATCTGGACGAGGCCACCCGTAAGCAGATCGAGCGTGGCCAGCGGGTGACCGAACTGCTCAAGCAACCTCAGTACCATCCCATGTCGGTGGCGGAGCAGGCGGTGTCTCTGTTCGCCGCCAACGAAGGCTTTCTCGACGACGTGCCGGTGAGCAAGGTGCGTGATTTCGAGGACGCTCTGCAGGATTTCATGAAGTCGGAGTACGCCGATCTCCTCGACGAAATCAACCGCAGCTGCGACTACAACGACGAGATCGCCGGTCGGTTGCGCGAGGCGATCGAGAAGTTCAAATCCACCCACACCTGGTAAAGGCCATGGCTGTCGGCAAAGAAATCCGCACCAAGATCGGGAGTATCAAGAATACTCAGAAGATCACCAAGGCCATGGAGATGGTGGCGGCCAGCAAGATGCGCCGCACCCAGGAGCGCATGAACGCCACCCGCCCCTACGCACGGCGGATGCAGCGTATCATTCGCCATCTGGCCCACGCCCATCCCGAGTATCGTCATCCGTATCTGCTACCCCGCGACGGCAAGCGCATCGGCATCCTCTTGGTGTCCACCGACCGGGGGTTGTGCGGCGGCCTCAACGCCAACCTGTTCCGCGGTCTGCTGCGGCGGATGAAGCAATGGGAGGAAGACGGCTGCCACTTGGAACTGAGCGTCATCGGGCAGAAGGGGGTTTCCTTCTTCGCCGGCGTCGGCGGCAGGATCGTGGCGCAAAAGACCCAGTTGGGGGACGAACCCCATCTGGAAGACGTCATCGGAGTGGTCAAGGTCCTGCTGGACAAGTACGATGCCGGCGAACTGGATCAGATCCATCTGGTCTTCA
>JALSGR010000171.1 GCA_026982635.1 Methylothermaceae bacterium | reverse complement strand
AGAGCACCGGATGGGTCATCATTTCGTGATAGAGGAAATTGTCCCGGCTCGACAGCATGACGAAGCCGTCGATGACCATCAGGTTGCCGAAGCCGACGGTTTCGTAGATCTCGATCTTCTGGAACGGCGTCTGCTCCTCGTGGAGCTTGCGCTTGATCTTCAGGGAGAAGGCGCTGTGATTGTCTTCGTCGATTTCGGTGAACCACTGGTTGGGATCGAGCATGGATTTCATCCTGTCGCAAAGTCTCGGGGAGGCAAGAGTTTCCTACAACCCGGCCGTGACTGCAAACCGGCGCTGCCGCCCCGGTCACCGTTGCGCGATCTCTTTCCGGTTCCGGGGCCTGGAAGACGCTGTTTCCCCATTGACCTGTCTTGGCCGATGGCGTTTTAATTGACGGCAAACGGTACGAAACGCGAGGGGGACATGAAACGTCGTCGATTTCTGCAGACCGTGCTGGGGGGCGTGGCGGCCGTCGCCGCGGCCCGCCCCGCCCGCGCCGCCGTGTCTGGACGCGAGCCGGATCGGGAAGCGGGGCGGGGCGGCTACCGGGAGACCGAGCACGTCCGCCGCTACTATCGGACAGCGAGATTCTGAGATGAAGCTCAAACGCCGCGACCCGAACGCCATCGACCGCCGCACTTTCCTTTACCGCACTTCTCTTACCGTCGGCGGCGCCTCGTTGGCGGCGGTCCTGCCCTTCAAGCTCGTGCGCCGGGCCGGAGCCGAGGAGACGGCCGCCCCGCCTGAAGTGAAGCAGGTCCGCAGCGTCTGCACCCACTGTTCGGTGGGCTGTGGCATCGTCGCCGAAGTGGCGAACGGCGTCTGGGTGGGCCAGGAGCCGGCCTTCGACCATCCCTTCAACCTCGGTTCCCATTGCGCCAAGGGCGCCTCGGTGCGCGATCACGGCCGCGGCGACAAGCGCCTCAAGTATCCCCTCAAGAAGGTGAACGGCCAGTGGCGGCGGATTTCCTGGGACCAGGCCATCGAGGAGATCGGCGACAAGCTGCTTCAGATCCGCGCCGAGTCCGGCCCCGATTCGGTCTACTGGCTGGGCTCTTCCAAGCACAGCAACGAACAGGCCTATCTGCTGCGCAAGTTCGTCGCCCTGTGGGGCACCAACAACGTCGATCACCAGGCGCGCATCTGCCATTCCACCACCGTCGCCGGGGTCGCCAACACCTGGGGCTACGGGGCGATGACCAACTCCTACAACGACATCCACAACAGCCGTGCCATCCTCGTCATCGGCGGCAATCCGGCCGAGGCCCATCCGGTGGCGATGCAGCACCTGTTCCGCGCCAAGGAGCGCGGCGCCCGCCTGATCGTGGTCGATCCCCGTTTCACCCGCACCGCCGCCCATGCCGATCAGTACGTCCGCATCCGTCCCGGTGGCGACGTCGCCTTCGTCTACGGCCTGCTGTGGCATATCTTCGAGAACGGTTGGGAAGACCGGCAGTTCATCAAGCAGCGGGTCTACGGCATGGACGCCATCCGCGCGGAGACGAAGAAGTGGCCGCCCGAGGAGGTGGAGCGGGTCTGCGGCGTGCCGGAGAGCCAAGTGTTCCAGGTCGCCAGGACCCTGGCCGAGCACCGCCCCGGGACCGTGGTCTGGTGCATGGGCATCACCCAGCACCACCACGGCAACAACCAGACCCGCCTTTTGTGCATCCTACAGTTGGCCCTGGGCAACATGGGGGTGGCCGGCGGCGGCACCAACATCTTCCGCGGCCACGACAACGTCCAGGGGGCCACCGATCTCGGCCCCAACGCCCATACCCTGCCCGGCTACTACGGCCTGTCGGAAGGGGCCTGGCGCCACTGGGCCCGGGTCTGGGGGCTGGACTACGAGTGGTTGTCGTCCCGGTTCGATCCGGCCGAATATCCCGACGGCAAGGGCGGCAGGCGCCGGACCATGTTCATGCCCGGCATTCCGGTGTCGCGCTGGATCGACGGCGTTCTGGAGGACCGAGCCAACCTGTCCCAGAAGGACAACATCCGCGCCATGATCTTCTGGGGCCACGCCCCCAACAGCCAGACCCGGGGGCCGGAGATGAAGCGGGCCTTCGAGAAGCTGGATCTTCTGGTGGTCATCGACCCTTACCCCACGGTGTCGGCGGTGATGCACGATCGTCGGAACGACACCTACCTGCTGCCGGCCTGCACCCAGTTCGAGACCCGCGGCTCGGTGACCGCCTCCAACCGTTCGGTGCAGTGGCGCGACCGGGTGATCGAGCCCCTGTTCGAGTCCCAGCCCGACCACGTCACCATGTA
>JALSGR010000170.1 GCA_026982635.1 Methylothermaceae bacterium | reverse complement strand
GGCCCAGGTGGCCAGCTTCGTCGCCACCTTGGAGCATCAGCGCCGACGCAAGCGCTTGAAGAAGCGCTCCCCCCTCAAGCGACTGCGCAAATGGCTGTTGAAGAAGAACGAAGTTTACCGCCCCCGTTCGCCCTTGGCCCCCGAAATGCGCGCCGAACTGCTGCAGTCCTTCGAGGAAGACATCGAGCGCCTCGAACGCCTGCTGGGACGCGACCTGAGCCACTGGAAACGGCCTTAGCGGAAGGCCCCCCGACGGTACAGGCGCCACAGCACCCCCCAACCATAGATCAAGGGGTGCCGGTATGCTTGGGGAGGCACCTCGATGGTCCGGCCGGTATGACGCTCCAGTTTCCAGACGATGTAGTCCACCCCGCCCTGGAAGGTGAACAAAGCCTTGATCAGGCGCAACAGCGACAGCAGCTTGCCCTGAACCTGACGCAGGCGCCACCGCTGTCTGGCGAGAAACCGCCTCGGCGGCGGGATTTCCAGGCAGAACTCCGTCGAGGACCGCTTCATCGGGTAAGGCAGCCGGGCCAGCAGCGGCGGCGTCAGCCGTTCATAGAAAGCGGCGGCCCAGCGATGCAGCTCCCTGGCACGCACCTCGGCTTTCTCGGCCCGCAACTCGCTGCGATAACTGAGCGCCAGACCGGTCCGCCAGAGGGTGGAAATGTCGAAACAGGGCGGCAACACCGGCACGGTCTCCCGCACCACCCGCTCGGCCGCCCCGATCAGGGATCGAACCACGGCGTCGGCCACGGCCGGATCCCGGCTATAGATCAGACGGCAGGGTTGGGAAAAGCGGCCCCAGAAATAGGAGTGGAATCCGCGATGGATCCCCCGCTGAAAGCTGTCGAGGGTGACGACCGCATACTTGCTCCTGACTTTCCGCCCCCGATGCTCGCTTTCGAGATAGAACACGTTGGGCGGAAGCAGGCGATTGGCCAGGGCCGGCCAGCGTCGCCGGTAGACGGACCCGTAGTCATCGACCAGAACGTACAGGTCCACCAGTCCCTCGTAGGGATCACCGGTGCGCAGACAGGAACCGTACATCAGAATCGCGGTCACATGAGGCCCGTACCGATCCAGCAACTCGTCGGCCAGTACCTGGACCGCCTCGGCGACCGGTTCCCCGACCACCGTCATCATCCAGGAGTGTAATTCATGTCCGACGGATTCTGTCTCGCTCATTTAACCGATCCCCATCTGACTCGTCCGGTTCCCGATCATTGGCGCCAGTTGGCCAACAAGCGCCTTTTGGGTTTCCTTTCCTGGCACCTGAGGCGCCGCCACGAACATCGCCCGGAAGTGCTGGCCGCCTTGACCGCCGATCTCCGCCGCCGACGGCCCGATCACACCGTCGTCACCGGCGATCTGACCCAGCTGGGCCTCCCCGGCGAGTGTGAACAGGCGGCCGCCTGGCTCGCGGAACTGGGAACGCCGGAGGACGTCTCCGTCATTCCCGGCAACCACGATCGTTATGTCGCGGAAAACCGGGCCACCACCTTGGAAAAATGGCGGCCCTATTTCCACCTGGCGCCCGACGAGCCGTTCCCGTTCGTACATACTTGCGGACCATTGGCGCTGATCGGACTGGATTCCGCCCCACCCAGCCCGCCACTGCGGGCGACCGGCACCCTGGGGGAACACCAGTGCCGCCGCCTCGACGAACTGCTGGAACGAAATTCGGACCGCTGTCGCATCGTTCTCCTGCATCACCCCCCCCACCGGGAGGCCGTCGCCGCCCGCAAACGCCTGACCGATTCGGATCGCCTGGTCCGCCTGCTGGCGCGCCACGGCTGCGGTCTGGTGCTGCACGGCCACAGTCATCGCTGGCAGTTGCACTGGCTCGACGGACCCCAGACCCCCATTCCCGTCATCGGCGTCCCTTCCGCATCGGCCCGGGGAAGGCGACGCGGCTACCGCGCCCGTTATCACCTCTATCGTTTCCGGCGCCGATCCCGCGGTTGGGAGGTCGCGGTGGAAATCCGTGGTCTCGACCCGGACACCGGCCGTTTCCGCCTCGAAGGGGAATGGCACGTCACCGTGGCCGGCTAGGCGAACACACACCGGACCACCAAGAGAGACAGCAACAAAACGGCGACGGTGGGAAGCAGGGCGGTCAGCGGCGGCGACAGATCCAGCAACAATCCCAGATTGCCGATCACCTGGGTGGCGAGGAAATATAACACGCCGACGACCAGAGCCAAAACCACCTGCCACCCGAAGCCGCCGGCCCTGGGGCTGGACACCGCGACGGGAAGGAGAAACACCAGCATCACCCCCATACTCAGGGGCAGTAAGAGGCGCTGCCACAACATCAGTTCGTAACGTTCCGCCTTTTGATCGGTGGCCTTCAGATAATCGACGTAGGACCAAAGGCCGCTGAGTGACAGGGTATCCGGCGGCATTTCCAGGGTGGCGAGCTGGCGCGGGGTAAGAAAGGGATGCCAGGACAGGGCCGGGAGTCGCTCGGTGGTCAGGATGCCCCCCTGCCAGCGCTTGCGATGGACGTCCTTCAACCGCCAATCGCCGTCGCGGCCGACTTCGGCCTGACGGGCATAGACGAAGGATTGCAGCCGCCCGGCGGCGTCGAAGCGGTAAATGGCGATTCCCTCCAGCAACCGGCCGTGGGCGATGGCCCGGATGTTGAGAAACCGGCGCCGGTCCCGCGACCAGAATCCCTGGAAGGTTCTCAAGGTATCGGTGCCCGCCAGGGCCTGTTGCCGGTGGACGAAGCCCCATTGATGAATCCGCGGCGCCAGGAATTCCGCATCCAGGAGCAACAACGCCGTCAGAAACAGAATCACCTTGACCAGGGCCGTCATCACCTGGGCCAACGACATGCCGGCGGCACGCATCGCCAGCAGCTCGCCGTTGCGCGCCAGGGCGGCCAGCGCCAAACTGCCGCCCATCAGGGTGCAGACGGCCGAAAAATCCAGCACCTTGGTGGGAAAGGTGGACAACACGTACAGCAGAGCGTCACCGATGCGATAGTCGCCCTCTCCCACCTCGCTCAGTTCTCCCACCAGGTCGAGAAAACCGAACAGAGCCAGCAATATCAGAAGGACCAGCAGATAGGAACGCAAAAACTGTCGCCCCAGATACCGTTCCAGTATGTTCATCCGTTCGCCCGACCCCAAATCGACAACCGCCGGGCGCGCCACCAGGTCAACGCCGCCGGCGCGTACCAGACACCCACGAGCAGAAGAAGCAGCAGATCCGGCCACCACACACCGGGCACCGGACCGACGATCCCTTCCTTGACCCAGGTCTTGGCCACGCCGGTGAGATTGTAATAAAGGGCGAACAGCAGGATGGCGCCGATGGTCTTGGCATAACGCCCCTGGCGGGGAGCGGTACGGCTCAGCGGCACCGCAGCCAGGGCCAGCAGCAGGGCGGAGACCGGCCGCAGCAGCCGCCATTGCAATTCGGCGACGTCCTTGGGATTCGGCGAGCGCCACAGCCGCCCCAGCGAGGCGGCCTTGCTTTTGTAACCCACCGGCTCGGGAACCCCGGCCAGCACCAGGGTGAAAGTCTGAAACCGCAACACCGTATCCCCCTGCCCCACGAGATCGAGGTCGTAGGCGTAGCCATCGTGAAACTCCAGAACCGACCGGCCGTCGCCGGCGATACGGTGGGTGAGAGAGCGGGCGTAGATGGCCTGCAACTTGTCGTCGCCCTTGGGGTGGTTGAAAAACACGCTCTCCAGTCGCTCCCGCCGGCGGTCGATCGCTTCGGCGAAAACGACGTAGCCGCCGCTTTCGCTGCCGTGGAATTGCCCCGGTTCCAGTCTGTCGATATCGAACCGGGCCTCGGCCTGATTGCGCAGGGCGTAGCTCCGCTGATAGGCCCAGGGGCGGATCAGCAGCGCCAGGCAGGCCACGATCACCGCGACCAACAGCGCCACCCTAAGGACCGCCCCGGCGACCCGGCCCTCACCGTAGCCACAGGCGGCCATGGCCGTCATCTCGGCATCGTTGTACAGGCGGCCGAGTCCGAGCACCACCGACAAATACAGGGCGATGGGCAACAACACCTCCAAGGCGATCAGGATCTTCAGCCCGATCAACTGTCCCACGATGTCCATGGGCAATTCACCGTCCACCGCATCGGCCAGCAGATCGGCGCTGCTGTACCCCCCGAACAGAAGAACGAACAAGGCGCAGGTGGCCAAAAACGGACGCAGAACTTCGTAAGCCAGATAGCGGTCCAGAATGCGAAAACGGAACGGATTGATCATCGAACAGAGAAAAAGCCTGATTTGCGGGCCGATCACCCTATAATTCCCTCGAGGGGGAAAGCAACGAAAGCGCAGTCCAGCTTCCTTGTCACCGACGGTGGTGAGAGGAAAATTCCCCAAACCCCTGTGGCAAGAACCCCATGGCGATTTATCATTGTAACAACGCCGCTTGCCGGGAGCACCGCGATCATCACCCCATCTGACGAGGGAACATGAGCGTATCATTGGCCCAATGGCTACAGTCCACCCCCTTTTACGGCGGCAACGCCGCCTTTCTGGAGGATCTCTACGAGCGTTTTCTCCAGGACCCGGAAAGCATCCCTCCCCACTGGCGCGAACAGTTCCAGCGGCTGCAAAGGCAGGCGCCCGGCCGGCTCGACGTTCCTCACCGGGAAATCCGCCAGCGTTTCCGACGATTGGCCTACCAACACAAGGCCGCCATCGTCCCGGAAGAGGTGGCGGAATGCGCCAAACAGATCGCGGTCAACCGCCTGATCGAACAATACCGTTTGCTCGGCCACCGGGTGGCCGACACCAATCCCCTGCCTCTGTCGCCCAAACCCTACCTGCCGGAACTGGACCCGGCCTTCTACGGCCTCGGTCACGAGGATCTGGATCGGGAATTCGACGCTTCTCTGATCAGCGGTTGCGGCCGGATGACCCTGCGCGACATCCTGGACAAGCTCAAGCGCGTCTATTGTGGCAAGGTGGGCAGTGAAACCATGCACATCCTGTCCCGGGACGTCCGCACCTGGGTTCAGGAGAAACTGGAGCGCAGCGAATGCCGCCTGACCCTGTCCGGAGAACAGAAACGCTGGCTGCTGAAGCTGCTGATCGCCGCCGAAGGCATCGAAAAATTCCTCCATCGCCGTTACGTGGGGCAGAAGCGCTTTTCCGTGGAAGGGGCGGAAAGCCTCATCGCCATGCTGGACGAACTGATCCAGCGGGCCGGTGAACGGGGAATCGAGGAGGTGGTGATGGGCATGGCCCATCGCGGCCGTCTCAACGTCCTGGTCAACATCCTGGGAAAACGGCCCGAGGCCCTGTTCGAGGAATTCGAGGGCAAGACCACGCCCAGCCAAGGCACCACCGGCGACGTCAAATACCACCTCGGCTTCTCCTCCGACATCGCCACCCCCGGCGGGCCGGTCCATCTGGCCCTGGCCTTCAATCCTTCCCATCTGGAGATCATCGACCCGGTGGCGGAAGGTTCGGCGCGCGCCCGCCAGGACCGCATCGGCAAGGAGGGCGCCAACCGGATTCTACCCTTGTTGGTCCACGGCGACGCCGCCTTCGCCGGCCAAGGGGTGGTCATGGAAACCCTGCAGATGGCCCAGACCCGGGCGTTCCACACCGGTGGGACCGTCCACATCGTGGTCAACAACCAGATCGGCTTCACCATCAGCAACCCCTTCGACGCCCGCTCGACCACCTATCCCACCGACGTGGCCAAGATGATCGAGGCCCCCATCTTCCACGTCAACGGTGACGATCCCGAAGCGGTCTGGTTCGTCACCCGCCTGGCGCTGGAATTTCGCATGACCTTCAACCGCGACGTGGTGATCGACCTGGTCTGTTACCGCCGCCACGGCCACAACGAAGCGGACGAACCAGCGGTGACCCAACCGGTGATGTACCGCCACATCCGCAAACACCCCAGCGTCGCCTTCCTCTACGCTCACCGGCTGCTGGAGGAAGGGATCATCGAAGCGGCCGACCCCCACCGGATCGAACGCGAGTATACCGAAGCCCTGGAAAAAGGCGACCAGGCATTGCGTCCTCCCCTGCCCAAGACCACCTTCCGCAACCGGGTCGCCTGGCATCCCTATCTCGACAAGCGCTGGGACGTCCCCTACGATTCCAGTTTCCCCTTCGACAAACTGCAACAACTGGCCCGGCTCTGGCTGCAATTGCCGGAAGGCTTCGAGCTCCATCCCCGGGTCGCCCGCATCTGGGAGGAGCGGCGCAAAATGACCGCCGGCGAGATCCCGGTGGACTGGGGTTATGCCGAGAACATGGCGTACGCCACCCTGCTGGCCCAAGGCAAGACCGTGCGCCTGACCGGTCAGGATTCCGGCCGCGGCACCTTCTTTCACCGTCACGGCATCGTCTATCACTACCGCACCGGCGAGCCTTTCATTCCCCTGAAAAAGGTGGCCTACCAGTACCAGAGCCGCTTTTACCTCTACGACTCCCTGCTGTCCGAGGAAGGGGTGCTCGGCTTCGAATACGGCTACAGCACGGCGGAACCGGAAGCCCTGGTCGTCTGGGAAGCCCAGTTCGGCGATTTCGCCAACGTCGCCCAGGTGGTCATCGACCAGTTCATCAGCTCCGGCGAGGCCAAATGGGGCCGGCTCTCCGGTTTGACCCTCTTCCTGCCCCACGGCTACGAAGGGCAGGGCCCGGAACATTCTTCCGCCCGTCTGGAACGCTTCCTGCAACTGTGCGCCGAAGAGAACATGCAGGTCTGCGTGCCCACCACCCCCGCGCAGATCTTTCACCTGCTGCGCCGGCAACTGCTACGACCCTACCGCAAGCCCCTGATCACCCTGACCCCCAAAAGCCTGTTGCGCCACCGGCTGGCGGTCTCCAGCCTGGAGGAGCTCAGTCGGGGCCGCTATCGGCCGGTCATCGACGAAATCGACGCCATCGAACCGCGCCGGGTCAGGCGATTGATCCTTTGCTGCGGCAAAATCTACTACGAACTGCTGGAGGCCCGGCGCCAGGCCGGCATCGACGACATCGCCATCCTGCGTCTGGAACAACTGTACCCCTTCCCCACCCGGGATCTGAAACAAGCCCTGGGACGTTATCCCCATCTGACCGAACTGGTCTGGTGCCAGGAGGAACCCGAGAATCAGGGAGCCTGGAACCAGATCCGCCATCGCTTCCTCGAAGCGCTCGCTCCCGGCATCCGCCTCACCTACGTCGGACGCCCCCCGGCCGCCGCCCCGGCCGAAGGCAGTTTTCCCATGCATGTGGAGCGGCAACACGCTATCATTGAGACGGCACTGCATTCTCAGCTCGAACTGAAAAAGGCAGCCGGTTGATGGAAATACGCGTCCCCCCTTTGCCGGAATCGGTGGCCGACGCCACCGTCGCCGCCTGGCACAAGCGTCCCGGCGACGCCGTCCACAAGGATGAAAAGCTGGTCGATCTGGAAACCGACAAGGTGGTTCTGGAAGTCCCCGCCCCGGTAGACGGCCGCCTGACGGAAATCCGTCACTCCGAAGGGGACACCGTCACCAGCGGGGAAGTGCTGGCTGTCATCGAGCCCGGCGAAGTCGCGGAAAGCGAGCCCGCATCCGAGGAATCCGGGGGTGTGGCTGGGGCCGTCCCCCCTCCCCTCAGCCCGTCGGTGCGGCGCCTCCTGGCGGAACACGGGCTCGAACCCGGCCAGATCAAAGGCACCGGCAAAGGGGGACGCATCACCAAGGAAGACGTGCTGACCCATCTGGAGAAACACAAGACACCGGCGGTAGAAGCGCCGGCCCCTACAACCGCGCCCGCTACCCGACCCGAGCAGCGGGTGCCCATGACCCGCATCCGGGCTCGGATCGCCGAGCGTCTCCTGGAGGTGCAGCGCAACACGGCGATGTTGACCACCTTCAACGAGGTGGACATGGAGGCGGTGATGAACCTGCGGCGCCGTCACAACGAGGCTTTCGAGAAGAAACACGGCGTCAAACTGGGATTCATGAGCTTCTTCGTCAAAGCCGCGGTCGAGGCACTCAAACAATTCCCGGTGGTCAACGCCAGCATCGACGGCACCGACGTCGTCTACCACGGCTACTACGACATCGGCATCGCCGTTTCCACCGAACGCGGACTGGTGGTGCCGATCCTGCGCGACGCCGATCGACTGAGTTTTGCCGACATCGAGCGGAAGATCGCCGACCTGGCCAGACGCGCCCGGGAGGGGACGCTGACTCTGGAGGAGCTTCAAGGCGGCACTTTCAGCATCACCAACGGCGGCGTTTTCGGTTCCCTCCTCTCCACCCCCCTGCTCAATCCACCCCAAAGCGCCATTCTGGGTATGCACGCCATCAAACCCCGTCCGGTCGCGGTCGACGGCCAAGTGGTGATCCGCCCGGTGATGTATGTGGCCCTCACCTATGACCACCGCCTGATCGACGGTCGGGAAGCGGTGCTGTTCCTGCGTACCGTCAAGGAGATCGTCGAAGCGCCGGAACGGCTCTTTCTGGAACTGTGACCCGGGACTTTTCCCGCCGAAGCGGTTTGTGTTAGCTTGACCACGAAAACGATCAGTCACAGGAGGCCCGGTCATGTTTCCCATTCGTGACGAAAATCCGGTCATCCGCACCCCTGTCGCCACCATCGCCATCATCGCCATCAACGTCATGGTATGGGCCACGATGCAGGGCTTCGGCACGCCCCTCGCCCTGCTGCAATCGTTCTGCGATTGGGCCCTGATTCCCGGAGAGCTGCTGGGATACGTCAAAGCCGGGGAAAGCATTCGGTTGGGGCCGGAGGTCGAATGCGTGCTGGAAGACCGCGTCCCCTGGATGACCTTGATCACCCACATGTTCATGCACGGCAGCTGGCTCCATTTGCTGCTGAACATGTGGTTCCTGTGGATTTTCGGCGACAACGTCGAGGACGCCATGGGTTCCGGACGTTTCGTCGTGTTCTATCTGTTGTGCGGCCTGGCCGCCGCCGCCGCGCAAATCCTGGGCGACCCCGCCAGTTCGGTGCCGATGGTGGGGGCCTCCGGCGCCATCGGCGGCGTCATGGGCGCCTACGCCCGCCTCTATCCCAACGCCCGGGTGGAAAACATCGTCCCCATGGGTTTCTATCTGGCCATCGTCGCCGTGCCGGCCTACTTCATGCTGGGTTACTGGTTCGTCATCCAAATCCTGTCCGGCCTACTGAGCGACAGCAGCGCCGGAGGCGTCGCCTTCTGGGCCCACGCCGGCGGTTTCCTGGCCGGCCTCGGGTTGGCCGGTCCGATGCATCGTCCGGACTACCTGGCCGAACACATCGCCCAGACGCCCCGGCAGCGCAGCCGTTATCGTTGGTGAAACGATGGAACGGCCTTTCTGGGAGCGCAAGTCCCTGGGGGAAATGACCCTGGAAGAATGGGAGAGCCTGTGTGACCGCTGCGGCCGCTGCTGCCTGCACAAAATCGAGGACGCCGACACCGGTGAAATCCTATTCACCAACGTGGTCTGCGCCCTGTTCGATCTGGCAGGGGGCCGCTGTACCCGCTACCGTATCCGCCGTCAACTGGTTCCGGACTGCCTGGACCTCAAGGAGGGACTTCCCCCGCTCCACTGGTTGCCCGCCACCTGCGCCTACCGTCTGCTGGCCGAGGGAAAACCGCTACCGCCCTGGCACCCCCTGGTCTGCGGCGATCCCGATCGGGTGTTCGAAGCCGGAATCAGCGTCCGCAGCTTCGCCGTCTCCGAGGAGCAAGTGGAAGAAATCAGCGACCACGTCATGGAAGGACTGGACTAATCCTCACCATTCCAGGATACGCCATTGGTGTATCCGCACCCCCTCCTCCAGATCGCTGCGCTTCATGTCCATGATGCTGTCGCCGTCGGTGTCGATCAGGTAATAGGGGAGACCTATCGGGGGAATGACCTTGATCATGTATACCTGACCCCCTATCCGGTATTCCTCGATGACGTTCTCGCCGCGCTTGCGAATGACGACCTCCGGCTGCAGCGCCTCCTCCTCCACCTCCGGTTCCGGCAGCGGTTCCAACGGGGGCGGCGCGTCCTCCGCCGCCTCGGCGAGACCGACCGCCATGGCGATGATCAACGTCCTCCATTGGCCCATAGGCTCCCCCTCACGGCTGTTCACCCTATCCGGAATGCGAAAAAACGAAAAAGCGGGATCACCATCCCGCTTTTTCGTTTGAAATCCGGCTTGCTGAATACCCCGGCCGCCGAATCGATCGGGCAGCCACCCTTTTCGGAGGTATGGTACCGATACTAACGGACCGGGGATTACTGACCGCCTTTGTCCTGATCTTCGGGCTCAGCCGTTACCCACTTGTAGAAGAAGTAACCAGCCGCAATGACGATCAGCGTGACAACGATGCCAGCCGGGCTCCGCATTTTTTCAACTAAGTCGAGTATAGCTCCCATTAGAACCTACCTATGCAATTATTTTCGAAATTTGTTTTGCCGCGCAAAACGCCAGCATTTTTATTCTACGATTCTCCCCTGGGGTGTCAAGGATTGTTCCGAAGGCCAGGGCTTCTGTTTCCCATGGGGAAAATTCTCTACAATGGTGATTTTTTCGAAACTCCGAATCGATGACCGACACCAAGACCCGTTTCGCCCCCAGCCCGACGGGATTGATCCATCTCGGTAACGCCCGCACCGCCCTGTTCAACCGGCTGTTCGGCGAAACTTTTCTGCTGCGTATCGAGGACACCGACCGCCGGCGCTGCCGTCCGGAGTTCGTGGCAGCGATCCTCGAGGACCTCCGCTGGCTGGCGCTGGACTGGGACGAGGGGCCCATTTCTCCCCGGCCGGACCGCTATTTTCAATCCCGGCGTACCGACCTCTATGCCGGGTATTATGACCGGCTGGCGCACGAAGGACTGGCCTATCCCTGTTTCTGCAGCGAGGAAGAACTGGCTGCGGCCCGGGAGGCGCTCCGGCGTCAGGGAAAACCGCCCCGCTATCCGGGCACCTGCGCCCACCTGAGCGTGGGTGAAATCCAGGCCAAGCTGGACCAGGGTCTGCGACCGACGTTGCGCTTCCGGGTCCCGAAGGGAAAGACGGTGGTATTCGAGGACCTGATCCGCGGCCGGCAGCGCTTCGCCACCGACGACATCGGCGACTTCATCATCCGCCGTGCCGACGATACGCCCGCCTTCCTGTTCTGCAACGCGGTGGACGACGCTCTGATGGGCGTCACCCACGTCCTGCGAGGCGAGGATCATCTGGCCAACACGCCCAGGCAGCTGTTGATCCTGGAGGCCCTGGACCTGCCCGCCCCCCGATACGGTCATCTGGCCCTGATCCTGGGCGCCGACGGCACTCCCCTGTCGAAACGCAACGGTAGCCGCAGCATTCAGGAACTGCGCCGGCAGGGTTATCTGCCCGCTGCCGTCCTGAACTTTCTGGCCCGCCTGGGACACCCCTATCCGGAAGACAAGTTGTATTCCCTGGAAGAATTGGCACACAGCTTCCAGTTGCAGCGCCTGAGCAAATCGCCAGCCCGCTTCGATCCCGCCCAACTGGATCACTGGCAGAAAACCGCGGTCCGCCAAAGCGACGACGCCACCCTGTGGCAGTGGCTCGACGACGAAACCCGCTCCCGGATTCCGGAAGAACGGCGCCGGGACTTTTTGGATCTGGTCAGAAACAACTGGTCGTTTCCCAGTGAGGCAGGGCAGTGGGCGGCCATCCTGTTCGGCGATCGGGTCGAACCGGACGAGGAGGCCAGGCGCATTCTGGCGCAGACTGACCGGCAATGGTTCCAGCACGCTTTAGCAGCCGCCCGACGACATCCGGCCGATTACCGCGACTTTCTGACGGAATTGAAAACCACGACCGGCGTCAAAGGGAAAAAACTGTTCCAGCCGTTGCGGGCCGCGCTCACCGGTCGCCTCGACGGTCCCGAGCTGGAACGCATCTACACCCTGCTGGGCCCCGACCGTATTCGAACCCGACTGTCCCGCTGGATCTGATCATGACTTTCACGCTCTACAACAGCCTAACCCGACGAAAGGAAGTCTTCACCCCCCTGGAACCTGGCAAAGTCCGCATGTACGTGTGCGGCATGACCGTCTACGACTACTGCCACCTGGGACACGCCCGGGTCATGGTGGTGTTCGACGTCCTGGCGCGGTATCTGCGCTGGAAGGGATACGAAGTCACCTACGTGCGCAACATCACCGACATCGACGACAAGATCATCCGCCGCGCCGCCGAAGCGGGGGTGCCCATCGAAACCCTGACCGAACGCTTCATCGAAGCGATGCACGAGGACGAACGCGCCCTCGGTTGCCTCCCGCCGGATCGGGAACCGCGCGCCACCCGCGCCATCGACGCCATCATCGCCATGATCCAACGCCTGATCGACGAGGGATACGCCTACCTGGGCGACAACGGTGACGTCTATTACGCCGTCGCCCGGTTCCGCGACTACGGCAAGCTTTCGGGGAAGAAACCGGAGGAACTGCGCGCCGGGGCCCGGGTGGAAGTGAGCGAGGCCAAGCGTGACCCGCTCGATTTCGTCCTGTGGAAGCGGGCCAAGCCGGGTGAACCGGCCTGGGATTCCCCCTGGGGACCCGGCCGTCCCGGTTGGCACATCGAATGCTCGGCCATGTCCACCCAGTGCCTGGGGCCCCATTTCGACATCCACGGCGGCGGGGCGGACCTGCAGTTTCCCCATCACGAAAACGAGATCGCCCAGTCGGAGGCGGCCACGGGCCAACCGTTCGTCGATTACTGGGTCCACGTGGGCTTCGTGCGCGTCGATCGGGAAAAGATGTCCAAATCCCTGGGCAACTTTTTCACCATCCGCGATCTGCTGGCCAAGTACCCCGGGGAAGTGATCCGCTTTTTCATCCTCACCAGCCACTACCGCAGCCCGCTGGACTTCTCCGAACGATCCCTGGCGCAGGCCCGCGCCGCCCTCACCCGACTCTACACCACCTTGCGCGGCCTTCCGGAAGCCGATGAGGGCGAGGAGGGCGAAATCTGGCGCCGGCGGTTCGAGGCGGCCATGGACGACGATCTCAACACCCCCGAGGCTCTGGCGGTGTTGTTCGAGCTGGCCAAGGAAATCAACCGGCTCGGCGATCAGGACCCGGCACGGGCCACCCGCCTGGCGGCCACCCTGAAAAAACTGGGCGGCGTGCTCGGGCTGCTTTCCCAAGATCCGGAACACTTCCTGCGGGGCGGAGAAGCCGGCCTGTCCGACGAGGAAATCGAGCGCCTGATCGAGGAACGCGAGCAGGCCCGCAAACGGCGCGACTGGGCCACGGCCGACCGCATCCGCGACCAACTCAAGGCCCGGGGTATCGTGCTCGAGGATACGCCTCAGGGCACCTTATGGCGGCGGGTTTAAGACTCGCCGCCAAACTCCGGTGAAAAAGTCTCAAACTCAGACCGCCACCATTTCTCTGGCGATGGCGTAGATCTCCTCGGCGTCCAGGATGAGGTCGTTGCGCTCGAACAGCCGGGCGATGCAGGCCCGGTGCAGCGCCAGCTTCAAAGCGCCGAAGCCGATCGCCCCCCAGCAGATCTTGCCATGGCGCACGATGCCCCGGTCCGTCATCGCCACGCCCTCGACACCCAGCGGCGGGGTGGCGTTGGCGTCGGCGATCACCTCCAAGTGGGAATTGCCTCGCCAGTGGTGTTCCCCGAGCAGGGACACGCCGGCGGCACCGGTGGCGAACACGATCTGGGCATCCTCGATCACCCGCGCCCGGGCCTCGTCGTCGACCGCCTCCACGGGTGTGATCGTCACGGCGAACCGCCGTTTCATGGCGTCACAGGCCGCCCTGGCCCGCTCTAGGGAACGGGAGGCCAGGGTGACCTGAGCACCCTCCCGGGCCAGCAGGGCGGCGACCCGTTGACCGACCGGGCCGGTCCCGGCGAGCACCACCGCCTTCTTGCCCTTCACCGGCACCCGGGAGACGATGCAGGCGACACCGGCGGCGGCCGTGGTGTTGCAGCCGTTGCTGTCGAGCATCACCGAAACCCGGAAGTCGGCGAAGAATTTCCCCTTGACCGCTTCGAGCAGCGCCTCGCCGGCCCCAAGATCCCGACCGCCGATGAAGATAGCGGTGTTTTTCTTGTCCTTGGGCGGCCGGGTGAAAATGGCACCTTCCACCAAGGGCCCCACGTTCTCGGGGGTCAGCCCGCCGTGCCCGATGACATGATCGGCGCCGCCGTCGTAGGCCACCACGGTGTCGAAAGCGGCCGGACGGGGATCGGTATCGAACTGAAACAGTAATTTTTTCACCAGAGACTCCAGGTTTCACCCGCGCAGGCAAGGCCGTCGATTATAATATCGGGCCGATTTCCATACCAGGTTGAGCGGATGTACCAACAGCAGTCCCTGCAAAACTTCCTGGAACGGCTGGCCAGCGGCGATCCGACTCCCGGCGGCGGCAGCGCCGCGGCCGTGATGGGGGCCATGGGGGCGGCGCTGGTTTCCATGGTGGCCAACCTGACCATCGGTAAACCACGCTACCGTCCGGTGGAGGACGACATGCGCCGGCTGCTGGCGCGCGCCGACTCTTTGCGCGCCCGGCTGAGCGACGCCATGGAGGCCGACGTCGACGCCTTCAATCGGGTCATGGCGGCCTACCGACTTCCCAAGGACGATCCCGGACGCTCCGAGGCCATTCAAACCGCCCTGAAACAGGCCACGGAAGTGCCGCTGCAGTGCGCCCACCTTTGCGTGGCCGTCATCGAACTGTGCCGCGAAGCCGCCGACAAAGGCAACAGCAACGTCCTTTCCGACGTCGGCGTCGGGGTTCTGGCCGCCCATGCCGCCCTGAAAAGCTGCGCCATCAACGTCACCGTCAATCTCAACGCCATCCACGATCCCGGTTTCATCGCCGCCAAGCGGGCGGAGCTGGAAAGCCTGCTCGCCGGCCGGGACGAAGAGGTGGCCAACCTCTACGACCAGGTCCTCGCACGCCTATGAAGTGGCTTCGCCTGTGCGCCTATCTGGCAGGTATCGGCTGCAGCCTGCTCGCCGCCTGGTGGCTGTTTCCGGGAGAGGCCACCGAAGCGGGGGTCACGGCGCCCCCCAGCCGAAAATGGATTCCTTCCCTGAGCGAAACCGAGGAATTCTGCCGATTCGACCATCCCGAGTGGCGCCGGGCCCAGACCATCGAAGGGGTGGAAATCGCCGCCGATCCCCAGTGCCGTCCGGACAACCCCTACCTCGTCGCCGCCGTGGTCAAGGGGACCAACCGGGTCACCATGCCCACCCTGATGAAAACCCGGCTCGCCATGGACGCGGTCGTCAAGGAGAACGACCGGGAC
>JALSGR010000169.1 GCA_026982635.1 Methylothermaceae bacterium | reverse complement strand
TGGGCCTGCTGCCGGAAAGCGCCGCCCGCATCGACGCCATCGCCACCGAAGACTACCCCACCCCGGCGCGACGCCCGGCCTGGTCGGTGCTGGACACCGGCAAGCTGAGCGCCGTCTTCGGGCTTCATCCGCCCCGCTGGGACGAGGCGCTGGCATTGTGTCTGGAGGAACTGGCCGAGCGTCAGCCGGCATATTCCCGCTGACGCAGACACTCGTACAGCAGGACGCCCGCCGCCACCGACAGGTTCAGGCTTTCCACCTGCCCCTTCATCGGCAGCCCGATCAGCAAGTCACAGCGTTCCCGGGTCAGACGCCGCAGCCCCCGGCCCTCGGCGCCGACGACCAGGGCCAAGGGACCGGAGAGATCGGCCTCGAAAGCGGTCCGCCGCGCCTCGCCGGCCGCACCGTAGAGCCAAAGGCCGGCCTCCTTGAGCCAGTCCAGGGTCCGGGCCAGGTTGGTGACCCGGTACAGCGGCACCGTTTCGGCGGCGCCGCTGGCCACCTTGCACACCGTCGGAGTCAGGCCCACGGAACGATCCTTGGGGACGATCACGCCATGAGCCCCCACGGCATCGCAGGTCCGCAGGCAGGCCCCCAGATTGTGGGGATCTTGAACCTGGTCCAGAACGAGAAAGAAGGGTTTCGCGATCCCCTCGATCCGCTCGGCCAGGGTCCGTTCGTCGCCGGCGGCCGGCAGAACCACCTCCAGGACGATCCCTTGGTGGTGCGGATCACCGGCCAGGCGGTCGAGACGGCTGCGTTCGGTTTCCACCACCGGCACACCGAACCGCTCCAGACGCTCGCGCAATGTCTCCACCCGACGATCCCGCCGCCTCCCGTCCACCCAAGCCCGGCGAATCCGTTCCGGGGCATGCTTCAAGGCCGCGGCCGCAGCATGGAGGCCGTAGATCCGCTGGCTCATGCGGTCTTCTTGGCCCGACTGCGCCGTCGTCTGGTTCTGGATTTCTTCGGCCTGGCCGGCGCCAGCGGGGCTACCAGTTCCAGATCGATCTTGCGCTCGTCCAGATCGACCCGGGCGACCCGGACCCGCACTACGTCGCCGATCCGGTAAGTGACGTGGGTCCGCTCACCCACCAGACAGTGGCGCAGGGGATCGAAATGGTAGAAATCCTGCCCCAGAGTGGAGATGTGCACCAGCCCTTCCACGAAGATGTCCTTGAGCTCGACGAAAAACCCGAAGGAGGTCACCGCCGAGATCACCCCCTCGAACGTCTCCCCGACCTTGTCGCGCATGTATTCGCACTTGAGCCAGGCGATCACGTCCCAGCTGGCCTCGTCGGCGCGGCGCTCGGTCATGGAACAATGCTCGCCGATGGCCTGCAGTTGCGGCTCGGAGTAGAAAAATTCCTCCGGCCGGCCGCCGCGGAGAACGTGACGGATCGCCCGATGGGTCAGCAGATCGGGATAACGCCGGATCGGCGAGGTGAAATGGGTGTAGGCGTCCAGGGCCAGACCGAAGTGGCCTTTCTTTTCCGGGCTGTAGACCGCCGGCGGCATGGTCCGCAGCAGCACGGTCTGGATCAGATGATAGTCCGGCCGCCCCTGGGCCTGCCGCAGCACCGCCATGAAATCCCCGGGTTCCGGCTTGGGACCACCGGGCAGTTTGAGGCCCAGCTCTGCCAGAAACTGGCGCACTTCCGCCACCTTTTCCGTATCCGGACCTTCGTGGATACGCCGCAGATAGGGAATCTTCCTCCGATCGAGGAAACGAGCGGCGGCGGCGTTGGCGGCGATCATGCATTCTTCGATGAGGCGGTGGGCATCGGTGCGTACCACCCGCTCCAGGCGCTCGATCTTGCGGCCCTCGCCGAAGACGATGCGGTATTCCTCGGTTTCGAAATCCATGGCCCCGCGTCTTTCCCGGGCCTGGCGCAACGCCTGATACACCGCGTACAGCTCCTCCAGGTGCGGCAGCAGACGGCGGTATCTGGCCCGCACGGCCGGGTCCCGCTCCACCAGCATCGCCGCCACCTGGGTGTAGGTCAGCCGGGCGTGGGAACGCATCACCCCCTCGTAAAACCTGGACCGGATCACCCGCCCCTCCCGGTTGACCAGCATCTCACAGACCATGCACAGACGATCCTCGTCGGGCACCAGGGAGCACAGCTCGTTGGACAGGATCTCCGGCAGCATGGGAATGACGCGCTGGGGGAAATACACCGAATTGCCCCGGTTGAGGGCTTCCCGGTCCAGGGCGCTGTCCGGCTTCACGTAGTGGGAAACGTCGGCGATGGCGACGATGAGGCGCCAGCCTTTCGGGGTGGGCCGGCAATAGACGGCATCGT
>JALSGR010000168.1 GCA_026982635.1 Methylothermaceae bacterium | reverse complement strand
TCTGGCCGGCAAAGAGAAAGGGGAGCCAAAAGCCCCCGTTCAGGAAGGGGAACAACCAGCTCTGGCGGCGCTCGCCCTAGAGGGCATCACGATCTGGGACGGCGTCATCACCTGGAAAGACCGCCTGAAGAAACAGACGATCCGTCTCGACCAGGTCAACGCATACGTCGGCTCGCTGCGCTTCGGCGACCCGACGGACGTACGGCTCGGATTCGTCCTCCATCTCGACAGACCAGCGCTCAAGGAAACCGTGGCCCTGGAAGCCAAATTACTGCTGGACGAACAAATGCAGCGGATCGAAATCCAGGATCTGCAACTGCAATCCCACAGCGAAGGGGAGATCGTTCCCGGCGGGCGCCTCCAGGCCGATCTGAGCGTCAAAAGGCTGATCACCGATCTTGCCGCCGAGACGCTGGGACTGGAGCGGCTCCGTCTGGAAGCGGCCGAGGCGGTCGTCACCGGCGACCTGGCCGCCCAATCCATCCAGAGCAATCCCACCTTCAGCGGAAGCTGGCGGCTGCAGGCTCCTTTGCGTGACACGTTGGCGGCATTCGACCTTCTCCCGCCGACCAGCGATGCCGGCGCCTTGTCGCGACTGGAATTGTCCTTCAAACTCACAGGCGATGCGAATCGGCTGAATCTCTCCGAATTCCAGGGCACCCTGGACGACACTCACTGGAACGGCGGTATCACCGTCGCCAATCTGGCCGATCCCGCCATCGGCTTCGATCTTCGGATCGACGGCATAGACGTGGACCGCTATCTGCCCCCGGAAACCAGTTCTTCTTCCTCTTCATCCACCCCCCCGAAGGCCGAGAAAAACGACCAACCGCTCCCGCTGGCGTCCCTAGCGGCCCGAAAACTCGACGGCAAGCTTCAGATCGAAGAACTGAAATTGAAAAACCTGCACCTGCGGGACCTCAGCCTGAAGGTACAGGGGAAAAACCGGGTACTCACCCTCGAGCCCAGCGTCGGTGACTTATACCAGGGCCGTTTCCTGGGCACCGTGCGGATCGACGGCAGGGGCAGAATACCGGCGCTGGCCATCCGCTCCCAACTGCGCCAGGTGGCCGTGGACAAGCTGCTGCAGGACTATCTGCAGAAACCGGCGCCGATCTCCGGCACCGCCGTTCTGGACTTGAACCTGCAGGGCCGGGGCAACACCGAAACCGCCCTGAAACGGTCCCTGAACGGCAAGATCGCCTTCCACGTCAAGGACGGCAGCCTCAACAACGTCGAAATCGTCAACCTGATCCGGCAGGGCGAACTGTGGTGGAAGGGAAAGGCCTCGCTGGCGGAAAATCTGGACCGGCTGCGCTTCGTCGCCCTGGACTTCCTGGCCTCGGTCAGGAACGGGGTGGTCGAGACCGAGCGTTTTCTCATCGACAGCCGCAAATTCAAGATCGAAGGCAGCGGCAATATCGACCTGGCTCGCTCGCGGCTCGACTACACCCTCCAAGCAATACGCCTCAAACACGAGGAAACGCCAAGCGGGGAGAAAGTGGCCGCCATCAAGGGACTGCCGATCATCGTCAAAATCACCGGCCCCCTGGAAAAACCCAAATATTTCCTGGATGTCGCCGCCATGGCCAAGGCCAAGTTCCACAAAAAAATCGAAAAGAAAAAAGCCAAGATCGAACGAAAAATCCAGGAAAAACTGGAAAAGAAACTGGGACCCGGTGCCGGCCAATTGCTGAAGGGCCTGTTCGGTCAATGACCCCGGCGCGTTTCCACGAGACCCTACTGGCCTGGTACGACCGCTTCGGCCGCAAACATCTGCCCTGGCAGCGGCCGCGCACGCCCTACCGGGTATGGATCTCCGAGATCATGTTGCAGCAAACCCAGGTGGCGACCGTCGAAAACTATTTCCGTCGCTTCGTGGCCGCCTTCCCCGACGTGGCGGCTCTGGCCCGGGCACACCCGGACCAGGTGCTCCAACTATGGTCCGGTCTGGGCTATTACCAGCGGGCCCGCCACCTCCACCAGGCGGCCCGTATCATCATGGAACGTCATTCGGGAACGGTCCCCGATCGGATCGAGGCGCTCATGGCGCTGCCGGGAATCGGCCGCTCCACCGCCGGGGCGATCATCAGCCTGGCCTTCGACCGTCCGGCACCGATTCTCGACGGCAACGTGAAACGCCTGTGGTGCCGTCTTCACGGCATCGACACCTGGCCGGGGGAAACAGCCACCCAGAAACGCTTGTGGCGCCTCAGCGAGACCTATCTTCCGCATCGACGGTCCGCCGATTACACCCAGGCCCTGATGGATTTCGGTGCCACCGTCTGCACCCGCAACCGACCGGTGTG
>JALSGR010000167.1 GCA_026982635.1 Methylothermaceae bacterium | reverse complement strand
GCCCCCTGAAAATGTTCCGCAGACACCTTCGTCAACGCCGCCGTCAGCGTCGTCTTCCCATGGTCCACGTGCCCAATCGTCCCCACGTTCACATGCGGCTTCGTCCGCTCAAACTTCTGCTTGGCCACTGCTCTACCTCACTCTCTCAAAGATCCACAAATCCCAATCAAGTCGTTGCCTTCTTGATGATCGCCTCAGCGATGTTCGCCGGCGTCTCGGCATACTTCTCGAACTGCATGGTGTAAGTCGCCCGCCCCTGAGTCAGGGAACGCAGATCGGTGGCGTAACCGAACATTTCCGCCAGCGGCACCTCGCAGCGGATCACCTTGCCCGAGGGGGTATCATCCATGCCCTGCACCATACCGCGGCGCCGATTGATATCGCCCACCACGTCACCCATGTATTCTTCGGGCGTGACCACCTCGACCTTCATGATGGGCTCCAGCAGAACCGGATCCGCCTTCTTGGCGCCCTCCTTGAAGGCCATGGAACCGGCGATCTTGAAGGCCATTTCGCTGGAGTCGACTTCGTGATAGGAACCGTCGAACAGGGTGACCTTGACGTCGATGACCGGATAACCGGCGATGACGCCGCTTTCCATCGCCTCCTGCACACCCTTGTCCACCGCCGGGATGTACTCCTTGGGAACCACCCCGCCGACGATGGCGTTGACGAACTCGTAGCCAGCACCGCGTTCCAGTGGTTCGATGCGCAGCCACACATGACCGTACTGGCCGCGACCGCCGGTCTGACGCACGAACTTGCCTTCCTGTTCCACCGAGCGCCGGATGGTTTCCCGGTAGGCCACCTGGGGCGCGCCTACAGCCGCCTCGACGTTGAACTCCCGCTTCATGCGGTCGACAATGATCTCCAGGTGCAGTTCTCCCATACCGGAGATGATGGTCTGGCCCGACTCCTCGTCGGTATGCACCCGGAAAGAGGGATCCTCCTGGGCCAACTTCTGCAAGGCCACCCCCATCTTTTCCTGGTCGGCCTTGGTCTTCGGCTCCACCGCCACCGAGATCACCGGCTCGGGGAACTCCATCTTCTCCAGGGTGATGACGGCTTTGGGATCGCACAACGTGTCACCGGTGGCGACGTCCTTGAGACCGATGGCGGCGGCGATGTCACCGGCGCGGACTTCCTTGATCTCCTCGCGGTGATTGGCGTGCATCTGCACGATACGACCGATCCGCTCACGCTTGTGCTTCAGGGAGTTGTAGACCGTGTCCCCGGAACTGACCACGCCGGAGTAGACCCGGAAGAAGGTCAGGGCGCCGACGAAGGGATCGGTGGCGATCTTGAAGGCCAGCGCGGCGAAAGGCTCGTCGTCGTCTGCCTTGCGCTCGACCTCGTTGCCGTTTTCGTCCGTCCCCTTGACCGGCGGAATGTCGATCGGCGACGGCAGATACTCGATCACCGCGTCGAGCAGGGCTTGCACCCCCTTGTTCTTGAAAGCGGAACCGCACAGGGCCGGAACGATCTCGCCGGCGATGGTCCGAGCCCGCAACCCCTGCTTGATTTCCTCGACGGTCAGCTCTTCACCTTCGAGATACTTGTTCAGCAGGTCTTCGTCGCCTTCCGCAGCGGCCTCGATCATCTTTTCCCGCCATTCCTCGCAATCGGCGAGCATCGCTTCGGGAATCTCCTTTTCCTCGAAACGGTTGCCCAGGGTCTCCTCGTCCCAGTAGATGGCCTTCATCTTGATGAGGTCCACCACGCCCTCGAAGTTCTCTTCGGCGCCGATGGGCAGCTGGATCGGCACGGGATTGGCGCCGAGGCGGTCGCGGATCTGATCGACCACCCTCAGAAAATCGGCTCCCTGGCGGTCCATCTTGTTGACGAAGGCCAAGCGGGGCACGCCGTACTTGTTGGCCTGGCGCCAGACGGTTTCCGACTGGGGCTCGACACCACCCACGGCGCAGAAGACGGCACAGGCGCCGTCCAACACCCGCAGGGAACGCTCCACCTCGATGGTGAAGTCCACGTGCCCCGGGGTGTCGATGATGTTGATGCGGTGCTCGGGGAACTGACGCTCCATACCGCTCCAGAAACAGGTGGTCGCGGCCGAGGTGATGGTGATGCCGCGCTCCTGCTCCTGTTCCATCCAGTCCATGACCGCGGCGCCGTCGTGCACCTCGCCGATCTTGTGAGAGACGCCGGTGTAGAACAGAATGCGCTCGGTCGTGGTCGTCTTGCCGGCATCGATGTGAGCCATGATGCCGATGTTGCGGTATCGTTCGATTGGAGTCTTGCGTGCCACAGCTACAGTCCTTGGTATTCAGAATTACCAGCGATAATGAGAAAAGGCCTTGTTGGCTTCCGCCATGCGGTGCGTGTCTTCGCGCTTCTTGACCGCGGCACCGCGGTTTTCCACCGCATCGAGCAATTCGGCGGCGAGGCGCTGGGTCATGGTCTTCTCGCTGCGCTTGCGCGCCGCGTCGATCAGCCAGCGCATACCCAGCGAACGACGCCGATCCGGCCGGACTTCCACCGGAACCTGATAGGTCGCTCCACCTACCCGGCGGGACTTCACCTCCACCACCGGCTGGACGTTTTCCAGCGCCTTGACCAGAACCCCGAGCGGGTCCTCGTGACCTTTGGCCTCGATAATGTCGAGCGCACCATACACAATCCGTTCGGCGAGGGATTTCTTGCCGTTCACCATGACCATGTTGATGAACTTGGCCACCGTTTCGTTGCCGAACCGCGGATCCGGCAGGATCTGCCGCTTTTCTGCTGCCCTTCTTCTCATTGCTGCCTACTCAATCAACTTTTGGGTTTCTTGGCGCCATACTTGGAGCGGCCCTGGCGCCGACCTTCGACACCGGCACAGTCCAAAGCCCCCCGAATGACGTGATAGCGCACCCCGGGCAGGTCCTTGACGCGCCCGCCCCGGATCAGCACCACCGAGTGCTCCTGAAGATTATGGCCTTCACCCCCGATGTAACTGGTCACTTCGGCACCGTTCGTCAGGCGCACACGCGCAACCTTTCGCAACGCGGAGTTGGGTTTCTTGGGGGTGGTGGTGTACACCCGGGTGCAAACCCCACGCTTCTGGGGACAGGCTTCCAGCGCCGGCACCTTGCTCTTTTCCGGCTTGCGAACCCGGGGCTTCCTAACCAATTGATTGATCGTGGCCATGCTAACGACTCCCTACTCTCCTTACGAACGGCACCAATGAATTCGACATGCAAAAAACACCTTACGCCCAGCCTTCCCACATAAAAACAGAAGCTTACGGGCGCCAACGGCTTCCGGTCGAAAGCCGCATATTGTAGAAAAGGAAAGACCGGCTGTCAAGCAAGCCGGTCTTTCCAGTTACCCCCCGAAGGGGGGCGAGAAGGGTCTGTCAGCGGCCGGGGAAGGTCGCACCCCTCAGGGGTTGAGCGCCTTCTTCAGAGCCTCCTCGACCTTCTCCATGTCCACCGCCTCGGTCTCCTGCTCCGGCGCCATCGCCAGGGCCCGCTTACGTTTGCGCTCGCGGTGATAGGCCAAACCGGTACCCGCCGGAATCAAGCGGCCGACGATGACGTTCTCCTTGAGGCCGTGCAGGTCGTCGCGCAGCCCCCGAACCGCGGCGTCGGTCAACACGCGCGTGGTTTCCTGGAAGGAAGCCGCGGAGATGAAGGACTCGGTCGCCAGGGACGCTTTGGTGATGCCGAGCAACACCGGCAGGAAGGCGGCCGGACGCTTGCCTTCCTTCTCCAGCTTCTCGTTTTCCTCCAAGATGCGGGAGCGCTCCACCTGCTCACCCACCAGATACTGAGTGTCGCCGGGATCGGTGATCTCGACCTTGCGCAGCATCTGGCGAATGATCACCTCGATGTGCTTGTCGTTGATCCTGACCCCCTGCAGGCGATAGACGTCCTGGATCTCCTTCACCAGATAGGCCGCCAGGGCCTCGACGCCACGGAGACGGAGAATGTCGTGGGGCGGCAGTTCCCCTTCGGCGATGGTCTCGCCCTTCTCCACGAACTCCCCTTCGAACACGGTGATGTGGCGCCATTTGGGGATCAGAATTTCATGCTTGTTGCCGTCGGCGTCGGTGATGATCAGGCGGCGCTTGCCCTTGGTCTCCTTGCCGAAGCTAACCGTTCCGGTCGCCGTCGCCAGGATGGCCGGATCCTTGGTCTTGCGGGCCTCGAAGAGATCGGCGACGCGCGGCAGACCCCCGGTGATGTCCCGGGTCTTGGTGGACTCCTGGGGAATCCGAGCCAGAATGTCGCCCACTTCCACCCCGTCGCCGTCACGGATGTTGACGATGGCCCCACCGGGCAGGAAATACTGGGCCGGAATTTCCGTCCCTGGAATGTAGACGTCGTTACCCTGGTCGTCCACCAGCTTGATCAGCGGGCGCAGATCGCGGCCGGCGGCCGGGCGCACCTTGGGATCGATGACGACCATGGAGCTGAGCCCGGTGACCTCGTCCACCTGCTCCCGCACGGTGACCCCTTCGATGAAGTTCTCCAGGCGGGCAACACCGCTCACTTCAGTGATGACCGGGTGGGTGTGGGGATCCCATTCCGCCACTTTCTGACCCCGTTCCACCCGGGAGCCGTCTTCGACGCTGAGGATGGCGCCATAGGGGATACGATAACGCTCCCGTTCGCGGCCGTGCTCGTCGATGACGCTGATTTCCCCGGAACGGGACACCGCCACCAGCTTGCCTTCCTTGTTGCGCACCGTCTTCAGGTTGGTCAGACGAATGGTCCCCGACGACTTGACCTCGACGCTGGAGATGGCGGCCGAGCGCGAAGCGGCCCCACCGATGTGGAAAGTGCGCATGGTCAACTGGGTACCCGGCTCACCGATGGACTGGGCGGCGATGACACCGACCGCCTCACCGACGCTGACCAGATGGCCCCGGCCCAGATCACGGCCGTAACACATGGAGCAGACCCCGTAGCGGGTTTCACAGGTGATCACCGAACGTACCTTCACCTGTTCGACGCTGTGCTGCTCCAACACCTTGACCCATTTCTCGTCCAGCAGGGTTCCCGCCGGCGCGATCACCTCACCGCTCTTGGGATCGGTGACGTCCCGGGCCAGCACCCGTCCCAGCACCCGCTCGGCCAGGGGCTCGACCACATCGCCGCCCTCGATGATCGGGGCCATGGTGATGCCATCGTCGGTACCGCAGTCCTTTTCGGTCACGACCAGATCCTGCCCCACGTCCACCAGACGGCGGGTCAGGTAACCGGAGTTGGCAGTCTTCAGGGCGGTGTCCGCCAGGCCCTTACGGGCGCCGTGGGTGGAGATGAAGTACTGGAGCACGTTCAGCCCTTCACGGAAATTGGCGGTGATGGGGGTTTCGATGATGGAGCCGTCTGGCTTGGCCATCAGGCCGCGCATGCCCGCCAACTGGCGGATCTGGGCCGCGGAGCCCCGGGCGCCGGAATCGGCCATCATGAAGATGGAGTTGAACGACTTCTGGCGCACGGTGTTGCCCTCGGCATCGATCACTTCCTCCTCGCCCAGAGCCTGCATCATCGCCTTGGCCACTTCCTCGTTGGCCCGCGACCAGATGTCCACCACCTTGTTGTAGCGCTCGCCGTCGGTGACCAGCCCCTGTTCGTACTGGCGCTGGATCTCCATGACTTCCTTTTCCGCCTCGCGGATGATCTGCTCCTTCTCCTTCGGGATCACCATGTCGTCGACCCCGAAGGAAACCCCGGCCCGGGTGGACTGCAGGAAGCCCAGATACATGAGCTGGTCGGCGAACACCACCGTGGTCTTGAGCCCCAGGTTACGGTAGCAAACGTTGATGACGTTGGAGATCGCCTTCTTGGTCATGTCCTGATTGACCAGGTCGTAGGGCAGTCCTTCGGGGACGATGTCCCAGATCAGCGCCCGGCCGGCGGTGGTGTCGACGATGCGGCGCCGCTCGGTGACGCTGCCGTCCTCTTCCTTGATCTTCTCCTCGACCCGCAGTTTGATGCGGGCGTGCAGATCCACCACCTTGTGATCGAGGGCACGGCGGACCTCGTCCACGTCGGCGAACACCATGCCTTCGCCCTTGGCGTTGATTCGCTCCCGGCTCATGTAGTAGAGGCCAAGGACGATGTCCTGGGTGGGATGGATGATGGGGTCGCCGTTGGCCGGAGAGAGAATGTTGTTGGAGGACATCATCAGGGCCCGGGCCTCCAACTGGGCCTCCAGCGACAGGGGCACGTGCACCGCCATCTGGTCGCCATCGAAGTCGGCGTTGAAGGCGGTGCACACCAGGGGATGCAACTGGATCGCCTTGCCTTCGATCAGCACCGGCTCGAAAGCCTGGATACCGAGACGGTGCAGGGTCGGAGCCCGGTTGAGCAGCACCGGATGCTCGCGGATGACGTCGTCGAGCACGTCCCAGACCTCCGGCTCCTCCCGCTCCACCATGCGCTTGGCGGCCTTGATGGTGGTGGCGATGCCGCGGGCCTGGAGCTTGCCGAAGATGAAAGGCTTGAACAGTTCCAGGGCCATCTTCTTGGGCAGACCGCACTGATGCAGGCGCAGGGTCGGACCCACCACGATCACGGAACGGCCGGAATAATCCACCCGCTTGCCCAGCAGATTCTGACGGAAGCGGCCCTGCTTACCCTTGATCATGTCGGCCAACGATTTGAGGGGGCGCTTGTTGGTGCCGGTGATGGCACGGCCGCGGCGGCCATTGTCGAGCAGGGCGTCCACCGCCTCCTGCAGCATGCGGCGCTCGTTGCGGATGATGATGTCCGGGGCGTTGAGTTCCAGCAACCGACGCAAGCGGTTGTTGCGGTTGATGACCCGGCGGTACAGGTCGTTCAGATCCGACGTAGCGAAACGACCGCCGTCCAGAGGCACCAACGGACGCAGATCCGGCGGCAACACCGGCAGCACCGTGAGGATCATCCACTCGGGACGGTTGTTGGAATTGATGAAGGCCTCGATCAACTTGAGGCGTTTGGACAGCTTGCGGATCTTGGTCTCCGACCGGGTGGCCTCGATCTCCTCCCGGATCTTGGCGGCCTCCGACTTCAAATCCATGGACTTGAGCAGCTCCTGGACCGCCTCGGCGCCCATCTTGGCATCGAAGTCGTCGCCGTACTGTTCCACCGCATCGAGATACTCCTCATCGGTGAGGAGCTGGCCCCGCTCGAGCGGCGTCAACCCCGGTTCGATCACCACGAAGGATTCGAAGTACAGCACCCGCTCGACTTCCCGGAGAGTCATGTCGAGCATCAGGGCGATGCGCGACGGCAGCGACTTGAGGAACCAAATATGGGCCACCGGGCTGGCCAGTTCGATGTGACCCATGCGCTCGCGGCGCACCTTGGCGAGCGTCACCTCCACGCCGCACTTCTCGCAGATCACTCCGCGGTGCTTGAGGCGCTTGTACTTGCCGCACAGGCACTCGTAGTCGTTGACCGGCCCGAAGATCTTGGCGCAGAACAGCCCGTCCCGCTCCGGCTTGAAGGTGCGGTAGTTGATGGTCTCCGGCTTCTTGACCTCGCCGTAGGACCATGAGCGGATCATGTCCGGGGAAGCCAGTCCGATGCGGATGGCATCGAATTCTTCCACCTGAGTCTGCCTTTTGATGAACTTGATGAGGTCTTTCAAAGCTTCAGCTCCCGCTAGATTGGTGAACTTGGAATCTCGGCAAACGCAGAATCAATCCTGCTCCAGCTCGATGTTGATGGCCAGGGCGCGGATCTCCTTGATCAGCACCTTGAACGATTCCGGCATGCCGGCTTCCATGCGGTAGTCGCCGTCGACGATGTTCTTGTACATCTTGGTGCGACCCATCACGTCGTCCGACTTGACCGTGAGCATTTCCTGCAGGGTGTAGGCGGCCCCGTATGCCTCCAGGGCCCAGACCTCCATCTCCCCGAAACGCTGGCCGCCGAACTGGGCCTTGCCCCCCAGCGGCTGCTGGGTGACCAGGCTGTAGGGTCCGGTGGAGCGGGCGTGCATCTTGTCGTCCACCAGATGGTTCAGTTTGAGCATGTACATGTACCCCACCGTGACCGGCCGGTCGAAGGGATCGCCGGTACGGCCGTCGTAGAGGCGGGTCTGGCCGCTCTCGGGCAGATCGGCCAGCCTCAGCATGGCTTTGATCTCCTCTTCGGTGGCGCCGTCGAACACCGGCGTCGCCATCGGCACCCCGTCCTTGAGGTTGTGGGCCAGTTCGACGATCTCCTCGTCGCTGAGCTGGTCGAGATCTTCCCGCCGCCCGGCGTGGTTGTAGATCCGGTCGAGGAATTCCCGCAGCTCCTGAACCTTGGCCTTGGCCTCCAGCATCTTGCCGATCTTGATTCCCAACCCTTTGGCGGCCCAGCCTAGATGGGTCTCCAGCACCTGACCCACGTTCATGCGCGACGGCACCCCGAGGGGATTGAGGACGATGTCCACCGGCGTGCCGTCCTCCAGATAGGGCATGTCCTCCACCGGCACGATCTGGGAGATCACCCCCTTGTTGCCGTGGCGGCCGGCCATCTTGTCCCCGGGTTGGATACGGCGCTTGACCGCCAGGTAGACCTTGACCATCTTCAACACCCCGGGCGGCAGATCGTCGCCCATGGTGATCTTGGCCTTCTTCTCCTCGAAACGGCGGTCCATCTCCTGGCGCAGGTTCTCCAACTGTTCGGCCACCGCCTCCAATTGGACGTTGAGGTCCTCGTCTTCCAGGCGGATCTCCAGCCACTGGGCGGGCTGCAAGCCGTCCAAGTAATCGGCGGTGATCTCGGTGCCGGGTTTCAGTCCGCCGGGGCCCGACTCGGCCACCTTGCCCAGCAGCATCTGGCGCACCCGTTCGTAAGTGTCCTGCTCGACGATACGGAACTGGTCGTTCAGATCCTTGCGCACCTTTTCTAGCTGAGCCTGTTCGATGGCCTTGGCCCGGGCGTCCTTCTCCACGCCGTCGCGGGTGAACACCTGGACGTCGATCACGGTCCCCGCCATTCCCGACGGCACCTTGAGGGAGGTATCCTTGACGTCGGAGGCCTTCTCGCCGAAGATGGCGCGCAGCAGTTTCTCCTCCGGCGTCAGCTGGGTTTCCCCCTTCGGCGTCACCTTACCAACCAGGATGTCGCCCTCCTTGACCTCGGCGCCGATGTAGACGATCCCCGACTCGTCCAGCTTGGCCAGGGCTGCCTCGCTGACGTTGGGAATGTCGGCGGTGATCTCTTCGGGGCCCAGCTTGGTGTCACGGGCGACGCAGGTTTTTTCCTCGATGTGGATGGTGGTGTAGCGGTCCTCCTCCACCACCCGTTCCGAGATCAGGATCGAGTCCTCGAAGTTGTACCCGTGCCAGGGCATGAAGGCCACCAACAGGTTCTGGCCCAGCGCCAGTTCACCCATGTCGGTGGAAGCCCCGTCGGCCAGGATGTCCCCCTTGTCGATACGGTCACCCGGTTTCACCAACGGCCGTTGGTTGATGCAAGTGTTCTGGTTGGAGCGGGTGTACTTGGTCAGGTTATAGATGTCCACCCCCGGCTCTCCCGGCTCGGTCTCGTCGTCGTTGACCCGGACCACGATCCGCCCGGCGTCCACCGAAACCACTTCGCCACCGCGGCGGGCCACCACGCAGGTACCGGAATCCCGGGCCACGATCCGTTCCATGCCGGTTCCCACCAGCGGTTTCTGGGAACGCAGCATCGGCACGGCCTGACGCTGCATGTTGGAGCCCATCAGGGCCCGGTTGGCGTCGTCGTGCTCCAGGAAAGGGATCAGCGAAGCAGCCACCGAGACGATCTGCTTGGAGGCCACGTCCATGTATTGGACCATCTCCGGCGAGGCCAGGGTAAACTCGTTCTTGTGGCGGCAGGAGACCATTTCGTCCACCAGGCGGCCCTCCTCGTCCACGGCGGCGCCGGCCTGGGCGATGATGTAGTCGCTTTCCTCGATGGCGGACAGATAGTGGATTTCGTCGGTCACCCGGCCGTCCACCACCTTGCGGTAAGGGGTTTCGAGAAAGCCGTAGTGGTTGGTCCGGGCATAGACCGCCAGTGAATTGATCAGGCCGATGTTGGGCCCTTCCGGGGTCTCGATCGGACACAGCCGACCGTAATGGGTCGGATGCACGTCGCGGACCTCGAAACCGGCCCGCTCCCGCGACAGTCCTCCGGGACCGAGGGCCGAGACCCGCCGTTTGTGGGTCACTTCCGACAGCGGGTTGTTCTGGTCCATGAACTGGGACAGCTGGCTGGAGCCGAAGAATTCCTTGATCGCCGCCACCACCGGCTTGGCGTTGATGACCTCCTGCGGGGTGAAATCCTCGGTGCTGGCCAGGGTCAGGCGTTCCTTGACCGCCCGTTCCACCCGCACCAGACCGATGCGGAACTGATTCTCCACCATCTCCCCGACGCTGCGGACCCGACGGTTCCCCAGATGGTCGATGTCGTCCACCTGGCCCAAGCCGTTACGGATGTTGATGAGCTCCTTGAGAACGTCGATGATGTCCTCGGCGGTCAACACCCGGGGACCGGTCTCCTCCTTACGCCCTAGGCGCAGGTTGAGCTTCATGCGCCCGACCTCGGAAAGATCGTAACGTTCCTCCGAGAAGAACAAATTTTGGAACAGGGTTTCGGCCGCCTCCTTAGTGGGGGGTTCGCCGGGCCGCATCATGCGGTAGATCTCCACCAAAGCTTCCAGCTCACTGGTGGTGTGATCGACCTTCAGGGTGTTGGAGATGTAAGGCCCCCGGTCGAGCTCGTTGACGTAGAGGGTTTCGATCCGGTCGATGCCGTGATCGAGCAACTGCTCCAGCAGTTCCGGGGTGATCTCGGTGTTGGCGGCGGCGATCAGCTCGCCGGTCTTCTCGTCCACCACGTTGCGAGCCAGAATCTTGCCGCACAGATACTCCGGCGGCACCACCAGGCGGGTCAGACCTGCCTTCTTCATCTGGCGAATGTGCTTGGGAGTGATGCGCCGCCCCTCCTCGACGATCCGGGTGCCGTCGTCGAGCGCGATGTCGAAGGGCGCGATCTCGCCGCGCAGCCGCTCGGGGATGAGATCGAGAACGATCCTGTCCTTGGCCAGATGGAAGGTATCGGTCTCGAAGAACATTTGGAGTATCTGCTCGTCGTCGTACCCCAGAGCCCGCAGGATCACGGTGGCCGGCAGCTTGCGGCGCCGGTCGATGCGCACGTAGACGATGTCCTTGTGGTCGAATTCGAAGTCGAGCCAGGAACCGCGATAGGGAATCACCCGGGCGTTGAACAGCAGCTTGCCCGAGGAGTGGGTTTTTCCCTTGTCGTGATCGAAGAACACCCCAGGCGAGCGGTGCAATTGGGAAACGACCACCCGTTCGGTACCGTTGATGACGAAGGTACCGTTCTCGGTCATGAGGGGCAGTTCCCCCATGTAGACTTCCTGCTCCTTGATCTTGTCGACCTTGGTGCCTGCCGGGAAGTCCTTGTCGTAAAGGACCAGGCGGACCTTCACTCGCAGGGGAGCCGCATAGGTGGCACCGCGCAGCTGACATTCCTTCACGTCGAAGGTAGGCTCTCCGAGCCGGTAACTGACGTACTCCAACACCGCATAGCCGTTGTGGCTTTCGATCGGGAACACCGATTTGAAGGCGGCGTGCAAACCTTGGTCGGCACGCTGCTCCGGAGCCTTGTCAGCCTGCAGGAATCGTTTGTAGGATTCGAGCTGAATCTGCAACAGATAGGGAACGTCCAGAACTTCCGAACGTTTGGCGAAACTCTTGCGAAGTCGCTTTTTCTCAGTGAAAGAATAGGCCATAGCGGTTCCTTAAGATCCTGCGAAGGTTGGTTGCCTGACAGATTGCTTCAATCCATCTGGAAAGAAAGATTCGGGATTGGATGGGTCACCGGCCCCAAGAGATTGCTCAGCCTAGGGGTACACCATAGAGCCTCCGTCCGTTTTTCACCCGGCAAGCGGGAAAAGGCCGGCAGTCGAAACTGCCAGCCATCCCGGAAAGAATGATGAGAAACGCGCTTATTTAATCTCGACAGATGCGCCTGCCTCTTCGAGCTGTTTCTTGATCTCCTCGGCTTCTTCCTTGCTCACGCCTTCCTTGACGGGGGCCGGCGCGCCTTCCACCAACGCCTTGGCTTCCTTCAGCCCCAGACCGGTGATGGCGCGGACGGCCTTGATGACCGCCACCTTGTTGGAACCGAAGCCACTCAGAATCACGTCGAATTCCGTCTTTTCTTCGGCAGCGCCTCCAGCTTCCCCACCGGCGGCCATCGGCACCGCTGCCACCGCGGCGGCGGCGGAAACGCCGAACTTTTCCTCCATGGCGGAGATCAAATCCACCACTTCCATGACGGTCATGTTCGCGATCGCATCAAGGATTTCTTCTTTAGACACAGCCATAGTCTTACACTCCAAATCAAATCAATCGTTTTTCACCAAAACCGATACCCAGGATCAGGCCGCCTGTTGCTTCTGATCGCGGACGGCGGCAATGGTCCGTACCAGTTTCGCGTGGGGTTCCGCCATTGTTCTCACCAGCTTTTCGATCGGCGCTTTCATCACCGCCATGAGCATGCTGATGGCCTGCTCCTTGGTGGGCAGGCTGGCCAGGCGCTCCAGCTCCTCAGGACCGAACAACTGGCCCGACACCGCGACCAGCTTGGGTTTCAACTGTTCGTGCTCCTTGGCGAAATCCTTGATGACACGGGCAGCCGAACCCGGTTCTTCCAGTGAAAACGCCAACAGCAAGGGACCGACCAGCTGCTCGCTCATGCAAGCATAATCGCTGCCCTCCAGCGCGCGCCGCGCCAGGGTGTTTTTCACCACGCGAAGGTACACCTGGGACTCCCGGGCCTTCTTGTGCAGATCGGTCATCTCCGCCGCGGTCAAACCCCGATACTCTGCTGCGATCGCAGAATGGGCCCTGGCCGCGACGTCGGAGACCTCGGCAACGATGGCCTTTTTCTGTTCCAGTCTCAGTGCCACGTGATACCTCCGTTGTCGTCTCCCGGCTTGCGCCGGAAGTCAAACCCGCATCCCTCGCGGGATGCACCAGTCTCACGGCTCCCCGTCCTTCTGAGGACCGGTTCACCGTCTGCGTAGGCGGATTTTAAGCGTCGTCACGCACCTACGGTCTTTGACGATCACCGGTCATCCGGCAATCCAAAGTCTTCAAGCGTCCAGGCTGGACATATCGATCGTCAACCCCGGTCCCATGGTGGTGGACAGGGCGATCTTCTTCATGTACGTACCCTTGCTGGCTGCCGGCTTCGCCTTTTTCAGGTCCGCCAGCAACGCCTCGAGATTTTCCTTCAACGCCGAAATGTCGAAATCGACCTTGCCGATCGTGCAGTGAATAATCCCCGCCTTGTCGGTCCGATAACGCACCTGGCCGGCCTTGGCGTTCTTCACCGCCGTGGCCACGTCGGGCGTGACGGTACCCACTTTCGGGTTGGGCATCAAACCGCGGGGCCCCAGAATCGGGCCCAACTGACCGACGATTCGCATGGCATCCGGGGTGGCGATGACCACGTCGAAATCGAGATTGCCCTTCTTGACCTCCTCGGCCAAATCTTCCATGCCGACGATGTCGGCACCGGCTTCCTTGGCGGCCTCGGCGTTGGCGCCCTGGGCGAAGACCGCCACCCGCACCGATTTACCGGTGCCGTGGGGCAGTACCGTGGAACCGCGCACCACCTGATCGGACTTGCGTGGATCCACGCCCAGATTGACCGCCACGTCCACCGACTCGGTGAACTTGACCGAGGACACCTCCTTCAGCAATTGCAGGGCCTCGTCGACGGAATAGGCGCGGGTGAGATCCACCTTCTCACGGATCATCTTCATGCGCTTGGACAACTTGGCCATGTCACACCCCCTCCACGTCGATGCCCATGCTGCGGGCGGTACCGGCGATGGTGCGCACCGCAGCGTCCATGTCTGCAGCGGTCAAATCCGGCTCCTTCATCTTGGCGATCTCCTCGAGCTGCTCCCGGGTGACCGTGCCGATCTTGTCGACGTTGGGGCGAGAACTGCCCTTTTCGGCCCCGATCGCCTTCAGCAGCAGATAGGATGCCGGCGGCGTCTTGATGACGAAGGTGAAGCTGCGGTCGTTGTAGACGGTGATGATGACCGGCAGCGGCAGCCCCTTTTCCATGCTCTGGGTCTGCGCGTTGAAGGCCTTGCAGAACTCCATGATATTGACACCGTGCTGACCCAATGCCGGGCCCACGGGCGGGCTGGGATTGGCCTCGCCGGCCTTGACCTGCAGCTTGATATAAGCTTGAACTTTCTTTGCCATGATTTCCTCTCCCGTTGGGTACGAACGCCTTTCGGCTCCCCGTCGATACCAGTCAGACCTTTTCCACCTGACTGAAGTCGAACTCCACCGGCGTCGGCCGTCCGAAAATCAGCACCGACGCCTTGAGCTTGTTCTTTTCGTAGTCCACTTCCTCGACTACGCAGTTGAAATCCTTGAAAGGCCCTTCGACGATGCGTACCACCTCGCCAGGCTCGAACAAGATCTTGGGTTTGGGCTTGGTCAGCCCCTCCTCGACCCGGGCGAGAATGGCTTCGGCTTCCTTGTCGGAAATGGGGGCGGGCTTCTCCGGCGTGCCACCGATGAACCCCAACACATGGGGGACGCTGCGCACCAGGTGCCAGGTCTCGTCGTTCATCTCCATCTGCACCAGGACATAGCCGGGGAAGAACTTGCGGTCGGTCTTGCGCCGCTGCCCCATGCGCATTTCGATCACTTCCTCGGTGGGAACCAGGATCTTGCCGAAATGCTTCTCCAGCCCCGCCTGCTTGATGCGCTCCTCCAGGGAACGCTTGACCTGATTCTCGTAGTTGGAATAGGTCTGCACCACGTACCAACGCATGGCCACCTCGTCAACCTCCCTGACCCGTCAACAGACGCACCAGCCACAGGAACAGGGAGTCCAGGAGCCAGAGAATCAAGCCCACGATGACGACCATCACCACGACCATCAAGGTGGTATGGATGGTTTCCTGACGAGTCGGCCAGGTCACCTTGCGCAATTCCATGCGCGACTCCTGGAAAAAAGCCCAGAACGCCCGCCCCGGCGCCGTGGTGAAAAACAATCCCGCCGAAACCAGCGCCACCCCCACCAACGCCAGGGTGCGGTACAGCAACGAATATTCGGGATACCAGTAGAACCCCGTCACCCCGGCGGCCAACAGGGCGATGACCAGTACGATCTTGAAAGAATCGAAGGGAGAGATCGACGATTCCTGGGAGTGTGCCTGTGCTGTCATGGCGTCAATTATTCGGTGGGGAAATAAAAATGGCAGGCCAGGAGGGACTCGAACCCCCAACCTGCGGTTTTGGAGACCGCTGCTCTACCAATTGAGCTACTGACCTGTATCCTTTCAACGGGACGGTGCCGCCCGCAGGCGGCACCGAGCCTTCGGCTTACTCGATGATTTTGGAGACCACGCCGGCCCCGACCGTGCGCCCGCCTTCCCGAATGGCAAACCGCAAACCCTCTTCCATCGCAATCGGGGCAATCAGCTTCACCGTGATCTTCACATTGTCACC
>JALSGR010000166.1 GCA_026982635.1 Methylothermaceae bacterium | reverse complement strand
TGGTCTTCGTTCATCCTCTCGGATCGGCGCCCGAATACGGGCGCCTTTTTTTCCGGCGTTTAAAATGGAAGATTTGAGAATGGGAGGAATCATGGGATTGCGAACGCTCGGTTATGCGTTGTGGGTCTTTGGATGGGTTCTGCTGGCCGGTTGTGCCGGCGAGCGGGCGTTTACCGCCACCGTCCATGAAGACGACACCTGGATCGTGCGTCTGTTGAAGGTGGATCCCGGGAAGGATCGAAGATACACCCATCCCGCCCCCCTCGAAGCGGAAACCCTGGAACGGCTGTTGGCCGGGGTCGGTGTGGTGCAGGACGGCGGGCGTTGGCGGCCGTTGTTCACCGAGTACGAACGCCGGCGCCTGGGGGTATTGTTGCATCGGGGCCTGACGACCGCCGGCCCCGACGAAGTAGTGACCTTCGTGCAGGTGTTGCCGGCCTCTTCCTGGCAGGAACGGGTGACCTCCGGCGGCGTTTTCGTGACCGAGGGGAAATTGCATTTCCTGTTGGCGAATTTCCAGGTCAAGCGGGAACGTTGGCAGGATACCGACGACTATCGGCCGCCGATCGAGACGCGACCGTTGAAACCGGTAGCGCCGTTGCCGGCCGGTCTGGCCTACCGTCCCGCAGATCGGCTGCTGGATCCGGGCAGGGCGGGGGATGCCTTCCGGGTCCCCTTGGGGTTGTCGCCCTGGCACATCGCCTTGGATTATCGGGGTTCGTGAGTCATGGCGCCCGGGCGAGGCCGAGCGTCTCCCCGACGCGCACGCGGTCGCCGGTCTGCCGCCGCCAGGCCACCGTGTCCTCCGGCAGCAGCAGGATTACCGTCGAGCCCATGTTGAAGCGCCCCAGCTCCGCGCCCCGCTCCAGCACGATGTCGCGGTCGTCGTAGCGCCAGCGCTGGATGCGCCTTGCCGTGGGCGGGGTGACCGGCCCGTGCCAGACGGTCTCGATACCGGCCACCAGCAACGCCCCCACCAGCACCACCGCCATAGGGCCGGCGTCGGTGTCGAAGCGGCACACCACCCGTTCGTTGCGGGCGTAGAGGTTGTCCACCCCCTCGGCGGTGGCGTCGTTGACCGAGAACAGCCGTCCGGGAATGTGGATCATCTCCCGCAGGCGTCCGGGATAGGGCATGTGAACCCGGTGGTAGTCGCGCGGCGACAGGTAGATGGTGGCGAAGGCGCCGTCGGCGAAGCGCCGGCCCAGGTCGGCGTCGCCCAGCAGGGCGGTGGCGGAGAAATCGCGCCCCTTGGCTTGGATCAGCCATTCGCCGGTGAGGGTGCCGATCTGACTGAGGCGGCCGTCGGCGGGGCTGACCACGGCGCGGGGGTCGTCCGCCACCGGTCGGGCGCCGGCCTTGAGAGGGCGGGTGAAGAAAGCGTTGAAGCAGGGATAGGCGTCGGGATCGGCGTCGGCGGCCTCGCTCAGATCGATGTCGTAGGCGCGGACGAACCGGCGGATCAGGGCGTTTTTCAGCGGCCGCCAGCGGCAGTGGGTGAGCTTTCCCACCAGGCGCGACAGGCCGTGTTGGGGCAGCAGGTGTTGGAGGACGATGAAAAGGGTGTCTTTGAGGATGTTCATGGACGGTTGACGGTGACGGTGTGGATCTGATGGTCTTCCCCCAGCGTCAGGACGACGTCGGCGCGGGCCGGCATCTCCGCGAGCATCCAGCGGGTCAGGCGTTCGTAGTGCTGGATGAAACGGCGCAGGGCGGCCTCGTCCATGAGCCTGAGGCCGGGTTCCGGTTCGCCTTCGAGGCGCCGGGCCAGTTCCCGCTCCTGCTGCAGGCGCCACCGGAACACACAGGCCATGCCGGGGGCCTCGAGCAGGATGAGACGATCGAGGCGGGCGAAAAGTTGCCGGTAAGGGCCGCGGAGCTGGTCGTTGACGTAGCGGCGCCAGCGTCCGTCGGGGTCCTCGCGGCGCTCCAGCTCGTTGACCGGTTCGTGGAGGCGGGTTTCCGGTTCGGGGCGGGCGCCGACGCACCAGCCCTCGAACAGCACCAGGTCGCAGGGACCTTCCCACACCGGCCAGCGGGACGGCGGCAGGCGGTCGTCGGTGGCCTTGTCGAAGGCGGGCAGTGGGATGTGGTCGCCGGGACCGGCCTCGACGAGTGCGTCGATGGTGTGGATCGCCAGGGCGACGTCGTGGGTGCCCGGCACCCCGCGGGTGATCAGTAGGGGATGAACGGTACGGGCCAGATGTTCACGCTCGGCCCGGGTCCGATAGAAGTCGTCGATGGAAAGCCCGGCCGCCCGCAGGCCGAAGCCTTCCGCCAGCAGCGTCTGCAGCAGGCGGACCAGGGTGGACTTGCCGGTGCCCTGGGCCCCGTTGACGCCGAACACCCGCCCGCCCAGGCGCCGGTGCCGGGCGATCCAGGCCGTCAGCGGCAAGTAGACGGAGCGTAGCCGCGGCGTCAGGTCCGTTGCCAATCCCAGTTCGGCGCAGCGGTGGCGGAAGGCGGGGCGGAGCCGGTCGGCCAGGCGGTCCAGTTCGGCAGCGGGCAGGGGAAGGCGATCGGCGGGCCACACGGCTTCAGATCACCCGGTCCGGCGGCTCGCGGCCGGCGAAGAAGGCCTCCAGGTTCTCCAGTACCCGGAAGCCCATGGCCTCGCGGGTTTCGATCGTGGCACTGCCCAGATGGGGCAGGAGGACCACGTCCTCGCGGCGGCGCAGACGGGGATCGACCGCCGGTTCGTTTTCATAGACATCCAGGGCGGCGCCGCGCAGGGGGCCACGATCGAGGGCGTCGACGAGGGCGTCGGTGTCCACCACGTCGCCACGGGCGGTGTTGACGAGGAAACTGCCCGGTTTCATCCGCGCCAGTCGTGCGGCGTCGAACAGATGCCGGTTGCGCTGGCCGCCAGGGCAATGGAGGGAGACGAAGTCGCAGCGGGGCAACATGGTGTCCAGATCGGGGCAGTATTCCCCCTCGGCCGCCGCCAGGGGGCGGGGATGGTGGTAGAGGATACGCATGCCGAAACCGTGGTGGGCGCGGCGAGCCACGGCGCGGCCGATGCGGCCCATGCCGACGATGCCCAGGGTCTTGCCGCTGACCTTGGTGCCGAGCAGATGGGTGGGGCGCCAGCCGCGCCAGGCGCCGGCGCGCACCTGGCGTTCGCCCTCGCCGGCACGGCGGGCCGCCATCAGCAGCAGGGTCATGGCCAGATCGGCGGTACAGTCGGTGAGGACGCCGGGGGTGTTGGTGACCGCGATGCCGTGGCGACGAGCGGCTTCCAGGTCGATGTGGTCGAGGCCGACGCCGAAATTGGCCAGCAGGCGGCAGCGTCGTGGTTCGACGCCGAGCACCCCGGCGTCGAGGGGATCGACCACGGTGGGACAGACGGCGTCGTAGTCCCGCAGCGCCTGCCGCAGTTCGTCGCGGTCGAAGGGGTGGTCGTCGCGGTTGAAGGCGACCTGAAAGCGTTCGGCCAGCGCGGCTTCCACGGCGTCGGGCCAGCGGGCGGTGAGCAGGATGCGCGGGCGGCTCACGGCTGGCTCCCCAGGTGGAACGAGCCGCGCGGGGCGGCTCGTCTGAGGCTGGCAGAGACGGTCATCACGCTTCCAGGGGCGGTGCGGTCTCGCGCCAGTATTCCATCGCCGCGGCGATGCCGCTGCCCGGCTCGACGTCGATGCCCACGTCGCGCATCGCCATCTCGGCGCCGACGATGGCGCTGGCCAGCATCAGTTCGTTGACGTCGCCCAGATGGCCGATGCGGAACACCTTGCCGGCCACTTCCGACAGCCCCCCGCCCAGGGACAGGTTGTAGCGGTGATAGGCCACCTTCATCACGTCGCGGGCGTCGAAGCCTTCGGGGACGACGACGGCGGACACCGTGTCCGAATACCATTTGGGATCGCGGGCGCACAGCTGCAGGCCCCAGCCGTCGCGGATCGCGCGGCGCACGCCTTCGGCCAAGCGCCGGTGGCGGGCGTGGACGTTGTCGAGTCCTTCTTCCAGCATCAGGTCGATGGCCCGGCGCAGGCCGTGGAGCATCGGCGTGCTCGGGGTGTAGGGGAAGTAGCCGGCGTCGTTGGCCTGGATCTGGTCCTCGATGTCGAGGAAGTTGCGCGGCAGTTTGGCCTCGTGACGCTTTTCCAGGGCTTTTTGGCTGAAGCAGACGTAGGCGTTGCCGGCCGGCAGCATCATGCCCTTCTGGGAACCGGTCAGGGCCACGTCGATACCCCAGTCGTCCATACGGAACTCGAGGCTGCCGATGGAGCTGACCCCGTCGATCATGAACAGGGCCGGATGCCCGGTGCGGTCGAGGACGGCGCGGATCGCCCGGAGATCGTTGGTGACCCCGGTGGCGGTCTCGTTGTGGCAGATCAGCAGGGCCTTGATCTCGTGGCCCTTGTCGGCGGCGAGGCGTTCTTCGAGGTGGTCGAGGGGCACGCCCTCGCCCCAGGGGACTTCATGGTACTCCACGTCCAGCCCCATGCGCTTGGCCGACTGGATCCACAGGTGGCTGAACTGGCCGAAACGGTAGGACAGCACCTTGTCGCCCGGGGACAGGGTATTGCAGAGGGCCACTTCCCAGCCGGCGGTGCCGGTGGCCTGGAAGATGAAACAGCGGCCGGTCTCGGTGCGGAAGATCTTCTTCAGATCCTCCAGCAACGGTTTGACCAGCTTGGGGAAGTCGGGAGCGCGATGGTCCTCCATCGGCACGTGCATGGCGCTGAGGACGGAATCCGGCACGTTGGTGGGGCCGGGAACGTAGAGGTGATTGCGACCTGCCATTGATAGTCAGTCCTTGTTGGTTGACGGAAAACTGCGGTTCATGGTGCCTCGGGCCGGACTCGAACCGGCACGGGGTCGCCCCCTCGGGATTTTAAGTCCCGTGTGTCTACCAATTCCACCACCGAGGCATGACCGCTTATTATTTCAATTGCCGTCGGGATTTAGCAAGCCGTATTTGGCCGCCAGGCGGGTCAGTTCGACGTCGTTGCGGATGCCCAGTTTCTCGAAGATGCGGTAGCGGTAGGTGCACACCGTCTTGGGGCTGACGGACAGGATGACGGCGATTTCCTGAATCGATTTTCCCTGCAGGGTCAGCAGGGTCACTTCCATTTCCCGGCCCGACAGACGCTCGAAGGGGGTGGCGTCCTTCTCCGTACCGTCGAAGACCCAGCGGGTGGCGACATCCTGGCTCAGGTAGCGGCCGCCCCGGTGAACGGTCTTGACCGCCCGGATCATCTCCTGGGGCGGACAGTGCTTGGAGAGATAACCATCGGCGCCGGCCTCGATCAATTGCCTGGGGATGGGGCCGTCGGTGTAGACGCTGAGGGCGATCAGGCGGATGTCGGGATGGCGCTGCTTGAGTTTTTGGCAGGCGGCCAGTCCACCGAGGCCGGGCATGTTGACGTCCATGATCACGATGTCGGGCCGCAGGGAGTCAGCCAGTTCGAGCGCCGCTTCGCCGGTGGCCACCGTGCCGATCACGGTGATCTCCGGGTCGGTGTTGAGAATGTGCTCGATGCCGCTGCGGACGAGTTCGTGGTCGTCCGCAACGAGAACCGTGATCATGGGGCCGATTTGTTGTTATTGGGCGATTGGCGGAGAGGGTGGGATTCGAACCCACGGAGGGTCGCCCCTCGCCGGTTTTCAAGACCGGTGCTTTCGACCGCTCAGCCACCTCTCCGGGTTGGCGAAATTAGCATAAAACAAAGAACGGTGGCGAGGCTAGTGCTTCTTGAGCCACAGGCAGTTGCCGCCGCTGGCCTGATCGATGGCCTGCAGCCGCCGATGGTGCGCTTCCAGTTCCTCCGGTGGACAGGTGACCCGTTTCAGTCTTGGCCGGGGTCGGGTCGGGGCGGCCCCGGCGGCGGTGGTCGGTTCTTGGCGCAGGCTGTCCAGCGCCAGGGACACCTGACCGCCGGTCATGGCCAGATAGACGGAGGCGAGGATTTCGGCGTCGAGCAGGGCGCCGTGAAGATCGCGGTGGCTGTTGTCGATCTGGTAGCGCTTGCACAGGGCGTCGAGGCTGTTGCGCACGCCGGGGTGTTTGCGCCGCGCCAGGGCCAGGGTGTCGAAGATGCGACAGTAATCCTCGAGCCGTCCGTAATCCGGGCCGAGCCGGGCCAGTTCGGCGTTGATGAAGCCCACGTCGAAGGGGGCGTTGTGGATGATGACCTCGCTTTCCTTGACGAAGGCAAGGAAGTCGTCGACGATGTCGGCGAAGCGGGGCTTGTCGGCCAGAAAGGCGTTGTCGATGCCGTGCACTGCCACCGCTCCCGAATCGATTTCCCGTTCCGGATTCAAATAGACGTGGAAGCGGTTGTCGGTGAGGGTGCGGTTCACCAGTTCGACACAGCCGATTTCGATGATGCGGTGTCCCTTTTCCGGTTCCAGACCGGTCGTTTCCGTATCGAGCACGATTTGGCGCATGGGTCATTCCTGTCGCTTTGACGATCGTTGCAGCATTTCGTCGATGGCGCGGTTGGCCAGGGCGTCGGCCCGTTCGTTTTCCGGATGGCCGCTGTGGCCGCGAACCCATTCCCATTGCACCTGATGCCGCTCCAGCGCCTTGAGCAGACGCTGCCACAGGTCGAGATTCTTGACCGGCTTGCCGGCGCTGGTCTTCCAGTTGCGCCGGATCCAGTTGGGCAGCCACTCGGTGACGCCTTTCTGCAGGTACTGGGAATCGGTGCTGATGATCACCCGGCAGGGGCGCTTCAAGGTTTCCAGGGCGCGGATGGCGGCCATCAGTTCCATCCGGTTGTTGGTGGTATGGGGTTCGGCACCATAGATCTCCCTTTCCCGGCCCTGGTAGCGCAGGACCGCCCCCCAGCCACCCGGCCCGGGGTTGCCGCGGCAGGCGCCGTCGGTATAGATTTCCACCGCCTCACTGGCCTGGGTCACGTTGCTTTCTCTGTATCGTCGGTTCCAGTACGCCGGGGGACCATTCCGGCCGCGTTTCCAGGGCGGGGCGCAAGGGGATGATGGTGTAAGTCCGCTTGATAGCGCGCACCGCGTAGGCAACATACCACAGGGAAGAGCAATAATCACGCCATCCGCCCGGTTCGATCAGGGAGTGAAAGTCGAACCAGGTATTGGTTTCGGCGGTGAAGTTCAGTAAATTGAGCCAGTCGAGCAGGCGGCGGTGACTGATCGGGTGGCAATGCCACGGGGCGGGGCGCTGTCTGCCCGGGAACCAGCGGTAGAGACGATAGACGCTCCAGGGCTGGAAGCCCAGCACCAGCAATTGGCCTTCCGGTTTCAGGACTCGCTCCGCCTCCCGCAGAAGCTGATGTTGGTCGTCGGTGAATTCGAGGGTATGGGGCAGAATCAATACATCGACGCTTTCCGACGCCAAAGGCAGGGAATCCAGGCGGGCGATGATGGCCGGCAGACGGCGGTCATGGATCGTGTGGGTCTCGTCGATGAGACGGAAACTTCGCAGGTAGCCGCTGTCGAGATAGCGTTCTTCCCAGCCCAGGACGCCCAGTTGCACGATGGTGAAGGTGTAGGGCACTTTGAGTGAGCGCTTCAGGTAGCGGGCCTCGAGACGCAGCAAGCGCCGTCCCAGCGCCGTGTGGTACCAGGTGCACAGTTCTTGGCGCAAAGGCGGGGTGATCGGTTTGGTATGCATCGGCAGGAATGGTGATCAGATCTTATAATAAGGAAAAAACCCGGATTTGGAAGTGAAATCGGGAGGGGGGAAACGATGATGACAACGGTTGGGCGTTTCATCGTCCTGCTGGCTTGGTTTTGGCTGTTGACGGCTTGCAGTCAGAAGGCGATCAAGCCGGTCGAGCCACGCGCCGTCACCCAGGCGCCGGCAGCGCCGGTCACCGTCCACATCAAGCTTCGGGAAGGGGAAAGCGAACCTGCTCCCAAGTCGCCGGCCGCTCGAACCACTGACAACCTGTGGGACCGTCTGTTCGCGCTCTACCGGCTGCCCGAGGTCGATCATCCCCGGGTCCGACGGGAGCTGCGCTGGTATTTGTCCCATCCCGAATATTTGCGTCGGGTTCAGGAACGGGCCCGGCCCTACCTGTACACCATCGTCACCGAGATCGAGCGCCATCGGTTGCCCGGCGAGTTGGCGTTGCTGCCGGTGGTGGAGAGCGCCTTCCGCCCGGAGGCCTATTCCCGGATGCGCGCCGCCGGACTGTGGCAGTTCATCCCTTCCACCGGCAAGTTGTACGGCCTCGAGCAGAACTGGTGGGTCGATCTGCGCCGCGACGTCCACGCTTCGACCCGGGCCGCCATCCGCTATTTGAAGAAACTGCACACCGATTTCCACGGCGACTGGTTGCTGGCCCTGGCCGCCTACAACGCCGGCGAGGGGACGGTCATGCGGGCGATCCGCCGCAACCGCCGTCTCCACCGTCCGACCGATTTCTGGCATCTGCGTCTGCCCCGGGAAACCCGCGCCTACGTGCCCAAACTGCTGGCGGTCGCCAAGATTTTTGCCCATGCCGAGGAGTACGGCATCGCCCTGCTTCCGATCCCCAATCGCCCCCTGTACGCCGAGGTGCGGCTGGATTCCCAGATCGACCTGCATCTGGCGGCGGAATTGGCGGAATTGCCTCTCGAGGAGCTGTATCGGCTCAATCCCGGCTACCGCCGGTGGGCGACGGCGCCCGACGGTCCCCACCGCCTGGTGCTGCCGCTGGAAAAGGTAGCGCTGTTCCAGGAACGTCTGGCGAAACTGCCTCAGTCTCGCCGTATCCGCTGGGAACGGCACCGGGTGAGTCGCGGGGAGACCCTGAGCCAGATCGCCCAAAAGTATCACACCCCCGTCGCCGTGATCCGGCAGGCCAATCGCCTTCGGGGGAACCGCATCTACCCGGGACAATCCCTGGTGATCCCCGTGGTTCGCACCGTCTCCGACGCCTTGCTGGCCCGGTTGAAGAAGATCCCGGTGCCCCCCCACCGCCCCCCGGGCAAGATCCACGTGGTGCGGCGCGGCGACACCCTTTGGAAGATCGCCCGGCGTTACGGGGTGCGCGTCGGTCAGCTGGCCCGCTGGAACCGCATCGACCCGAAGCGCCCCTTGCGACCGGGCCAGCGCCTACGCATCCGGGTGGCGGACGCCGGCGATCCGTTCAAGTCCGTGGTGTATACCGTGCGCAAGGGGGATTCCCTCTCCAAGATCGCCCGGCGTTTCGGGGTGCGTCTGCGGGATCTGCATCAATGGAACCGCCGGCGTCTGAAGGGCACCCTGCGTCCCGGCCAGCGTATCCGGCTTTATCTGGACCGTTCTTCCGGTTGAATCCCGTCCCGGCTGGTCCGGGAGGCGCAGGGCTTTCGTGACGCTGGCACTCCGTTTCGTCTGGTTCGTTTTCGGCTTGATCACCGTGACCGCCTTGGTGGTGGCCGGGACGCTGAGCGTGCAGATGCTGGAGGACAAGTACCGCCACCTGAAGTCCTCCGCCGCTATGTTGGCCGCCGTGGTGGCGGATGCCGACCAAGAGGCCGTCGCCACCGGCGACCGGGAAGCGCTCCGCCGCCGGCTGGCCCCCTTGAACACCATGGCCGAGTTGGCTTATGCGGCCTTTTACGATGCCCGGGGACGTCTGCTGGCCTGGCAGGGGCGCTTCCCCCCCGAGCCGATGGTCCGCCTGTCGCAGGTCGACCGGCCCACCCTGGGGGAAGTGCTCTTCGGTCAGGGAGAGCGAATGGCAGTGGCGGCACCGGTACGCGATGCCGCCGGTGCGGTCGTGGGGGAGGTGCGCCTCGGCATCGCCCTGGCGGACTTTCGCGATCATGCCATCACCTTTCTGGCCACGGTGGTCTCCCTCGTTACGATTTTGTTGGTCCTGGCGCTGGCGATGGGATTGTGGCTGATTTCCCGCATCACCCGGCCGCTTCGGAGACTGGCGCAGGCGGCGACGGCCGCCGCCGGGGGGCATTTCGACGTCGCCATCGAGCCGGAGGGGCCTTTGGAAATCCGTCAGCTCGGCGAAGCGTTCCGGCGTCAATTGGCCTGGTTGCGCGCCTATGAGCAGCATCAGCGCCAAACCAAGGTGGAGCTGGAAAACGAGGTTCGTCGCCGTACCGAAGCCCTGAACCGGATGATCGAGCACGCCCGGGAACTGGCGGAAAAGGCGCAGGCCGCCAACGAGGCCAAATCGCGTTTTCTCGCCAACGTCAGTCACGAACTGCGAACCCCCCTCAACGCCATTCTGGGATTTCTGGCGTTGTTGGCGGCCACCGAGCTCGATTCCCGTCAGCGCCACTACGTCCGGCTTTCCACGGAGGCGGCCCAGTCGCTGCTGCGGTTGATCGAGGACCTGCTAGACTTCGGCAGGATCGAGGCCGGGCGGATCGAATTGAAACCGCGGCGCTTCGAGGTGACCCGTCTGGTGGCGTCGGTGGTCGCCCTCCACCGCCACCTGGCCCAGGTCAAGGGGTTGGCGCTTCGCTGGCGGGTAGTTCCCGGGACGTCCCGATGGTGGTGCGGTGACGAAGACCGGATTCGCCAGATCCTTAGCAATCTGGTGCACAACGCCCTGAAGTTCACCGAGGAAGGTCATGTCGACATCCAGGTGGCCGAGGCGGAATCCGGCTGGCTGGTTTTCGAGGTTCGGGACACCGGTATCGGTCTGCCGGACGAGGCCCGGGACCGGATTTTCGAGGCTTTCACCCAGTTGGACGATACCGCTTCCCGCAGTTATGGCGGTACCGGTCTGGGATTGAGCATCTGCCGTCAGTTGGTCCGGGCCATGGGAGGGCGGATCGAGGTGGAAAGCGCCGTGGGTGAGGGCAGCCGGTTCCGTATCACCCTGCCCCTGGAAAAGGCCGAGGCACCGGAACGGCCGTCTGAACCTGCGTCCGTCGATCCCCGGCCGGGGGTGTGCGGTCGGGTGTTGCTGGTGGAAGACAATCGGCTGAACCGGGCGCTGCTGGCGGAAATGCTCAAACAGCTTGGTTGCGAAGTGGTCGCCGTGACCTGTGCGGAGGAGGCCCTGCGACGTTGGGATGACGAGCGCTTTGATCTGGCCCTGCTGGATTGTCAGATGCCGGACATGGATGGCTACCAGTTGGCCCGGCGGTTGCGGAGTCGGCGGACGGACGTTCCGATCGTCGCGGTCACCGCCGATGTCAGCGACGGCAGTCGCCGGCGCTGCCGGGAGGCCGGGATGGTGGACTGCCTCCACAAACCGGTGTCCATCGAGGCGCTTCGCACCTGTCTGGCGTCCCGCCTGCCGGTCGACCGGCCGATGGAGGAGGAAACCGGATGGCGGAGCGAATGCTTCGATCCCGCCCCGTTGGGGCAGATCGCCCAGCTCGAGCAAGATCAGGCGGCCGGCCTGCTGGCGCGCTTGGCGCGCCTGTTCCAGGAGCAGGGGCGGCAGTGGTTGACGGTCCTGGAACGCAACGTGACCGGCGGGGACCTGGCGGCGATTCGCCGGGCCGCCCATGCTTTCCTCTCCGCTTGTTCCCACCTGGGAGTGCGGGATTTGGCGTATCATCTGTCACAGATCGAAGACTCGCCCCACCGGCTGGACCGGAAACGGATGGCGCTGTTGTGGGCGGGCTATCGGCGCGTGTGCTGCTTGTTGGGTTCGGGATATGGGCACGGTTGAGCCGGTCGTGTCGGATGGCCACGACACCGAAACGGGCGGAGGGTCTCCACCGCTGATTCTGGTGGTGGACGACGATCCCATGACTTGCCTGCTGGCGGAGGAGAGCCTGCGTCAGAAGGGGTTTCGTACCTATACCGCCGATTCCTGTCGGGCAGCGGTGGACGCCGTGTCCCAGTTGCGGCCGGCGGCGGTGTTGCTCGATGCTGGATTGGCGGATGGTGATGGGCTGAAATTGTGCGAGCGTCTGTGCCGGCTGGGTGATTTTCCGGTGGTGTTGATGATCGATGCGCGCCAGGCGGGCGCCGTGGAAGCCGCCTACCGCGCGGGGGCGGCGGATTTCGTTCTCAAGCCGGTGGTCTGGGACCTGCTCGGACCGCGGATTCGGCAATTGCTGTGTTTCTGGTCGGCGGTGGTGCGACAACGTCACCTGGCCGGACAGCAGCGTTGCCTGCTCGGAATATTGAACCTGCCGGTCGCCGAGATGCCTTTGGAAACCTGGTTGCGACGGGCTCTGGAACACGTGGTGCGACTTCCCTGGATGGACGCGGCGGTCGGGGGAGCGGTTTTCCTTCGGGAGGGGGCGGTTTTCCGTTTGGCGGCGCAGATCGAGCCACCCTCGGGAATACCGGTGAGCGAAGCGCGGTTCTCCCTCGACTGCTGTCCGTGTACTCGGGACCAGTCCGGTCAGAGGGTGCATTTCGTAACGATGAATCACCCGCGTGACCAGGTCACCACGCCCGGCATGCCGGATCGCCGGTTTTGTCACGTTCCCCTGGGGAGCGAGGATCAGATCTCGGGCGTCATGGTGCTGAGCTGTCCTGCCCGATGGGAATGGGAAGACGGGCGACTGCAGTTTCTCACCGCGCTCGGCAGGGTGATCGCCGCTCAGATCGAGCGCAAGCGTACCGATCGCAAGCTGACCCTCACGCTGAGCGCTTTTGAAGGCAGCCTGGATGCCGCGGTGATCGTCGACGAGCGCATGACCATCGTCGAAGTCAATCGGACGTTCACCGAATTGACCGGCCTGACGGCCGACGAAGCCCAGGGCCGCTCCCTCCGCTTGCTGCAGCCGGTGGCTGGGGAATCCCCGAAGGAGTGCGGGCGCCATTTCATCAAGCAACTGGCGGAGCGCCGTGCCTGGGAGGGGGAAGTGTGGCTGCGCCGCAAAGATGGCACCCGGTTCCTGAGCTGGATGCAGGTGGTCCGGAGCGCCGTCGATGAAAGTGACGATCAGTTTTACATTCTCACCTTCACGGACATCAGCGAGCGCAAGCGCGAGGCCGAGGACATCCGCCGTCTGGCCTTCTACGATCAGTTGACAGGGCTGTGCAACCGTTCCCTGCTGTTGGACCGGCTGACGCTGGAATGCCGTCGGGCCGCCCGCAATGGGTCGTCGCTGGCGGTGCTGTTTTTCGACTTGGACCACTTCAAGGCGATCAACGACGATCTGGGTCACGATCAGGGGGATGCCTTGTTGACCGAGGTGGCCCGGCGGGTCCAGAGCGTGGTGCGGAAGGAGGATACCGTGGCCCGGCTGGGGGGTGACGAGTTCGTGGTGCTCCTGGCCGGTCTCCATGGGGCGGTGTCCGAAGCCCGAAAACAGGCGGCCCACATTGCCGAGAAGATCGTCCAGGCGATCCGACGCCCCTGCCGGCTGGCCGGCCGGGAGCTGGTCACCAGCGCCAGTATCGGCATCGCCATCGGTTTGAGCGACGAGCGGGAGCCGGAAGGGCTGCTCAAACTGGCCGATCTGGCCATGTATGCGGCCAAGAAGGAAGGGCGCGACGGTTACCGCTTTTATCAGCCGCACATGAGCCAGGTACAGGTCAGGCGGTTGAATCTCCAGGAACGGATGCGCCGGGCGTTGGAACAGGAGGCGTTGACGGTGCACCTGCAGCCCCGCCTGCGGATCGCCGATCGGGCCCTGGTGGGGGCGGAGGCCCTGGTACGCTGGTGGGACGAGGCGGCAGGCTGTTGGATTCCTCCCGAGACGTTCATCCCCCTGGCCGAGGAGACCGGTTTGATCGATCCCCTGTACGAGTGGCTACTGGACCGGATCTCCCGTTACCGGGAGCAGTGGCGCCAGGCGGGTCTGGGAGCGGGATTGCGGCGGATCGCCGTCAATGTGTCGCCCCGGCAGTTCCAGCAGCGCGATTTCGCCCGGCGTACCGTCGATCTGACGGTACCGATGACCTGCGGCGGCGGGCCCGGCCTGGAATTGGAGATCACCGAGGCGGCGCTCATGCGTTATCCCCACGAGAGCCAGCGCGCCCTGTCGCTGCTGCAGGAGGCGGGAATCGCCGTCGCCATCGACGATTTCGGTACGGGATACTCCAACATGGTGCAACTGCAGCGTTTTCCCATCGACCTGCTCAAGATCGACCGTTCCCTGGTACGCACTTGCCCGAACGACGCCGGCGATACGGCGATCGTCCGTATCATCGTGTCGATGGCGCGGGAATTGCAGATGGCCGTGGTGGCGGAAGGGGTGGAGGCGGCCGAGCAGCTGGAATTTCTCCGCCGGTTGGGGTGTGACTATTATCAGGGCTATCTCTGCGCCCCGGCGTTGACGCCGGAGGAATTCGAGTCCTTTCTGCGCAACGTGTCGTAAAGGCGCTTTCCCGGCAGCGATTGGAGCAACGTTTCCGTGTAGCGGTGGCGGGGGGCGAACAGCACCTGCCGGGTTTCCCCCAGCTCGACGATCCGTCCCTGATGCATCACCGCCACCTGGTCGGCGATTTCCGCCACCACGGCCAGATCGTGGCTGATGAAGAGGTAGCTGACGCCGGTCCGCCGCTGCAGCGTCTTCAGCAGTTCGAGGATCTGTTTCTGCACCGAGACGTCCAGGGCGCTGGTGGGTTCGTCGCAGACGATGAGCCGGGGCTCCACCGCCAGGGCCCGGGCGATACAGATCCGCTGGCGCTGGCCGCCGGAAAATTCATGGGGATAGCGCAGCCGGGCCTCCGGGGGCAGGCCCACCTCGGCGAGCAGGGATTCGACCCGTTCGATGCGCTGCCGGGCCGACAGTTCGGGACGCAGGGTGCGCAGACCCTCGGCGATGATGTCGCCCACCAGCATTCGGGGATTCATCGCCGAGAAAGGGTCCTGGAACACGATTTGCAATTCGCGGCAGCGTTCCCGGGTGGGCAGCCGGTCCAGCTCCCGCCCGCGGTAGTAGATGCGCCCGGCGGTGACGGGGATCAATCGCAGTAGCGCCTTGCCTAGGGTGGTCTTGCCGCACCCCGATTCCCCCACCAGGGCCAGGGTCTGGCCTTCGGCCAGGGTGAAGGAAACCCCGTCCACCGCCTTGACGTGTCCCTTGATCCGCCTCAGCAGGCCGCGGCGGATGGGATACCAGACCCTGAGATCGCGCACCTGGAGCAGGGGGCGTCCCGGCTCGTACCGGCGCTCCAGGCAGCGGTCGAGGCGGGGGAGGGCGGCCAGCAGCTTGCGGGTGTACGGATGTTCGGGAGCGGCGAACAGCGGCTTCCGATCGCGCCGGCAGGTCTCGACGATTTTCCCTTCCTGCATCACCGCCGCCCGGTCGGCCACGTCCGCCACCAGACCCAGATCGTGGGTGATCAGCCACAGGGCCATGGCGCGCTGGCGCTGCAGCCGGACCAGCAGGTCCATGATCTGCGCCTGAATGGTGACGTCGAGAGCGGTGGTGGGTTCGTCGGCGATCAGCAGTTCCGGCTCGCCGGCCAGGGCGATGGCGATCATCACCCGCTGGCGCTGGCCGCCGGACAATTGATGGGGATAGCTGTCGATGCGTCGTTCCGGCTCCGGAATCCCCACCTGCTTCAACAGGTGAAGGCAGCGCCGGCGCAGGGCCTCCCCTTTCAGTCCCAGATGCAGGGCCACGGCCTCGCCGATCTGCTGGCCCACGGTGCGCACCGGATTGAGGCAGGTCATGGGATCCTGGAAGATCATGGCGATGCGGCGGCCGCGGATGGCGTTCATG
>JALSGR010000165.1 GCA_026982635.1 Methylothermaceae bacterium | reverse complement strand
CCGCTCCCTCACCCAATCGACGACGCTGGAAAGCGCCTGGTCCAGTTTGTCCGGCTCGTTGCCGCCGGCCTGGGCGAAGTCGGGGCGGCCGCCGCCGCGCCCGCCCACCTGACCGGCGACGAAGTTGACCAGCTCGCCGGCCTTGAAACGGTCGGTCAGGTCCTTGGTGACCCCGGCCACCAGGGTGACCTTGCCGTCCCGCACCGTGGCCAGGACGACGACCGCACGACCCAGCTTGTTCTTGAGCTGATCGAGGGTGGTGCGCAGGGCCTTGGGATCGCCTCCCTCGACCCGGGCCGCCAGTACCCTGACGTCGCCGACGGCGACCGCCCTCGAGGCCAGATCGCCGCCGGCGGCGGCCGCCAGTTTGGCCTGGAGCCGTTCCACCGCCTTTTCCAGCTGGCGGCTGCGCTCCAGACTCTGGCGCGCCTTGTCCACCAGCGTTTCCGCCGGACTCTTGAACAGCTCGGCGAGGCTGGCCAGGGTGCGGTCGGCCCGCTGGGCCCAGCGGACGGCCTCGTCGCCGGTGACCGCCTCGATGCGGCGCACCCCGGCGGCGACGCCGCTTTCGGCGACGATCTTGAAAAAGCCGATGTCGCCGGAGCGGCGCACGTGGGTGCCGCCGCACAGCTCCACGGAGAAATCGCCGATCCTCAGCACCCGCACCCGGTCGCCGTACTTCTCGCCGAACAGGGCGAGGGCGCCGGCCTGCAGGGCGGTGTCGTAGGCCATCACCTCGGCGCTCACCTCCAGGTTGCGGCGGATCTGGCGGTTGACGAGCCGTTCGATCTCCTCGATCTGCTCGCGGGTCAACGGCTCGAAGTGGGAGAAGTCGAAGCGCAGCCGCGCCGGCTCCACCAGCGATCCCTTCTGCTGCACGTGCCCGCCGAGCACCTGACGCAGGGCGGCGTGGAGCAGATGGGTGGCGCTGTGGTTGAGGGCGGTGGCGTTGCGAGCCTCCTCGTCCACCTCGGCGATCACCGCCGCCCCCCGTTCCAGGGTGCCCTGCACCATCCGCCCGACGTGCAGCCAGGTGTCGCCCTGGCGGCGGGTGTCCTCGACGCGGAAGCGGGCCCCGTCCGCGGTGCGGATCACCCCGCGGTCGCCCACCTGGCCGCCGCCTTCGGCATAGAACGGGGTGCGGTCGAGCACGACGATGCCCTCGTCGCCGGCCTCGAGGCGGTCGGTCTCGGCCTCGCCCTTCACCAGGGCCTGCACCCGGGCCTCGCAGCGCAAAGTGTCGTACCCGACGAAGCGGGTCTTGGCGCGGATGGGAATCACCTTGTGGTGGCCGGCGTCGAAACCGCTGGCGGCGCGGGCGCGCTCGCGCTGTTTCGCCATCTCGCGCTCGAAGCCCTCGAGATCCAGCTCCAGGCCGTGCTCCCGGGCGAAGTCCCGGGTCAGGTCCACCGGAAAGCCGTAGGTGTCGTAGAGGCGGAAGATCAGCTCGCCGGGGATGCGCCGGTCCCGGAGGCGGGCGAGGCTGTCCTCGAGGATCTGCATCCCCTGCTCCAGGGTTTCGGCGAAACGCACTTCCTCGCGCCGCAGTACCGGTTCGATCTCGGCGCGCTTTTCCACGATCTCCGGATAGGCGTCGCCCATCACCTCGCCCAGGGGGGCGACCAGCTTGTGGAAGAACGGTTCGCGGCAGCCCAGCAGATAGCCGTGGCGCACCGCGCGGCGCACGATACGGCGCAGGACGTAGCCACGCCCCTCGTTGGACGGCAGGATGCCCTCGGCGACCAGGAAGGCGGCGGCGCGGATATGGTCGGCGATCACCTTCAGGGAGCTGCTGGAAAGATCACCGGTGCCGACCACGGCGGCGGCGGCGCGGATTAGATGGCGGAAGAGATCGATGTCGTAATTGCTGTGGACCCCCTGCATCACCGCGGCGATCCGCTCCAGCCCCATGCCGGTGTCCACCGACGGTTTGGGTAGGGGCGTCAGGGTGCCGTCGGCGGCGCGGTCGTACTGCATGAACACCAGGTTCCAGATCTCCACGTAGCGGTCGCCCTCGGCCTCCGGGGTTCCGGGCGGGCCGCCGGGCACTTCCGGGCCGTGGTCGTAGAAGATCTCGGTGCAGGGACCGCACGGCCCCACCTCGCCCATGGACCAGAAATTGTCGTGGGCGCCGATACGGGAAAAGCGGGCCGGGTCCACCCCGATCTCGTCGAGCCAGATGGCGGCGGCCTCGTCGTCCTCCTCGAAGACGGTCACCCACAGCTTTTCCGGCGGGATTTCCAGCTCGCGGGTGAGAAATTCCCAGGCGTAGCCGATGGCCTCGCGCTTGAAGTAGTCCCCGAAGCTGAAGTTGCCCAGCATCTCGAAGAAGGTGTGGTGGCGGGCGGTGTAGCCGACGTTCTCCAGGTCGTTGTGCTTGCCGCCGGCGCGCAGGCACTTCTGGCAGGAGGCGGCGCGGGTGTAGGGACGGGTCTCACGCCCCAGGAACACGTCCTTGAACTGGACCATGCCGGCGTTGGTGAACAGGAGGGTGGGATCGCCCACCGGCACCAGGGGGCTGGAAGGCACGACGGTATGCCCCTGGCGGCGGAAATACTCCAGGAACAGGCGGCGGATTTCGGCGGTCTGCAAAAATTTCATCCTTCGTCCAATACGCTGCGAATCTGATCGCTGTCGAAGCCGCGCTGGGCCAGAAAGCGCCAGCGGCGGGCGTAGTCGCCCCGGTCGCGGGCCGGCCCGTCCCCGAAGCGGCGCCGGCACACGCGCCGGGCCAGCGCGGTCCAGTCGGGGGCCTGTTCGGCCAGCACCGCCTCGATCACCGCGTCGGTGATCCCCCGGCGGCGCAGCTCGAAACGCACCTTGAGTGGCCCGTGGCCGAGCTCGACCCGGCTGCGGACGAAACTGTCCGCGAAGCGGAGATCGCTCTGCCAGCCCTCGGCCCGGAGCGCCTCGATCACCTCCGCCGCCAGCGCCGGATCGCAGCCGCGGGCGGCCAGTTTCCGCCGCAGTTCCGCGGCGCTGTGCTCGCGGCGCGCCAACAACCGAAGGCAAATGTCGGTTATTTTAGCGCGTTCTTCGTCGCGGCTCAGCCTTCTTTCTCCCCGCCTTGCGCACTCTCGGCCCCTTCCGCCGCCGGTTCGGCGGGAACCCCGAACGCCTTCTCGCGGATCTGGCGCTCCAGACGCTCGGCCAGTTCCGGGTGTTCCTTTAGATACTGGCGGGCGTTGTCCTTGCCCTGACCGATGCGCTCCTTGCCGACGCTGTACCAGGCCCCCGACTTCTGCACCAGGCCGTATTCGACCCCCAGGTCGATCAGTTCGCCTAGCTTGGAGATGCCCTCGTTGTAGAGGATCTCGAAATGGGCGGTCTTGAAGGGCGGTGCGACCTTGTTCTTGACCACCTTGACCTTGGTCTCGTTGCCGAGGACCTCGTCGCCCTTCTTGATCGCACCGGTGCGGCGGATGTCGAGGCGCACCGAGGCGTAGAACTTGAGGGCGTTGCCACCGGTGGTGGTCTCGGGGTTGCCGAACATGACCCCGATCTTCATGCGAATCTGGTTGATGAAGACGACCAGGGCGTTGGATCGTTTGATGTTGGCGGTGAGCTTGCGCAGCGCTTGGGACATCAGTCGCGCCTGGAGACCGACGTGGGCGTCGCCCATGTCTCCCTCGATCTCCGCCTTGGGGGTCAGGGCCGCCACCGAATCCACCACGATCACATCCACCGCCCCGGAACGCACCAGCATGTCGACGATCTCCAGGGCCTGCTCGCCGGTGTCGGGCTGAGAGATGAGAAGATCGTCCAGATCGACGCCCAGGCGCTCGGCATAGGCCGGATCCAAGGCGTGCTCGGCGTCGACGAAGGCGGCCACCCCGCCCTGCTTCTGCGCTTCGGCGATGGTGGACAGGGCCAGGGTGGTCTTACCCGAGGATTCGGGACCGTAGATCTCGACGATCCGCCCCTTGGGCAGGCCGCCGATCCCGAGGGCGATGTCCAAGGCCAGGGAACCGGTGGGCACGGCCTCGATGTCGCGCACCAGACCGGCGTCGCCCATGCGCATCACCGCGCCCTTGCCGTATTGCTTCTCGATCTGCATCAAAGCGGCCGCCAGGGCCTTGCGCTTGTTCTCGTCCAGCATGGAATCTCTCTCGTGGGAAAATGGAAAGCGTCGATCCTGTCATTATGGCACATTCCGCCGCCCGCTCCCCAAAGGCCAGCGGGCCAGAACCGTGTAACGGGAACCTTCCGGATCCCGCTCCGACTTTACCAGAACGAACGAACGCACCGGCCAGCGGATCGGTTCGACGTCCCGGCCGACGACCCGCCGGCGCACCTTGCGCGCCAGAGTCAGATGGGGTCGAAAGGGCCGCTTCTCCGGCCGGAAGCCCAGTTTGCGCACGCCGCGCCGGAGCCGGTCCACCAACTCGGCCAGAGGCTGCGGAATCTCGGAAGCGGTCAGGCATAGGACGGCAGGACGGACCCAATGTTCCAGTCGGTCGAGCACCAGCTCGCAGGGCGCCGCCTCGATCCCGGCGGCCATTTCCTCGAGATCATTGATGGCGGAATCGTCCACCTCACCGAGAAACAGCAGGGTGACGTGGAAATTGTCCGCCGGCACCGGCCTGCCCTGGTCGATTCCCAACGCCCGGCGGGTCCGCTTCAGGGCGTCCAGTACCGACTCATCCGGCCAGAGGGCGAAGAACAGACGGGTTTTGGACGGCGCTGCCGTTTTTGTCATGACGAACTTGACCCTACGGGAAACCTGGCCGGATAATTCCCTTATCGATCGTTACAGTAAACATACTGCCATGGCCGCCATCGCTACTTTCGACACCCTGAAACTCGCCCGCCGCCTGCGGGAGGCCGGTATGCCCGCCGCCCAGGCCGAGGCCATCGCCGAAGCCGAAGCGGAAGTGCTCGGCGATTTCGTCCTGAGTCACTTGGCCACCAAAGGCGACGTGGCCGAAATCAAGACGGAAATCGCCGATCTGCGCAGCGACATCGCCGAAGTCCGCGCCGAACTCAAGGAAGACATCGCCAACCTCGATGCACGCATCACCTCGACCAACGCCCGCATCGACTCGACCAACGCCCGTATCGACGCCCTCCGCGCCGAACTCAAAGAGGACATCGCCTCGACCAACGCCCGTATCGACGCCCTTCGCGCCGAGCTCAAAGAAGACATCGCCAACCTCGATGCACGCATCACTTCGACCAACGCCCGCATCGACTCGACTAACGCCCGTATCGACGCCCTCCGCGCCGAACTCAAAGAGGACATCGCCGAGCTTCGTGGAGAACTCGGCCGGTTCGAGGCCCGCTTCGAACGTCTCGACCGCAAGTACACCCTATCCACCGCCATCATCCTGTTCGCGATCGTGTTTCTCAACCAGGACGCCCTCGCCTTCCTCGCCCGCCTGTTCGGCCTGATGCGCTGACGCCGCCACGGTGTCGATCACCCCCGCCAGGGCCGCCGCCACCGCCTGACGCCGCACCGCTTCCCGATCGCCCTGGAAATGGAACAAGCGGGACTGCGCCGGCCGATTCCGCAGCTGCCAGGCGATCCACACCGTCCCCACCGGCTTTTCCGCCGTGCCCCCGGAAGGCCCGGCGATGCCGGTGACCGCCACCGCCACCTCCGCCCGGCTCCGGGCCAACGCCCCGGCCGCCATCGCCAAAGCGGTCGCCTCGCTCACCGCCCCGCAGCGGGCCAGCACGTCCGCCCCCACCCCCAACAGCTCCTGCTTGGCGGCGTTGCTGTAGGTGACGAAACCACGCTCGAACCAGGTGGAACTGCCCGGCACGTCGGTGACGCACTTGGCGATCCAACCGCCGGTGCACGATTCGGCAGTGACCAGCAGACAGCCCCGTTCGCGCAGAAGACGGCCGAGGCGTTCGGCGAGGGGGAGGAGGTTCGTGCCTTCGTTCATATCCGCACCACCAGCAACACGACAGATCGTCAATTGTCACCACCAGGTCTGAAGTCTAGCATTGATGATCTGGAACACGAATAGGCATTCCTATACCGAAAAGCGCGCTATCACCTGTCGGTATACCTGTATCGTCGCCGCCACCGTCCGCTCCCAGGAAAACCGCCGGGCGCGCGCCAGCCCCCTTCTGCGCGCCGCTTGGCGCCAATCCTCGTCTTCCAGCGCCCGACGCAGGTGTTCCCGCAGCGTCGCCACCTCGTCCGGCGCGTGCATCAGGGCGGCCTCCCCGGCCACCTCCGGCAGAGAGGCGACGTTGGAACACACCACCGGCACCCCGGAAGCCATCGCCTCCAGCACCGGCAGGCCGAAGCCCTCGTAGCGCGACAGGTAGGTGAACACCCGCGCCCCGGCATAGAGGAAAGGCAGGATGTCCTGGGGCACGTATCCCAGATAGCGCAGCCAGCCCTGGCGTTGACAGCGCCGAATGCGGGCGTGCAACGCCCCGCTCTCCCAGCCCCGATCCCCGGCCAACACCAGGGGGAAACGCTGCCGCAACGCCTGCAGCAACCCCTCGCAAGCCGCCACCAGGGTGTGAAGATTCTTGCGCGGCTCGAGGGTGGCGACGCACAGGACATAACCACCGGGCTGTAAACCCAGAGAGGCAAGCGTGGGCAACAGCACCTCACAGGGACGGGGACGATAGGCTGACGCGGCGGCCAAAGGTACGGCGCTGACTGAATCGGGAGACAGACCGTAATTGGAGCTGACCTGTTTTCGTGGACACCTGATGATTTGAGAGGAGGTGTTTGGAGATGGGCAAGACGAGAAAACCATATCCGCCGGAGTTCCGGCAGCAGATGGTGGAGCTGGTGCGGGCTGGACGGACGCCGGAGTCGCTGGCTCGGGAGTTTGAACCGACGGCGGAGACCATCCGCAACTGGGTCAAGCAGGCCGATCGCGACGAGAGACGTCGTGACGATGGCCTGACGAGCCCGGAGCGGGAGGAACTGTGCCACCTGCGGCGCGAGGTCCGCCAGCTGAAGATCGAACGGGAGATCCTGGCAAAAGCCGCGGCCTGGTTCGCTCGGGAGACCGACTCGGTACCACCGAAATCTTCGAGTTCGTGAAGGTGAATCGGGCCGATTACCCTGTTGCCACGATGTGCCGGCTGCTCGGTGTCTCCACGAGCGGGTTCTATGCGTGGCTGAAGCGTCCTGAGTCGGCCAGGGCGCGGCGGGATGCCGAGCTGTCCGACAAGGTAGAGGCGATCCACTCGCGCTCTCGTAGGACCTATGGTGCCCCTCGAATCCACGCCGAACTGCGTGCTGAGGGCGAGCAGGTCAGCCGCAAGCGGGTGGCGCGGCTGATGAAGGCCAGGGGCCTGGAGGGCACCAGCCGCCGCAAGGGTTGCCGCACGACGTCCTGCAACGAGGCAGCTCGACCGGCACCGGACTTGGTGGAGCGGGAATTTACCGCTGAAGCCCCGGACCGGCTGTGGGTGGTGGATATCACCTATGTGCCGACGTGGGAGGGGTTTCTGTACCTGGCGGTGGTGCTGGATGTGTTCAGCCGGCGCATCGTGGGCTGGACCATGGCGGCGCATCTGCGGACCGAACTGGTGCTCTCTGCGCTCAACATGGCGCTGTGGCAACGCCAGCCCAAGGAGGTCGTTCATCACTCGGACCAGGGGTGCCAGTATACGTCGCTGGCCTTCAGCCGGCGCTGTGAGGAAGCCGGTGTCCGACCCTCGATGGGCAGCGTCGGGGATTGTTTCGACAATGCCATGGCGGAGAGCTTCTTCGCCACGCTGGAATGCGAGCTGCTGGACCGGAGCACATTCCGCACGCGTGCCGAGGCGGAGCGCGCCATCTTCGAGTTCATCGAGGGTTGGTACAATCCGCATCGTCGGCACTCGTCCCTGGGCTATCTGTCACCGATCAATTTCGAGCGACAGCATGCCCGGCACAAGGGCAGGGTTCAGACCCCAAATGTTGAACTGTCCACCGAAGCGGGGTAACTCCAGCTCGAACACCAGATCCTTGATGGGAATCACCGACGATTCCACCACGTGGGCCGCATAGTAGAAAAGGACGCCGAACGCCGGCAACGGCCGGCGCCCCACGCACCGAAGCGCGGCGGCCAACACCGCCAGGTGACCGGCCGCGGCGGCGATCACGCCCGGATCGGACCAGGCGGGCGGCCGGTGGAAGCCGTAATCCAGGCGCAGCCCGGCCGGCCAGAAGAACAGGCGCAGATACCACCACAGGGCCTTCATCTGCGCCGCCAGGTAGTCGCCGCGCCCGAACCAGCGGGTCTCCCGGGTCAGGGCGTCGAGCCGCCGCAGCCAGCCGACCTCCAGATGGCTGGTGGCCCACAGCAGTCCCAGGGCGCCCGCCAGCATCGTCGCCCCCGTCATCCAGACCCAGAACCGTCCCCGGGAGAGGAAGGCCAGTTCCAGCAGCCACCAGGCCAGCGGCAGGGTGAAGGCGTTCTCCTTGGTGAAGAGCGCCAACAGCGTCGCCGCCGCGCAGAGACCGACCCATCCCCAGCGCACCGGGCCGGTGGCCAGACGCAGCTTCACGTAGCCCAGCAGGGCCGCCAGATACCAGAGGGCGGTCAGGGAGGCGAGGCGCTGGACCACGTAGGTGACCGCCTGGATCTGCAGGGGATGGAGGGCGAAGATCAGGGCCGCCGTCAGCGGCAGGGCCCAGCGCGCCCCTTTCGGACAGCGATCCCGCAGCGCCGGCGTGTCCAGCAGGGCGCGCGCCAACCCCCACACCAGCCAGGTGGCGGCCAGATGGATCAGCAAATTCACCAGATGGTAACCGGCGGGATCGGAGCCGCCGAAACGGTAATTGAGCGCCAGGGTGTAATAGCCGACGATCCGGCGGGGGCTGTCGTGCCACAAGGCGGCCGGGTCCAAGGTGCGGAGGGCGGGATTCTTCTCGATGGAAAGATGATCGTCGAGATAGAAGGGCACGTCCAGGGTATGGCCGTAGGTCAGGGCCACCGCCAGGGCGAGCACGAACAGTTGGAAGGCGGGCCGCCGCCCGAGACGCTTGAGACGGTCCATTTCAGGATGAGGCCGGAAACGGTAGAATGGTACGCAGTCACACAACGAACCGAGGGCACCAGTATGATCCATCACCAGCCGACTTTCAAACGCCTGGTCACGGCGTCGCTTCTGGGATTCCTGCTCTGTCTCTCCGTACCGGCGGCGGCCCAGGCAGTCCACGGCGCCCAGACCTATCCCGTGCGCGGCCCCGTCCCGCAGGCCCGCTCCGCCAACGTGGCCACCGACCTGCTCGCCGGTTTCGCCAGCTTTCTGGTCACGCCGGTCTACGGCGCCTTCAAGCTGACCTTCGCCGGACTGGGGGCGCTCACCGGCGGCCTGGCCTGGGCCTTCACCGGCGGTGACCAGCGGGTCGCCCGGGAGATCTGGCAAACCACCATGGGCGGCACGTACGTCATCACCCCCGATCATCTGGCCGGCCGCCGCCCGATTCGTTTCACCGGTGATCCCTGATCCTCCGTACCGATCCAGATCGACCGCGTCCCCCTCGCACCGCCCCATGACCCCCAACGTTCCCCTGGAACGCCACACCCCCATGATGCAGCAGTACCTCCGCATCAAGGCGGAGTACCCGGACAAGCTGTTGCTGTACCGCATGGGGGATTTCTACGAGCTGTTCTTCGACGACGCGGCCGAGGCGGCCCGTCTGCTCGACCTGACCCTGACCTCGCGCGGGGAATCCGCCGGTCAGCGGGTACCCATGGCCGGCATCCCGTATCACGCCCTGGAGAACTACCTCGCCCGCCTGCTGAAACTGGGGCGTTCGGTCGCCATCTGCGAACAGATCGGCGACCCGGCCAAGGCCCGGGGACCGGTGGAGCGCAAGGTGGTGCGGGTGATCACCCCCGGCACCGCCACCGACGAAGCCCTGCTGGAGGAGCGGCGTGACAATCTGCTGCTGGCGGTGGTTCCCTTCGGGCGGCGCTTCGGCCTGGCCCATCTGGAACTGAGCTGCGGCAGCTTCCGCCTCCAGGAAGTGGCGGACGAGGCCGCCTTGGCCGCGGAACTGGAACGCCTCGACCCGGCGGAAGTCCTGGTGCCGGACGACCGGGACCCGCCCGCCTGTCTCGGCGATCACCCCTGCGTGACCCGGCGCCCTGCCTGGCATTTCGATCCCCGCAGCGCCCGCCGCCTTCTGCTGGACCAGTTCCGGACCCACGACCTGACCGGCTTCGGTTGCGAGGACCTGGAGGCGGCCGTCGCCGCCGCCGGCGCGCTGCTGACCTACGCCCGGGAGACCCAGAAATCCGGCCTCTCCCACCTGGACGGCCTGCAGGTGGAAAGCAGCGCCGACACCATCGGCCTGGACGCCGCCAGCCGCCGCAACCTGGAACTGGACCACCACCCCTCGGGAAAGCGCGAATTCACCCTGCTGGGAGTGCTGGACACCACGGTCACCGCCGCCGGCGGCCGCCTGCTGAAACGCTGGCTGCACCGCCCCCTGCGCCGCCATGCCGCCGTCACCGAGCGCCTCGACGCGGTCACGGAGCTGATCGAGGCCGACCTGTCCACCGCCGTGCGGGAGCGGCTGCGCCAGACCGGGGACATGGAAAGGGCCGCCTCCCGCATCGCCCTCCGCACCGCCCGCCCCCGCGACCTGGCCCTGATCCGCCAGACCCTGGAACGGCTGGCGGAGATCCGCCCGCTGCTCGAATCGTGCACCAGCCGCCGGCTCCGGCACCTCTACGCGGAAATGGCCGACCTGCCGGAAGTGCTGGAACCGCTGCGCCGGGCCATCGTCGACGATCCCCCGGCACTGATCCGCGACGGCGGGGTGATCGCTCCGGGCTACGACGCCGAACTGGACGAACTGCGCCGACTGAGCCAGCACGGCGACGACTGGCTGCTGGAACTGGAACGGCGCGAGCGGGAACGCAGCGGCATCGCTAGTCTCAAGCTGCGTTACAACAAGGTCCACGGCTATTACCTGGAAGTGCCCCGAAGCCAGAGCGACGCCGTTCCGGACGACTACGTCCGGCGCCAGACCCTGAAGAACGCCGAGCGCTTCATCACCCCGGAACTCAAAGCTTTCGAGGACAAGGTCCTCAGCGCCCGGGAAAAAGCCCTGGCACTGGAAAAGGCCCTGTACGACGCCCTCCTCGAGCGCCTGACCCCGTTGGTGGGCGACATCCTGCGCCGGGCCCGGGCCCTGGCGCAACTGGACGTCCTGGCTTGCCTGGCGGAACGGGCCGAGACCCTCGACTGGCGCCGGCCGCAACTGACCGACACCCCGGGCATCCAGGTGGAGGGCGGCCGCCACCCGGTGGTGGAACGCCAGATGGACACCTTCGTCCCCAACGATCTCCACCTGAATCCGGAAAGGCACATGCTCATCGTCACCGGCCCCAACATGGGCGGGAAATCCACCTACATGCGCCAGAACGCCCTCATCGTCCTGATGGCCCACCTGGGCAGCTACGTCCCGGCGGAACGGGCGGTCATCGGGCCGGTCGACCGCATCTTCACCCGAATCGGCGCCTCCGACGACCTGGCCTCAGGGCGCTCCACCTTCATGGTGGAAATGACCGAAACCGCCAACATCCTGCACAACGCCACCGAGCACAGCCTGGTGCTGCTCGACGAGATCGGCCGCGGCACCAGCACCTTCGACGGCCTGTCGCTGGCCTGGGCGGTGGCAGAACACCTGGCCCGGAAACGAGCCCTCACCCTGTTCGCCACCCACTATTTCGAACTGACCGCCCTGGAACGGACGTTGCCCGGCGTGGTCAACGTCCACCTGGAAGCGGCGGAATACGGCGACCACATCGTGTTTCTCCACGCGGTACGGCCGGGGCCGGCGAACCAGAGTTACGGGCTGCAGGTGGCCGCCCTGGCCGGCGTCCCCCCGGTGGTGATCGAACGGGCCCGGGAGAAACTGCGGGAACTGGAAAGCCGCGGCCGGGATCGGCCGGATCCACCGCAACTGGACCTTTTCAACGGTCGGGAAGCGCCGGTGGTGGGACGGTTGCGGCGAATCGACCCCGACGACCTGAGCCCGCGCCAAGCCCTGGATTTGCTCTACGAGCTGAAGGCGATGCTTTGAAGGCACGGACCCGCGGACGCGGGCCCGGATCGTCAACGGCGCCGGCTCCGCCGGGTCTTGTTGGCCCGCTGCCGATTGGTGTGGGCCAGATTGGCCACCGCCGCTTCGGCCAGTTCTTCCAGTTCCTCGTCCGCCGCATCCTCGGCGTCATCGTCCGCCGTCGCCGCCGTATCCGTCGCGGCCCCGGCATCGCCCTCGTCGGCGCCTTCCCGGGTCTCGGGGGCCTTGGCCCGGCTGGACCACCAGAAGGCCAATCCGATGATCCCCAGGGCGAAGATCAGCATGCCGTAGGGCGGGGTGACGTCGGAAACCGGACCGCCGGCGGCGGTCGTCTTCGGAGCGGTCGCCGGGGAGCGTTCGGTTTCGGCGGGTACGGCGGCAGGCGGCGGCTGGACCGGCTGGGCCCGGACGCTCTCGATCAACGCCGGATCCTGATAGATGACCTTCGGTTCGAAATGGGCCGCCGGATAGTCGGCGTCGGTTGCCGAGGCCGGGGACTCGGCGCTCGGGGCCGCCTCGGTCGCCTGATAGATCACCTCAGGCTCGAAATTCGCCGCGGGATACGCTTCCTCGGCCGCCTGGGATTGAACCCATCCCAAGGTCAGGCCCAGGATCGTCGCTCGCAACACGATTGAATGACGCATGGATTCGCACTCCCTCGTTGATGACTTGGGCACAAAACGCGTCTCAAGGATACGGTGCCTGCGCTTGCAGCGCAACGCCTGCAAAACCGTGATCTTGATCTACACTTGGCAGTAGAGCAACCGAGGGAGAGACACCGCCATGCGCGAACGACCGCTGCCGAAAGATGAGGAAATCAAACTGAGCGAGGAGGAGTTCATCGTCAGCAAGACCGACACCACCGGCAAGATCACCTATGCCAACCGGGTGTTCATGGAGATTTCCGGCTACAGCGAACGGGAACTGCTCGGCGTCCAGCACAACATCATCCGCCATCCCGACATGCCCCGGGCGGTGTTCAAGCTGCTCTGGGACACCCTGAAGGAAAAGAAGGAATTCTTCGGCTTCGTCAAGAACCTGTCCAAGGACGGTTCCTATTACTGGGTGTTCGCCAACGTCACCCCGGATATCGACAACGAGGGCCGGGTGGTCGGCTACTACTCGGTGCGCCGCCAACCGCCGCTTTCCGCCATCCGCACCGTCGAGCCCATCTACCGGGAAATGCTGCGGATCGAAAAGAGCGCCGGCGGCGTCAAGCAGGGCATCGCCCAGGCCCAGGCCTACCTGCAGGATCTGCTGCAGAGCAAACGGACCGACTACGAAAAATTCGCCCTGGAACTCTACGGCTGAAGGGAACCCACCATGACCGATCGCTCCGAACGTTACGCCTACAAACCATTCCTGCGCACCCAAATCAACCTTCTCTGCGCCGGCGCCGTTCTGCTGCCCGCCGCTTTCGCCGTCTGGCAAGGCATCGCCTGGGGCTGGCACTGGCAACTGATCCTGTTGCCGCTGGCCATGGCCGCCCTGGCCGGTTACGGCCATTTCGCCCTGCACCGTTATCTCGACGCCATCGGCCGCATCCACGGCGTCCTGAAGAAATGCCGCCGCGGCGAGTTCCATCATCGGGTCACCCGGGTGCACGCCATGGGGGAGGTCGGTCAGATCGCCTGGGAGCTGAACGAGTTTCTCGACCTGTGCGAGGCCTATTTCCGCGAGATGACCACGGTGTTCACCCGCGCCGGCAACGGCGAGTTCCACCGCCGCGCCCTCGGCCACGGCCTGCCGGGGCAGATGCGCAGCAGCCTGAAGTACGCCAACCTGGCCCTGGAAACGATGAAGGAGAACCACGAACACCAGCTCGCCACCCGCCTGTCCCACAGCCTCCACGACCTCAACACCGGCAATCTGGTCAGCAACCTGAAGCTGTGCCAGAAGGACATGGTCGAGGTCACCAAAATCCTCGAGGACGTGGTCGCCATCGCCGACGCCAACGCCACCGCGGCCTCGGAAAGCAAGGCCGGGGTGGACGAGGTGCGACGGTCGGTGGGCGACATCGCCGCCAAGGTGGCCTCGGCCGCCCGCATCATCGAAGACCTGAGCGCCAACAGCCAGCAGGTGATCAACTCTCTGTCGATCATCACCGAGATCGCCGACCAGACCAGCCTGCTGGCCCTCAACGCCTCCATCGAGGCGGCCCGCGCCGGCGAATACGGCCGCGGCTTCGCCGTGGTGGCCGACGAGGTCAAGGCCCTGTCCAACCGCACCAAGGAAGCGGCGGTGGAAATCTCCAAGATCTTGCAGAGCTTCGGCGACAGCGTCGACGCCATTTCCCGGGAGGCGGAGGAATCGGTGGCGCTGGCCGAGCAGATGCAGCCGCTGGTGGAAACTTTCAGTACCCGCTTCGGCGAATTCGAACAGGCCTCGCACCGTACCATCGTCCAGGCTACCAACGCCCAGGAGACCTCCTTCAGCACCCTGGTGAAGGTGGATCACATCATCTACAAACAGAACGCCTATCTGGCCGTCAGCGATCCGGAAACCAACGTTGACGAGGGCAAGGCGATCGCCGTGGACAACCACTCCTGCCGCCTGGGCAAGTGGTATTACGAAGGGATCGGCAGGGAGCGCTTCAGCGACCTGCCCAGCTATCGCAAGCTGGAAAAACCCCACGAAGGGGTGCATCGCTCCGCCCACCGGGCCCTGGATCTGGCACGTCAGGACTGGAAGGCCAACCGCCATCTCATCGACGAGATCGTCGCCATGATGGAGAAGATGGAGAAAAGCAGCCTGGAGGTGATGGAAGTGCTCAACCAGATGAACGAGGAATCCATCGCCCGCCGCGAGCGGCAGGAACAAGAAGCATCCCAGGCGTCGTCCTAAGCCTCAGAACTCGACGCCCTGTTCGGCGTCGATACCCTGCCGGTAGGCGTGCTTGACCAGGCGCATCTCGGTGACGGTGTCGGCCGCCTCGATCACCGCCGGCGGGGCATTGCGGCCGGTGAGGATCAAATGCAACCAGGGGGGCTTGCGCTCGCGGATGAAAGCGGCGATCTCGGCGCCGTCGAGCCAGCCGTAGCCGCAGCAGTAGTTGATCTCGTCGAGGACCACGAGATCGTATCTTTCGCTGAGGATCTTTTCCTGGCTGAAACGCCAAGCCTCCCGGGCCACCGCCCGGTCACGGGCCGGGCTCTTCGTATCCCAGGTGAACCCCTCGCCTTTGACGTGCCATTCGATATTGTCGAAGCGGGCCGCGGCCCGCTGTTCGCCGGTCTGCCAGCGCCCCTTGATGAACTGGATCACGCACACCTGCATGCCCCAGCCGGCGGCGCGGAAGGCCACTCCGAAAGCGGCGCTGGACTTGCCCTTGCCCTCGCCGGTGTGGACCAGGACCCGGCCGTGACGGCGGTGGCGGGGTTTCATCGCCCGCCCGTCTCCTCCAGGTGGCGCGCCAGGGTGTCCGGCGGCACGTAGCCGGGCAGCACTTCGCCGGTGTCGGTGACGATCATCGGGGTTCCACGCACCCCGAAGGATTCGGCGAGTTCCATGTGGCGATCGACCGGGTTGTCACAGGTGCGCATTTCGAGCTCCTTCCCCTGCTT
>JALSGR010000164.1 GCA_026982635.1 Methylothermaceae bacterium | reverse complement strand
ATCGTGCGGGCGATCCGGGAGAAGGGAAGAAAGGGCTGGAAACAGGATAGCGGCTACCATCGTCGTTCTCTCGCGGAGAATGCCTTCTTCCGTCTCAAGACCCTGTTCGGCGACCGGCTCAGAAATCGCCGATTCGATGCCCAATGCACCGAAGCGTATTGCCGCATCGTCGCACTCAACCGCATCACCACCCTCGGTATGCCTGAATCCGTGCCGGTAGCCGCATGAAAGTGGAAAAACACAGGGAAAACACCTTCATGTCCGAGTTATGCAACAACGCCCCCAGAACCGGCATCGAGCGCATTCCCAAATTGTGGCCTCATACGAGGCAATCTAGGGGGAGGGGGGGGCAGGAGACCCAAGGCGTTCATAATACACCGCTCCAAATATGGGTGTCCTTTTTTTTCACGCCGCCACCGCGAACAACCGCCGATTGAGCCGGGCGCCCTTGTGGTGGAAGCGGGTGCGGCCAATCTCGGCACCGAAGCGATCGCTCCAATGGTGGAAGTCTCGTGCCATTTCCGGCTTGAGGCCCAACCGGTCGAAAATATGAGGAACGTCCTCCGGCGTGTGGCCGCGCTTGCGCGGGTGGATGGCGCGGGACAGATAGTCCACCAGCTCAAGATAATCGATAAACGCAATCGGTATGGGGCTGTCGGGATGCTGGTCAGCAAAAGGCAATAGGGCCGCCTGCGGCGCATCCTTAAGAAATTCGCACACCGCGGGCATCTTGCCGCCTTCGTCCGACTCGATGTCGCATCGCAGCGGCCGAGCGGGCTGACGCCCGGACCTGTCGCCCAACCGGGCCTTGAGACTGGTATGCTCGCCCTGCTCCACCCGCTCGACCATGCCGGCGCGAAGCGGGTTCATGTCCACATAGGCCATGACGGCCACCAACGCGGCTTCGTCCAGGATGGCCTGGCTTTTGAAACGTCCCTGCCAGAAACGGCCCTTGACGCCATCCTCCTTGTTCGCCATGCGGGCGATGGACTCGTTCAGAACACGCATGAACCAGCTGATGTCGTACAACCGCTTGCGATAGACCTCGATGGCTTCCGCCACGGTTTTCAGCAGAGCCTCCGGCACCGGCTCACCCGCGGCCTGCCTGGCCCTCGCATCGGCAATGAATCCAGGCAAGGAAAACAAGACGCTCCAGCGGGACAACACCTCCTCCTGCGACCAGCCTTCCGCCACCTCCCGGTTGACCCGCAAGACGACGTGGTAATGATTGTCCATCACCGCATAGGCGGCCACGTCGATGGCGAACACACCCGCCAACTGGCGGATACGCTGCTCGATCCAAGCCTTGCGATGGCTGTAGTCCCGCCCTGTGACCGGATCCACCCCGCACAACCATGCCTGACGCACACAGCGGCTGACACAGTGATACCAGGGCGTGGCCGACAGATCGATCTGTTCCCTACGAGCACGGGTCATAGGCAGCCTCCTTCCTTCTCATGCCACGAATGATAGCATCAAAATGTGGGTGTCCTTTTTTTCGGCAGTACGGCAGCAAAGGTAGCCTGACCTTGGCCCGAAAAAATCCCCGCAACGCTGTCGCGCTGCGGGGATGGATCGAGTGAGTATAAAGGCTATCGGTTAACCCACGATGAAATCACCCACATCCACGGTGCTGGAGACGCCGGCAATGTTGACCCCTTCGATAATGGCAAGGTCAGCCTGACCTCCTGCAGCAGCCCCATTCGTATCCACACTCAGGTGCACACGGCCGAGGGTATCCTGCCAGAGGACAACGATGTTGCCAGTGTTACCAGCACCCACACCTGCGTCCCAAGCAGCCTGTGCTGCTGCCAGGTCAGCATACCCCTGATTATCCAACACCAGAACATCCGCGCCTGTCAAAGTGCCTGTCGAGGACTTACCGACCGTATCGAAGGCGCCGCCGTTGGAGGCAGCTTTGGTGATGAATGCACTGAGGTCAAACTGGTCGACCTGGGCATTGGTTCCGGACGCTGCGCCAAAATCGAAGTCCTTGATTGTATCCAGACCATCGGTCAGCGCATTATAGATAACGTCATCATTACCCGCGCCGGTGGTAATGACATCATTGCCAGCACCGCCGGTGATATTGTCGTTACTGGCACCACCCTTGAGGGTATCGCCCTTGTCACCACCAATCAGGGTGAGATTGAAGCTACCCGCTGCCGCACTGGCATCGATGGTTACCGTGTCATTGGCGTTACCGGCCGCCGTAATGGTGAGATTGCCAGCCGCGGAAGCATTATTAGCCACCGTGGCATTGTCCAGGGTCAGGCTGATCTTGTTGGCAGCCCCCGCAGTGTCGGCAATTTGAATGGTCTCAAAGCCTGTCACCCCGGCGAACTGGGCTGCCGTGATCGTCTGTGCCTGAGTACCAGTGGTATCGAACTTGAGCGTATCAGTGCCCGCTCCACCATTGAGCACATCAGTACCCTGGAGCAACGGCCCATTGGTCACCGTCACCGTATCGTTCTGACTCGAACCAGTGAAACTATCCTGAGCGTTGCTGATGGTAAAGGCTGCATTGCCAGCTGTCAGCGCGGAGGCGTCGAAGTTCACCTTGGAAGTGGACACCAACACAGCACTTGCATTTAAAGTTACCGTGTTGCCCGTACCGCCCGTAGCCACTACGGTGATCTCGTTGTTAGTGAAACGGCCCAGGGTGGCATCGTCGATGGTCAAGGTCGTAGCAGCCTTATCGTTGAGGCCCACTTTCTCAAAGTTCTTCAACCCAGCGAGGTTGGCCGAATTAGCCACACCAGCAAAATTGATGGCGCCGTTATTGGTGAACAGGATGGTGTCTACTCCATCACCCCCATCGATGCTCTGATCCTTATTTAGGTTCGCGGAATTGATGCCGACGGTATCGTTCCCGCTACCTGCCGTCACTACCTGTTTGCCTCCGGTGGCACCACTGCCAGAGGCCACAATAGATAGATTGCCGGTGAAACTCGATGCATCCACTGTAGCCGCAGTGAGTGTGCTACTAATCACCAAGTCGCGGTCTCCGGTAATCGTGACTTTCCGTTGCGCGGCATCAGTCAAGGTGGTAATAGCATTGGTCGCCCCGGCTACCCCCGTGGATTCGATATTGACGTTCTCGAATTGGTTGAGGGTCGCCTTAGTCAAAGTCAAGCTGGGCGTAAACGGCGCAGAACCACCCGGAACCGGGTCGCGGGCGTTCATCTTCAAAGTGACCGTATCATCACTGCCGATGGTGTTGGCACCGTTGACCGTCAAAGCGGCAAGCACATTAGGAGCCGCACTAACCTGATCGGTCACCGTCACCATACCCTTGTCCGCCAAGCCATTGACAGTCACCGAATGGGTATTGTTAGTGGTCACTACCTCGATGTCATTCACACCGAGAGCCTTGGCGTTGACCGTGTTCGCCCCGTTGGTAAAGACTTCCAGCTTCTCCACATTGGCAATCTGATAACTGCTGGCATTGGCGTTGCCTTGGATCACGAGAGTATCGGTGCCATCGCCTAGATCGACGCTATCCTGCTTAGTCAAGGTGGTGCCCAGGACGATGGTATCGTCACCTTTACCGCCTTTTACCGTCACCACATTGTTGGTGGCGCCGGTGGAGACAACTGCCTTGACTGCACCCGTTGCTTTGGATGCATCGAAGGTGGTGAGCTTGCTCAGGCCATCAAGACCACTCCCAGCAAGGTTTCCAACGTTTGGATAATTGGTAAAGTTCCCTAGAGTTAGGCTGTCGCCATCGACGGTCACCGTAGTGGTGTTATTGATAGCCGCCGAACCATTGATAGTACGGATTGTGGAGGCGCTACTGCTGATTTCAAGCGACTCCACGCCGCCGTTTGTGGTGTTGTTAAAGGTCAAAGTCCCAAGCTGAGCATTGTTGAGACTAACCTTCTGGGCATCGCTCGCCCCCCCCAAAGCACTGTCCAGATAGTTAATCGTGATATTTTGGTTACCCACAATACCCGAAGCCGACACAGGCACCAGCCCCGCCAACCCGGTTACCGTCGCCGTACCCGTATTGCCGGTAAACTCAATGTTCTGAATGCCGCTGCTATTGGTCAGATTTAAGGTGGTATTACCAAAGCTAGTCAGTTTCAGGTTCTCGATGTTGTTTATGGTGGGTGTGGCATTGGCCACCAACTGACCTACCAGGGTATCGGTTCCACCTTTGCCATCTAGGTTATCACCTGTCTGCAGGGTGTTCACCTGACCCAAACCAGGAATCACCTTGGTGGGCGCATTGAAAGTATCGTCGCCATCGGTACCGGTAACGGTTTCCACGTTTTCGCTCAGATTGAATACCTGAGCGCCCCCCGATCCCTGACCTGCCGGTTCGTCGGCTTGCCTCAAGGCACCCAGATCAGTGGTGGTATTAGCCGGATCAATAGAGAACGCATAAGCTGTAGCGATGCTGGCGTTGAACGCCTGGGCCGCGGGGCCGAAGACCGGATCGTTGACCAGGGTGACCAGGGCGTTCATGGCATCGACGATCACCTGGCCGAAATTGCCGGGATTGGCCTGGAACTGGGCCACCAGATAAGCCTTGGCCGCGGTGGCGGCGTCGCCGGTCAGACGGAGGTTGTTGACGATGAGATCGGCCACCGCCTCGGCGTCGTTGGGCTTGTCGGTGGCGAAGGGAAGCAGCGCGTTCACCACCGCGGCCACGCCGCCGAGCTGGCCTGCCGCCTCCTCGAAAGCGGTGAGATAAGTATAACCGGGGGCGGCGTCGAACAACGCCTTGGTCACCCGAACCAATTCCACTCTCGTCGTAGTGGGCAACGGAAGTACTACTGCCATGTGGGTTTCTCCTCAGATTGGAAGTTTGACAAACGGAAAGTCCCTGAAAACCCCAACCAGGCCCACCCACAACGGGGCGGCCCAGCATTGCCATCAACTATGGATCAAGGCCGGCCTGGTGTCAAGGGTTGGATTTCGGGTTTTCGGCAAAATTTTGTTGGCGTTCGTGCAACGGCGAAAAAGGCCGCCGCCGACCTCGTTGTGTCACATGAGTATGAGTATAATAGCGCGCTGCCATTCAGCCTAAATTCCAATCCACCTTTTACATGTCACAGACCACCTCCGAGCTACGCTGGGCGCTGACCCGGCTCAAGCGTTATTTCCTCGTCGTCGGCGCCTTTTCCTTCGCCATCAATCTGCTCATGCTGACGCCCTCGCTGTATATGCTTCAGATATACGACCGCGTCCTGTCGAGCCGCAACGAGACCACCCTGTGGCTGTTGACGGTGCTGGTGCTGGGGCTGTACGTCCTGCTCAGCGCCCTGGAGTTCGTGCGCTCGCGGGTGTTGGTGCGGATCGGCACGGCGATGGAGGACGAGTTGAACCAGCGGGTGTTCGACGCCGCCTTCGAGGCCAGCCTGCGCCGCGGCGGGGCCAACGCCCGCCAGGCGTTGACGGACCTGGCCAATCTGCGCCAGTTCGTCACCGGCAACGGCCCCTTCGCCTTTTTCGACGCCCCGTGGACGCCGGTCTATCTGGGGGTCATCTTCCTGCTCAATCCGTGGCTGGGATGGTTCGGGACCGCCGCCGTATTGGTGCTGAGCGGCCTGGCGGTGGCCACCGAGTGGCTCACCCGCAAGCCCCTGCAAGCGGCCAACCAGACCGCCAACCAGGCCCTGAACTTCGCCGGCAACAGCCTGGTCAACGCCGAGGTGATCGAGGCGCTGGGCATGTTGCCCCATCTGCGCAAACGCTGGCTGGACAAGCATGGCGAGGTTCTGGCCCTGCAGGCGCTGGCCTCGGATCGGGCCGGGGCGATCTCCGCCCTGACCCGCTTCGTGCGTATTTCGGTGCAGTCGCTGGTGTTGGGCCTGGGGGCCTATTTCGCTATCCAGGGCGACATGAGCGCCGGCGGCATGATCGCCGCTTCCATCCTGTTGGGGCGGGCGCTGGCGCCGGTGGAGCAGCTCATCGCCAATTGGCGCGGCTTCGTCCAGGCGCGCCAGAATTACGGGCGGCTGGAGGAATTGCTGGCCCAGTTCCCCGCCCGTCCGCCTCATCTGTCCCTGCCGCCCCCCGCGGGAGACGTGAAAGTGGAGAACGTGGTGGCGGTGCCGCCGGGCGCCCAAGCGCCGGTGCTGCGGGGCGTCGCCTTCGAGATCCCCGCCGGCACGGTGGTGGGCCTGATCGGCCCGTCGGGCTCGGGCAAATCCACCCTGGCCCGCCTGCTGGTGGGGGTGTGGGCGCCCCACGCCGGCAAGGTGCGCCTGGACGGGGCCGACATCAGCCAATGGAACAAGGCGGAGCTGGGGCCGTACCTGGGTTATGTGCCCCAGGACGTGGAGCTGTTCGAGGGCACCATCGCCGAGAACATCGCCCGCTTCGGGCCGCTGGATTCGGAAAAGATCGTCGCCGCCGCCCAGCGGGCCAACGTCCACGAGATGATTTTGCGCTTTCCCCAAGGGTATGAAACCCAAATCGGCCCCGGCGGGGCGGTACTGTCCGGCGGGCAGCGCCAGCGCATCGCCTTGGCGCGGGCCTTGTACGGCGATCCGCGCTTGATCGTCCTCGACGAGCCCAATTCCAACCTGGACGACGCCGGCGAGGCGGCGCTGGTGGCCAGCGTCCGGCGCCTGAAGCAGGAAGGGCGCACGGTGGTGGTCATCACCCATCGGGTCAACATTCTCAACGCGGTGGATCGCTTGCTGGTGCTGAACGAGGGCATGTTGCGGGCCTACGGCCCCCGCGACGAGGTTCTGAAAGCTCTGCAATCGGCGGGGCGGCAGTCGGCGAAAACTCCCCAAACCCCATAGGATCATGACGGAAAAAACCCTTCCCTCCCCCAATTCCCCCATCGAAGGGCGGGCGGTGCGAACCCAGCCGCCCCCGTTGGAACCGGCGCGGGATCTGGGGCGGTACACCCGCCTCGGCCTCGTCGTGTTGCTGGTTGGCTTCGGCGGCTTTTTTCTGTGGGCGGCGCTGGCGCCGCTGGACGCCGGCGTGCCGGCGCCGGGCACGGCGGTGGTGGCGTCGCAGCGTAAAACCATCGCCCACCTCAAGGGCGGCATCGTGAAAGCCATCCACGTGGTCGAGGCCCAACACGTCGAGGCGGGCGATCCCCTCGTCACCCTGGACGATACCCAGATCGGGGCCGATTACCGCGCCACCCTCAAGACCTATTACGCCCTGCTGGCGCAGAAAAGCCGGCTGGAGGCGGAACAGCGGGACGCCGAGACGGTGGAATTTCCCCAGGAGCTGATCGAGGCCGGTAGCGAAGGCGATGCCGACAGCCAACGGGCGCTGCAAGAGGCCCTGTTCCACGCCCGGCGGCGCGCCCTGCGGGGCGAGATCGAGCTGCTGCGGGCCCAACTGGAAACCTACCGGGCCCAGGCGCGCTCCGCCGAGGCTCAGTTGGCCTTCCTCCAGCAGCAATTGGCGGGGATGCGGGCCTTGGCCCGGGAAGGCTACGCGCCGCGCAATCGACAGTTGGAACTGGAGCGCCAGGCGCTGGAGTTGCGCAACCGGATGGAAGTGGCCCGTCGCCAGGCGGAGGAAACCGAGCTGCGCATTCGCCAGGTACGCAAGGATTATCACAAAGAGGTAAAAACCCAACTGGCGGAGGTCATCCAAAAACTGGCGACGACGGCGGAACAGCTCGAGGCCCTCAAGAGCGAATTGGCCCATACCATCATCCGGGCGCCGGTGAGCGGCTTCGTGAACGATCTCAAGGTGCACACCGTCGGCGGCGTCGTGCGCCCCGGCGAACCGCTGATGGAGATCATCCCGGAGGACGAACAACTCCTGTTCGACGTGCGGATTCCTCCCCATATGATCGACCGTATCCACCCGGGCCAGGCGGCGGACATCCAGATCGGCGCGTTCATCAGCCAGCCGCAATTGATTCTGGCGGGCGAGGTGGTTTCGGTATCCGCCGACATCATCGTGCCCGGCAATCCCAATCAGTCGCCCTATTATCTGGCCCGAGTGAAGGTGACCCCCGAGGGCTTGCGCAAACTCGGCGACCTGCGGCTGCAACCGGGCATGCCGGCGACGGTCATCATCAAGACCGGCGAACAGACCTTGATGCAGTATCTGCTGAAACCGCTGATGAAGCGCCTGCACACGGCCCTGACGGAAGAATGAGCACGATACGCGGCATAACGGCGGCGCTGGGGCTGTTGGCCTTCGGTCCAGTGCACGCTCTCGACCTGGCGGAAGCCTACCGGCTGGCGTTGGCCACCGATCCGAGTTATCAAGCGGCGGCCGCCCGCGCCGCCGCCGACGAGGAAGGCATCGGCATCGCCCGGGCCAAATTGCTGCCCCGGTTGGGGGCCAGCGGCGCCCTCCGCAAGATGTGGACGAAACGGGAAGTATCGGGACGCTCCCTGCCCGCCTATCAGACCAATTCCTGGAACTGGGGGGTCAATCTCACCCAACCACTGTACCGCCCGAGCGAATGGGCCGCCTATCAACAGGCCAAAGACCTGGCCCGCAGCAGCCGGATGCGGCTGACTGACGAACGGGACAATCTCCTGGCCCGCCTGGCCCAGGCTTATCTGCAGGTTTTGGATGTCTCGGCCCAATTGAACGTCGCCCGGACCGATCTGCGCCGTCACCAGGCGGTGTTGCGGCAGGCCAAGGCGGCTTTCGCCAACGGCGACGGCACCCGCACCGACGTGGAAGAAGCCCAGGCGCGGCTCGACGAAGCCGAGGCCCAGGTCATCCACTGGCAAGGCCGGCTGGAAATCGCCCAGCAGCGTTTGAGCCTCCTCATCGGCCAGTCGGTGCGAGCCGCCGAGCTGGTCGATCTGGCCGACCGCCACAGCGTGGCCCGGACGGTGTTGGCCCGCCAGGCGAGCGCCTGGGTGGAGGAGGCCCTGCAAGTCAACGCCGGCCTGAAGGCGCTGCGGGCCGAGGTGGAGGCGGCCCGGCGCCGGGTTCAGCAAGCCTGGGGCGGCCACAAACCCACCCTGGACTTCGTCGCCGGCTACCGACAAAGCAGCAGCGACAGCGAAATCACCCTGAACCAAACCTTCAAGACCGGCACCGTCGGCTTGCAAGCCTCGCTGCCGATCTTCTCCGGCGGCGGCACGGCGGCCGCCATCCGCCAGGCCCAAGCCCAGCTGCAGGAGGCGCAATTCCGCCTCGACGCCCGCAGCCTGGAGATCCGGCAAATGGTGCTGGACGCCTACACCCGGGTCCGCGCCGGAGAGAGCGAGGTGAAAGCGCGGCGCCAGGCCCTCAGTTCCGCCCGTCAAGCCCTGACCGCAACCCGCAAGGGGGTGCTGGCCGGCACCCGCAACACCGTGGACGTGCTCGACGCGGAACAGCGGGTCAGCGAAGCCGAGGCCCGCTACGCCGACGCGGTCTATCAATTGTTACAGGCGGTGGTGGAATTGCTGGTGGCGGTGAGCAAACCGCCGGAAGAAGCCATTCGTTTCGTCACCGGCGTGGCAGCGCCCGACCCTGCGCCTGATTCGTAATGGTCACTACCCGAAATTGAACTTGAAGCTGTGGTGGCGTTCCATGTCCGCCCGCAGCACTTCCCCCTGCGCCAGGACGTAGGGATTGGTCACGGTGCGCAGCATCGACTGGCCGTGCACCCGGTAACGGCACAGGATCCGGGGTACGTAACAGCCGCGGAAACCGCGGTCCACGAAGGAGCACCACAGGTCGTAATCCTCCCAACCGAAGTTGTGGGGCATACGGCGGTAACCGCCGACCGCCTCCAGAGCGTCGAGCCGGATCATGGCCATGGCGTCGATGTAATTGCCGTGGGCGAATTTTTCCGGCTGCCAGATTTCCGTGTTGATCAACGTTTCCTCGTCGCCGAAGCATTCGATGATGCTGTAGGCCATCTCGGCGCCGGCGTTTTCCAGGGCCTCGCGCAGGGTTTGCAGGCAAAGGGGGTAGATCTGGTTGTCGGCGTCGAGAACGAAAACGAAAGGCGTCTCCACCTGGGCGAGCGCGGTATTGCGGGCCTGGGACAGCCCCTGATTGCTCCGGTGACGAAGCAATTTCAGGGTGCGGAAACAGCGGTGGTCGGACCGCTCCATCCAGTCCCGCACCTGCTCGGCGGCGTCGTCCGGGGAACAGTCGTCCACCACCACGACGTCGAAACCGGGTTCGGTCTGGCGCGCGAGGCTGTCCAGCGCTTCCCGGCATTCCTTGCCGTAGCGGTAACAGGTGATGACGACGCTCACGCGGGGCGGCGGCGCTTCCGGAACGGTACGTTCCCACAGTACGTCGAAGGGGGCCGCGGTGATCATGATGTTTCCTCCAATGCAGCCAACAGGCGGGCCAACACCCGGGTCATGGGCAGATCCCGGCGCAACCGCTCGCAGGCCCGGGCCGCGAACCGTTCGGCTTCCTCGGGATGGGCCAGATAATGGGAACAGGCCTCGGGAATCAGCGTCAACGGCAGGTCGATGTAATCCCCGTTGGCCCGAAGGGCGGGACAGAAATCGCAATGCTCGCTGATCACCAGCGTCTCCTGCAGTATCCCCAGGTTCACCATCCGCTGCCATTCCAGATATGGCTGTTCGTCCCGGTGTACGTTGAGCACGATCTTGGCGCGCCGCATCAACCCCGAAAGGGCGGCGAAATCGAGGGTGCGCAACTGCCCGTCCTTGAAGGGAGCGTTGCCTTCCGGCAGGTAGAGGAAGGTGTTGAGTCCGGCGAAGAAGCGGGCGTGACGGGCGAAGAACGCCTGGCGCCGGGGGGAGGCGGTGCCGACGAACACCACGTCGAAAGGGCGGGCGCCGTAGTCGTCGGGCAGCCGCTCGCGCACCGCGGGCGCCAGGTGCTCGAAGGCCGGATGGGACGGCAGCGCCTGCGGTGTTCCCGAACGGGAAAGGGGCCCGAGGGGCACGAAGTAGGCGGGAAAGCCCTGCCGCCTGAGATGAACCGCGGTCTGATAATGGATGTCCAGCAGCGCGCGGGCGAGTGGAAAGAAAGGGGCGGCGGCCTGAAACCACGAAGTCTGAGGCTGTTCGGTGTTGAAAAGCAACAGCCGGTCCCGATAGGACTCCAGAACGGCCGGCCACTGCCGGCCGGCACCCAGGGTGAAAAATTCGTGGGGCGCCGTGACGATCACCCAATCGAAGCCGTCAAAATCCGAAAGGCTGCGCTCGTCCCCTCGCACGACTTCGCCCCCCAGCGCCTCGGCGGCCCCGGCCATCGTCGCGGCGATCTCGGCCATGAAGTCGTTGCCTTCGCTCGAGGCCAGCACCGCCACCCGGCGGCCGGCGAGGGAGACCTGCCGATCCTGGCTCATGTAGGCGTATGGGTCCGCCGACGGCGATTCGGCAGGCCGTACCAGGCGAGCGGACGACTCCGCCACGGTGGAAACAGCGAGCTGCGGACGATCGTTTCCGGCGGCCGGCTTCCCGCCCGGACGGCACAACCGTGATACCACCGGCCCGACGACGCGCTCCAGAGGGCTGATCGCGATCACCGCGATCTGGGCGAGGGGCACCTCCCCCGGAGACGGAAATTCGAACGCCATGGCGTCGGCCGTCGCCGGCAGATGGCGATGGAGGACGGTGGGGGTTCCCGGGATCACTCGAACCCCGTCCCTGAGCAGGGGACGCCAAACATTTCCTTCCAAAATGCCAAATTCGACGAAGAATTCGAGCGGCGTCTCCCCGGCGATCCTGAACACCACTTTCACGTCCCTGGCCGGGGCGTCCAGCCGGATCACCAGCCGCCCACCGCCGGCCTGGACCTGCAATACACTCCCCCGCCGGACGACCTGACAACCGACCGCCTCCATCGGCACGAGGAAGCGCCGCATCCCACCCCAGTCTTTCCCGGCACCGGACCAGATTCCCTCGGGCAACTGTACGGGAGACGTTCTTTCCAACGTCACCGCAGGGAAGAACGACAGCGGCGGCTCGGATACCACGTCGGGGAACAGACGACGCCCCAGCGCCCGCCACAGCCAGCTCTCCCGGACGATCTCCATCTGCCGCTGCGCGGAGGCCAACACCGCCTCCTGTTCCCGCAGACGGGCGGACGCCTGCTCCGCTCTGGCCTGCTGCTCCTCCAGGGCGGACTGCAGGCGGCCGATCTCAGCCGCCTTCTCCTCGCTCCACCGCTGCCAACGTTCGTGCTCCTCGTCCATCCGCCGCGCGGCTTCAGCAAGCTCGCGCCGACGTCCTTCCAGTTCGGTCTCCAGCAGCCGGATGCGGTCCTGCTTCATCCAACGATCGCCCAGGGCGGCGAACAGGGCGTGAATCCGTTCCCATTCCGCCCCTGCCCCGAACCACGCCCCCAGATCCCCATCCAAGGCCGCATCCCCGACGGCGGCGATGCCGAGGCCGTGGCTGAAACCGAACCGACAGGTCGGATAACGCCGGGCGATCTCCTCCCAGAGTCGCCAGACGCCGAAACCCTTCTCCCGCACGGCGATGTCGTGAAAGAGCACCACGCCCCGCCGGCTCATTTTCGGCAGCCAGGTTTCGAAATCGTGCTTCACCGCCTCATAGCTGTGCAGGCCGTCGATGTGAAGCAGATCGATCTCCCCGTCGTCGAAATGGGACAGGGCCTGGTCGAAGGTCATGCGCAACAGGGTGGAAAAACGCCCGTAGCGGGGGTCGTGATAGGCGCGCAGATCTTCATACACCGTGGCATCGTAGAAGCCGGCGTGCGGGTCCCCTTCCCAGGTATCCACCGCGTAACAACGGGTGGGAAGCGCCAACGCCGCCACTGCCTGGCAGAAGGCACAATAGGAATCCCCCTTGTGGGTTCCCAGCTCCACGAAAACGCTCGGCCGGTGAAGCGCGACCAAGGCATACGCCACCGGCAGCAGACCATGCCAGGCGGTCACGTCGGTGAAACGCCCGGGGGTGGAGAACACAACGGGGTACTTCAGAACGTCGAAATGCATCCGTCATTCCTATTTCAATACCATGAAAACAACGCGCCGCTTTCCTGTCGCCGTCCGGCACGGCGGGGGCGATCTCCCGCTGCTCCTACGAAATAGAGACGATCGACAGTTAGACCTCACAGCGAATCTGTTCCTCATTGGGTACGTCGACTGGTTTTAGTCAACGTCGGCATCAGTGGCAACAGATCCAAAGCCCACCAACACTGCGGTCGGCGCTCGATATGATCGGCCAAAAAGACGTAAGCGGGCAAAAAATCTTTTGGGCGTCGGCCCCGAATGCGCGGACCGAGCACGACTTTACGAAACGGGCCATCGGGAAGAATGACATACGGTTGCAAGGCGATACCAGCGGCCGCCGCCAACTTGGCGGCGCCGATCGCGAATCTTCTCTTTTTTCCAAACAGGGGAACACAAATAGATGCTTCTTCCGTCGCCGACGGCAGATCCGTGACGACGATCAAGTCGTTGCCCTGTCGTACGCGGCGATACAGCCGTTTGAGGTGGCGTTCGTAATAGAGCACCCGGCCACCGCGAAAAGCGGCCTCGAGCGCACGATATTTGCGCGCGTAAAACCGCTTGATGGCCGGCGGCAACTTGGGAGAGAGGACGATGTCCGAAGCCAGCGCGTCAGTGACGCGGCCGGTCGCATGAACGAAGGTCGCCCCATTGATCGATGCACCGAAATGAGCGGTAATCCAAATCGTTTGTTCGGCAGGCAGCGTCGGACACACGATGCGACGGGGCAAATCGCCAGAGATCAGCCGGGCGGTATCGAGTTCATCTTCCGCCCACGCGCGATATACGGTCGATAAGGGGATCGGAGGCGATGGGGCACGGTAGGCGTTGATCTCCTCTAACGCTTGACGACGGCGAATACCGGTGCCGATGTCCCCCACGTGATGACGCCAGTCCCGCTCGGCGGCCAGCATGGCACGGGCTCGCAGATGCGTCAATGCGGTCGCGAAGGGCTCCGGCAGGTGGGCGCAGGCCGGCAGGAGCACTTCATAGTCGAGTGTCTCCCGGATTCGGATGAAAGGGTTCATGCGCTCGGGTCAGAGGTGGTGCTGTGCCATCGGTGCGGTAAATCGACCCAACCGAGTTGTTCGGTCGGGGTCTCGACGCTGAAAGAGGCGCAGTACTCGACATGATCGTAGACATGTATGCCACGTTCACACATGAGGAAAACGCTGATCGTATAGGTACCGCGCAACAGAGGAATATTCGGCAGCTCGAGCCGGCAAGATGCGCGGCCATCGGCCGAACGTGGAATCGGTTTGGGACCGCTGATCCAACTCCCCATGCTCGAAAGATTTTTCCCATCCGCCGTGTGGACGAGGCAAGCGACACCGGGCGCCGGCAAGCCGGGATCGCTATCGAATTCGATCTCGATGGCGACCGTCGACTGATGCGTTCGGGCGACGCAGGCCTCAGGAGGCTCGCCATCGACGGTCAAACGCACCGCGCGGATACGTGCGTGTCCCGCGACCGATGCAGATTGGGGCACGTCGCAAGCCGCCTTCTTGCCGTCATCTTCATAGCGTCGGTCGAGCTCCATCTGATAAGCCTGAACAACCCGGGAGGCGGGGCCTATCATGACAGGACGACCCTGGTCGATCCAGACGGCGCGGTCGCACAGGCGTTCGACCTGGTAGAGCATATGGGAGCAAAACAGCAAGGTGACGCCGCGCTCGCGCAGTTCCATGATACGGCTGAACGATTTACGGGCGAACGCCCCATCCCCCACCGACAACGCTTCGTCGATGATGAGGATGTCCGGTTCGATGGCGGTGGCCACGGAAAAGGCGAGCCGCACGAACATGCCGCTCGAATAGGTTTTGACGGGATGGTCGATCGCCTCGCCAATCTCCGAGAAGGCGATGATCTCCGGCAACAACGCCTCGATTTCGTCGCCATCCAAGCCCATGATCGCGGCGTTGAGGCGGGCGTTTTCCCGGCCGGTGAACTCTGGATTGAAACCGGCGCCCAGTTCCAGGAGCGCGGCAACACGCCCGTTTTTGCGCAACGTGCCGGTCGTGGGCGTGAGGGTGCCGGCGATCATTTGCAGCAAGGTGGATTTACCAGCGCCGTTCACACCGACGATGCCGAGGGATTCGCCAGGCTGCATGCGGAAGGTAACATCGCGCACGGCCCAATGTTCGATGGCGTATGGACGGCGAGTCAACCGCTCCTTGAGCCAGTCGATGGGGCGGGCATAGCGCCGGTAGCATTTGCCGACATCGTCGAGGACGAGCGCGCCTGGCGGCAGATTTTCAGAGAACATCGGCAAATCCCCGCTGGAGTTTGCGGAACACGATGCGTCCACTGAAGGCAAGCATCAAGGCGACGGCCAATGAAATCAGTGTTGGCCCTGGAGCGGGCCAGGACGGCTCGAACAATAAGGTACGGGCGGTCTCGATCGGTACGGTGAGCGGGTTGTACACGATCCAAGTATTCCACGGCGGGGGCAGAATTTCCGCCGAATAAAAAACCGGCGAGAGAAACATCAGCATGGTGCTGAGAGGCGCCGTAAGATGAGCCAAGTCGCGCACATACACCCCCAACGCACCGAACCACCAATGTATCGCCAAGGCGTAGAGATAAAGGGGAAGCCAGTAAAATAACAGGGCGGCAAGGCGCCAGGGGCGCGTATCGGGCAACCACACCGCCATGACCGCCGCCACGACAATCCCAAAAACCAGGGGCACCAACGCCGAAGTGGCGGCGACGTAGGCCAGCGTGGG
>JALSGR010000163.1 GCA_026982635.1 Methylothermaceae bacterium | reverse complement strand
GATGTCGAACAGCTCGATCATCTCGTCGATGGAAAAGATCTCCTTGTCACCGTAGGCCCAGCCCAGGCGGACCAGGTAATTGAGCAGCGCCTCCGGCAGATAGCCCTGGTCGCGGTATTCCAGTACGCTCACGGCTCCGTGCCGCTTGGAAAGCCGGGAGCCATCCTCCCCCAGAATCATCGGCACATGGGCGTAACGGGGCGGTTCGCCCCCCAGGGCGCGCAGGATGTTGATCTGCCTCGGGGTGTTGTTGAGATGATCGTCACCCCGGATCACGTGGGTGATTCCCATGTCCAGATCGTCCACCACCACGGTCAGGTTGTAAGTGGGGGTGCCGTCGGAACGGGCGATGATCAAATCGTCCAGCTCCTCGTTGCGAAACACCACCCGCCCCCGCACCAGATCTTCGATGACCACCTCGCCCTCGAGAGGGTTCTTGAAACGGACCACCGGTTCGACGCCAGGACGGGGCTCGCGGCGGTCGCGGCAGCGACCGTCGTAACGCGGCTTCTGTTTGCGCGCCATCTGTTCGGCCCGCATCGCCTCCAGTTCTTCCCGGGTGCAGTAACAATGGTAGGCCTTGCCTTCCTCCAGCAGACGGTCGATCACCTCCCGGTAGCGATCGAAGCGTTCACTCTGAAAATAGGGGCCTTCGTCATAATCCAGACCCAGCCATGCCATGCCCTCCAGAATGGCGTTCACCGATTCGCGGGTGGAACGTTCCCGGTCGGTATCCTCGATGCGGAGAATGAAGCTGCCGCCGTGCTTGCGCGCATACAACCAGTTGAACAGGGCGGTGCGGGCCCCGCCGATGTGAAGATACCCGGTCGGGCTCGGCGCAAAACGGGTACGTACGCTCATGAATGTCCATCCGTCAGTGGTAAAAATCTCCGAATTTTACCAGAACGGCGACTTCAGCGGCGCAGCGCCGCGACGATCCGGGCCAGCGGCGCCAGAGAGATCCGCGCCGTGAACAGCGGCGTGTCTTCGATCCGCCCCAGACACAGGAAACGGTGCTCGTCGGCCGATTCCCGCTCGGGCCGGATCAGGAGATGGAGCCGGTCGTTGCTGCGGATGCGCTCCGCCACCCGAAGGTCGATGCTCACCTCGTGGCGGGTGTACACCATGGGCTCGGCTTCGAAGTCGTGACGGCGTTTCCGGGCCCGTTCCAGCAGAGCGCAGGAGACGTAACTGACCGGAAAAAGAGGCGGGAACCGGACCCGTCCTTCCAATTCGTCGAAATAGTGCGACGGCTCCACCCGACAGCCGAGCAGAAAGTTTTTCCCATTGGCGGTCATCATGAACTTACGCTTCAGGAACCAGCCGCCGGGAAGATCGCTGCGGTCCGGATGACGGTGAAGGTCCGCCGGCACATCCGGGCCAGCCTCCAGGAGCGCCGTCCGGGAGCGGCTCCACTGGCCCATGGACAACAGACCGTCGCGGCTTTTGAGCAACACCCGGTTGGCGAGGATGCCCTTTTCCGCATCGTAGCGCGACGGTTTGACGAGAAGCTGGAAGGCCTGTCCGGGTTTCAGGGCGGCGGCAAACTGGAGCTGGTAATGGTGGAAGGGCAGCTCCGCCAGCCGTTCCGGATCGTCGTGGCGACGGCGGAATTCCGCCACTCGCTCGGCCAACCAGGTCACCGTCTGGAAACCGAGCACGATGGGTCCCTGAAACGGATTATCCCGCAGCCGCCGCCATTTTTGGGGATCGTGGAAGGGATTGAAGTCATCGGTGGCGAAACGGGCCACGTCGATGTGGAGCTGGGAAAAACCATTGCAGGTGTATTGCATGGCGGACTCCGGCGGGCGGACGCGCTTTCTCTTAAAGCATAGCAGCTCGCCCCCCTTCTGGGGGGTAGCCGCAGACGAGACCCTTCCCGGATCCCGGAAAAGCCGATCGATGACAACCGTTGCCACCGGGGTCCGGATGTCTCACAATGATCCGGACTTCCGCTTCGAGGTAGCGACCATGAGCGCACCGCTGCTGTTCGCCCTTGCCGGCGCCCGGGATCTGGGGGCCGCCATCGCCGCCCGGCTGGGAACCGGCCTCGCCGGCCATGAAGAACGCCCCTTCGAGGACGGGGAGTTCAAGATCCGCCCCCTCCAGAGCGTGCGGAACCGTCGGGTGTTCGTACTCGCTTCCCTACATGGCGATCCCCACCTGGGAGTCAACGACAAATTGATGCGCCTGCTCATGTTCACCGGCGCCTTGCGCGACGCCTCGGCGCGTGAGATCAACCTGGTGCTGCCCTACCTCGCCTACGCCCGCAAGGACCGCCGCACCAAACCGCGGGACCCCGTGAGTCTGCGTTACCTGGCCGCCATGCTCGAATCGGTGGGCACCGACCGCGTCGTGA
>JALSGR010000162.1 GCA_026982635.1 Methylothermaceae bacterium | reverse complement strand
GCGGCCGGATTCGACCGTGGCGGCGAGGGCGGCCTTCGGCAGCCGCCAGTGCAGTCGTCCACGGCGCCCCCCGGGCCATTGGCGATAGGAAAAACGGGCCTTGAGGTTGCCGGTGATCGAGGTTTCCGGGGGCAACAGGGGTTGCAGCAGCGTCAGGGGTAGGCGGCCGATCCGTCCTTCCCAGGACGCGGTTTGGCCGGGCCGGTAGCGGCCTGCGGCGTTCAGGCGAACCGGCCCCAGCGGTCCCAGAGCCTCGAGCCGCAGGCGGTGATCGGTGAACCGGCCCCAGGCGTCGAGCCGCACCTGGTCGAAGCGCCAGGCGCCGGCCTGCACCAGGCGAAGATCGAGGCGCAGCCGGGCGTCCGGGTCGTTGGGTCGGCCGCGGGCCTCCAGGCTCAGGCGCCTCAGGGAAACCCGATCGCCCCAGCGGAGCCGGTGTCCCCGCAGGGACAGACTGATGTGGGGCCGGGCGGGGGTGCCGCTGATCCGTCCCCGGCCTTTCAAGGTGCCGGCCAGGCCCGGGGCGACGGCGTCGAGCCGGGGGGCGTGGAGGTGGAAGCTCAGATCCAGCCGCCGGTGCTCGCTGGATCCCTGCAACTGCAGGCGGTTGCCGCCCCAGGACAGCTCGAAACGGTCGCTGTGCAGATGCCGGTCCCGGTAGGTCAGCCGGCCCTGGGCCTGCAGAGGCCGATCGCGGAGCCTGCCCGCCAGACGTTCCACATCCAGGGACATCTGTAGGTCCGGGGACAGCCGTCCCTCGCATCGGGCGTTCAGGTGCAGATCACCCGGAAATTCCGCCTGCCACCAGCCGGGATCGAGGTGGTTTCCCGCCAGGGCCACGCGCCAGCTCAAGGCAGGATCCCAGCGGAGCGTCCCGCTGCCGGTCAAGCTGCCCGCCTCCCCCTCGGCCTGAAGGTCGAAGCGTTCGAATCCCTCGAGATTTCCCCGGGCCCGGAGCAGTAACCGGGTGGCAGGCAGTCGGGAGCCGGCAAGGGTGGCGGTCAACGAGAGCCGGTAATCGTCGAGAGCGCCGTGGAGGCGATAGTTTCCCTGGCGGGCCAGCCAGTGGGGGTTGGCGTCGAGGGGCCAGTGGATCTGCCGCCATCGGCCTTGGAGATCGAAGCCGGGCCGTTGCGTTATCCCGGTCAGGGTGCCGGTGGTGGTGACAGTGAAGGGGGCGGTGAGCCGATGGTTCAGGATCAGGCGCCGCAAGTCGCCGTCGATCTCCCCCCGACCGCGGAAGTGAGGCCGATAGCGCCAGTCGAACCGCAGGGAGAGAGGATAGCGGTCCTGCATGCGCAGGCGGCCGTGGCCGTGAAAGGTGAAGGCGGCCTGTTTTACCGTGGCCCGGTGCAGTTGCAGCCGCCGGCCCCTCGCGCTCAGGCTCAGATCGATGCGGTCGATCGCGACCGTTTCGGCACCGGGGCGCCGGATCGAGAGCCGCTCGACGGCCAGATGATCGACGACCACCGGCACAGGGAGGCGGATTCCCGGCAGGACGGCCGGTTCCCGGGCGGTGGGGGTTTCCTCCAGTTCGAGGGTGACGCCGATCAGTTCGAGGCGCTGGATCCGCACCTGTCGTCGGCCCAGGGAAGGGGGATGCCAGCGCAGCAGGATGGTGGCGGCCTCCAGTCGCCATCCGGCGCTTTGATAGCGCACTCCCTCGAGACGCAGATCGTCGAGCAGGGTGCCGTCGATCCGGCGGATCGACAAAGGGGGGTGCAGCGCTTGTATCGCCCGGAACAGCAGCCGGGTGCCCGGCTCGCTGGCCGGCAGCAGCGCCAGGGCCGAGAACAGCAGCAGAAGCGATACGAGGGCGCGTTTCACAGTTCCGAACCCAGGGAGAAGTGGAGGCGGAGCTGCGGCCGGTCGCGCCATACCGGGGTGGCGAGGTCGAGCCGGATCACCCCGACCGGGGAGAACCAGCGGATTCCCACGCCGGCGCCGAAACGCGCCTGGTCGGCGATCTCACCGAGGCGGTCGTAGGCGTTGCCGGCGTCGAGGAACAGGGCCAGTCCCCAGTTCCGAAGAAACCGCTGTTCGTATTCCAGGCTGGCGACGCCCACGTAGCGGCCGCCGGTGACGTCGCCCGCATCGTTCTTCGGCCCGAGGCGCCGGTAGCCGTAACCCCGGACGCTCCGGTTCCCGCCGGCGTAGAACCGGGTGCCGGCAGGAACGCTGGCGAAGCGGGGGGCGAACAGAGCCCCTAGCTCCCAGCGATGCAACACCCGGGCGTGCCAGGGAAGGGAAAAGATGTAGCTGCCGCGCAGATGGGCCTTGAGGTGGTGACCGGCGTCCCCCAGCAGGGCGACACCGCCGCTGGTGAGAAAGTCGAATTTGCGCCCCCGGGCCACGAACCTGCCCGGCCGGCGGAGACGTTCGTGGGTCCAGTGGAGCGAGGGGACCAGCATCAGGGAGGACACCGGTTCCGCCCTGTCCTGGAAATGGGACTGTTCGTAGCTCAGCCCGAGGCGGACCGCCTCGGTCCAGGTGCCTCTCGGATGGAGATAGGTGGCGTTGAAGGTGCTCTGGATGGCGCGGTAGGTGTCGAGGCGGACATGACGGAAACCGGTGTTGAAGTCCAGATGTTCGTCGGGACCGGCCAGGGGGATCCGATAGCTGCCGGTGAAGCCGGGGTCGATCAGAGACAGCTTCAGGTCGGCTTGGATGCGGTGACCGCGGCGGTTGAGGTACCGGTCGAGATAGCCGAACCGGAGTCGGGGGCCGGTGTCGGTGTCGAAGCCGAGACCCACCTTGAAACGACGGCGCTTTTTGGCCTTGACGAGCACGGTGACGTCCACTTCGGGACGGGGACGGCGCACCGGCCGGGTCTTGATCTCGATTTGCCGGAACAGGTCGGTGGCGGCCAGGCGGCGGTACAGTTCCGCCGTGAGGCCGGCTTCGTAAGGCCGGCCCGGTTCGAGGCCGAGATAACGGTCGAGGAAGGCGGGATCGAGAAAATCCTGGCGCACCTCGATGGGGCCGATGCGGTAGCGCGGGCCGGAAGCGAACACCAGGTCGATCTCGGCCCGGTTGCGGGCGGGATCGACCTTCAGCGCGTGTACCCGGAAACGGGCGTCGAAATAGCCGCGACGCAGGGCCAGGTTGTGGAACGCCAGCTTGAGGCGTTCGTAGCGGCCGTGGTCGAGGGGGTCTCCCACTCGGATGGGCGGATCTTGTCGCAGCTTCCGGAACGCCGGATCGTTTTCGGCTTCCCCTTCGATGACCAGGTGGAGGCGGGCGATTCGGACCCGGGAGCCCGGGACGATCTTCACGGTCAATCCCCAGCATTCCCGCCCCCGGTGGAATTCCAGGCGGGCGATCCGGAGATGGTAGTAGCCCAGCGCCCGGGCGGCGGCATCGACCTCGCGCTCGATCCGGTGCCGCAACGGCCGCAGTCGCGCCAGCGAGCGGTCACAGGGTTCGCGGCCGATGCTCAGGTGGGCGCGGATGTTGTCGGCCAGTCGGGGAGGGGCGTCTTCGATGCGGATTTCCGGTCGGGGTTCGGCCACGGCGCTCCACGCTGCCAAAAGCAATATTCCGGTCGTCGCACAGCGCATCGCCGGTCAGGCGTTCCGGTAGGCTTCCAGCAGTTCGTGCGCTTTTTCCACTTCGTCCTCCGCCACCCACAGGCGTACCAGATCGGTGACCGGAAGCTCGCCGATGCCGCCCTGGAGGTAATAGCCGCTGATGTGAACGTGCAGGCCGTGCTGTTCCAGATAGCCTTTGAGGATATGGGCCTCGAGAATGTCGGTGGCGTCGTAGACCGGTCGCATCGTCGCTGTCGCGGATGGGTCAGGCGGTTAAAATACCTGTCGGCGAGACGATTGGCAAAGGAAAGTGGCGATGAAAGCGTATCTGGTGGGTGGTGCGGTACGGGATCGGTTGTTGGGGCTGCCGGTCGAGGAGCGGGACTGGGTCGTGGTGGGGGAAACCCCGGAAAGTATGATACGGCGCGGCTTCAAGCAGGTCGGCAAGGATTTTCCGGTGTTCCTGCATCCGGAGACGCACGAAGAATACGCCCTGGCCCGCACCGAGCGCAAGGTGGCGCCGGGACACCGCGGCTTCACCGTCCATGCCGCCCCGGACGTGACCCTGGAAGAAGACCTCCGACGCCGCGATCTTACCATCAACGCCATGGCCATGACCCCGGACGGCGAGCTCATCGATCCCTACGGCGGGCGTGAGGACCTGGAGAGGCGAATTTTGCGTCACGTCTCCCCGGCCTTTGTCGAAGATCCGCTGCGCATCCTGCGGGTGGCCCGTTTCGCTGCCAAACTGGCTCATCTGGGCTTCCGGGTGGCGCCGGAAACCATGGAATTGATGCGGCGGATGGTCGCCGCCGGCGAGGTGGACGCCCTGACACCGGAGCGGGTATGGCAGGAATTGGTGCGGGCCTTGGGGGAGCGGACCCCGGCGCGGTTTTTCGAGGTGTTGCGCGAATGCGGCGCCAACGCCCGCCTGTTCCCGGAGATCGATCGGCTGTTCGGCGTCCCCCAGCCGGTGAAGTGGCACCCCGAGATCGACACCGGGATCCATGTCCTCATGGCCCTGGCCCAGGCGGCGCGTCTGACCCCGGACCCTGCGACCCGTTTCGCCGTGCTGACCCACGATCTGGGCAAGGGGCTGACGCCGCCGCAGCAGTGGCCCAGTCACCGGGGGCACGAAACCCGGGGGCTGGAACCCCTGGCGCAACTGTGTCAACGCCTGAAGGCGCCGCGGTCCTATCATCGTCTGGCCCGGCAAGTGATGCGCTATCACTGCCAGTGCCACCGGGTCTTCGAGTTGCGGCCCGCCACCATCGTCGACACGCTCTATGGCCTCGACGTGCTCCATCAGGATCGCGATTTCGAACCCTTTCTGCTGGCGTGCCAGGCCGACATGCAAGGACGGAAGGGATGGCAAGACCGTCCCTACCCCCAGGCCGACTGGTGGCGGGCGCTGCGCCGGGCGGCGTTGCGGGTGACGGCGGCGGATCTGGTCGCCAAAGGGTTGCGGGGGGAAGCGCTGGGAATGGCGCTGCGCCAGGCCCGGATCCGGGCGGTGGCCGAGGAGAAACGCCGCTTGCAGGCAAAGGCCCGGGAAGGAGCGCCCGGCGCCGCCGGAACCTGAATCCGTCTTTCACGGTTGGAGGCAGAACAGCAGGCGGCTGCGGTCGATTTCGATTTTGTCGCCGTGGTTCAAGGCGACGGTGCGGTCGCCGAGGGGTTCCCCGTTGATTCTGATGTCCTGTCCCCCTTCGAGACTGGAGAGGAAATAGCCATTCCGGCGCCGGGCGATCACGGCGCCGTTGTCGGTATGGCCGAGGCGGACCATGGCCTGCTTCAGGGGGATCACCCGGCCGATGTTCTTGCCGTTGAGAAATTGCAGGACCGCCGTCGGTTCTTTCGCCGGCGGTTTCGTCTCCGCCGCCGTCTCCGAAGCCCGGGGCGAGGTCTCAGCGGAAAAGGTGAGGGTGTGCTTGCCCAGGCCGATGATGTCCCCGTCGGAAAGTCGACGACGGCGATCGACCGGTTCGCCGTTCACTCGGACCGGGAAGCGGTCGTCGCATTCCCGCACCAGTTCGGGGCCGTCCGCCTGATCGAGGTCGATGATGATGTGCTTGGGGGCGACGGCGAGGCTGTCGATGGTAATGGTGTTGTCGGGATCGCGCCCGACGGTGACGATTCCCCGGTCGCAGCGGTGCACCTGGATCGTGTTGCCTTTGAAGCTCAACGTCAGTTTCGCCATGGGCGCCCTCGTAGCGGTTGTTCCCCTTCAAGTATAGCCGGTCGGTTTGAAGGGGATACTTCAGGACTGGGGGTAGATGCGGACCTTGCTGACTACGTTGCCGTCCATTTGCAGGATTTCCACCTGAAAACCGTTGAGGCGCAGGCTGGTGCCGGGGCTGGGAATGGTTTCCAGATGTTCCATGATCAGGCCGTTGAGGGTCTTGGGGCCGTCGGTGGGCAACTCCCAGCCGGTCAGGCGGTTGAGCTCGCGGATGGAGATGCCGGCGTCGACGATGTAACTGCCGTCGTTCTGCTTTTGGACCAGGCCGGCGCCCTCGGTCAGACCGCCGATCAATTCCTGGATGATGTCCGTCAGGGTGACCAGCCCGAGGACGTCGCCGTACTCGTCCACCACCAGGGCGAAGCGTTTGTTGTGCTTCTTGAAATCCACCAGCACCTGATGGAGGGGCGTGTTCTCGGGGACGAAATAGATCTCGTCGAGATTCCGACGCAGCGTCTCCTTGTCGAAGGTGTCCGCCGGAATCTTGGGCAACAGCTTGCGGAGATGAAGCAGGCCGATCACGTTGTCGATGTTCTTCTTGTACACCGGCAGACGGGTGTGGCGGCTGGTCTTGATCTTCTCAACGATGGTTTCGATCGGGTCGTCCAGGTCGATGCCGCAGATTTCGTGCCGGGGCACCATCACGTCTTCGACGGTGGCGCTTTCCAGATCCAGGATGGTGAGCAGCATGGCGTGATAGCGTTCCGGCAGGCGGGCGCCGGCTTCCGCCACCACCGTGCGCAGCTCCTCGGAGGAGAGCACCATGCCCGGCGCCTGTTTCAGACGCACCCCGACGATCCACAGCAAGCTGTTGGTGACCAGATTGACCAGCCATACCAGGGGATAGAAGATCTTCAGCAGCGGCAGCAGGATCCAGACGGCGAAGAAGGCCACCCCTTCGGGATGGGTGGCGGCCAGCGTCTTGGGACCCACCTCGGCGAAGATCAGAACCACCAGGGTCAGGGTGCCGGCGGCGATGGCAATGCCGGCCTCGCCGTAGAGGCGCAGGGCGATGACCGTGGCCAGGGAGGAGGCGAGGATGTTGACGAAGTTGTTGCCCAGCAGGATCAGGCCGATGAGGCGGTCGGGGCGTTCCAGCAGCTTCTGGGCCAGCAGGGCGCTGGCGTGTTTCTTCTTGACCAGATGTTGCAGCCGGTACCGATTGAGCGCCATCAGGGCGGTTTCGGAACCGGAGAAGAAGGCCGAAAGCAGAATCAGGACTCCCAGGGCGGCGAACAGCAGGCTTAGGGGGATGTCGCTCAACGAAGTAGCGCTCCATGTCGTTGCAGATAGGTGGATTTCTAAGGCTTGCCCGGCGGGTTGTCAAGTTCGCTCACCACCGGCTGACCGCCTGTCCGCTGATCGCGGGCCTCGAAACGACGAATTTTTGACAACCCCGGAAGGGGGTGTTTTACTTTTCCGGCGGATTTCGGCTCGTGATGCGTCCATGAAATTGCAATCCATTCTGCTGGTGGCCCCGGACACCGAGGATCGCCGCCAGATCCAGGCGATCCTGGAATTCAGCGAATATTCCGTGGTGGCCGTCGCGCCCGGGGAGCTGGAGCAGGTGTTGAGCGCCGGTGACGACTTCCAGGCGGCATTGGTCGCCGGCGACCAGGCCCTGGCCCGAACGGTGCAGCACTTGCGCCGGCGAATTCCCCGGACGCCCGTCGTCGTGGTCCGGCGGCGCGGCGAGCAGGATGGCTTGCCCACCGCGGTGGAGGAGGCCGTGGTGGCCACCTTGGACTGGCCCACCACTTATCCGCTGCTGACCGAGCTGTTCCAGCGCCTGTCCCGGGAACGGGAGAGCGGCCGGCGCAGCCGCCGTTCCCTGGAGCTGTTCCGCAGCCTCACCGGCGACAGCCCGGCCATCCGGCGGACCCGCAAACTGATCGAGCAGGTGGCCGATACCGACGTCACCGTCTTGATCCTGGGGGAGTCGGGCACCGGCAAGGAAGTGATCGCCCGCAACCTGCACTACCGGTCGTCGCGGCGCCACAAGCCCTTCGTGCCGGTCAATTGCGGCGCGATCCCCGGCGAATTGCTGGAGAGCGAGCTGTTCGGCCACGAGAAGGGGGCGTTCACCGGCGCCCTCAGCGCCCGCCAGGGACGCTTCGAGATGGCCGAGGGCGGCACCCTGTTCCTGGACGAGATCGGCGACATGCCCCTGGCGATGCAGGTGAAGCTGTTACGGGTCCTGCAGGAGCGCTGCTTCGAGCGCGTCGGCAGCAACCGCACCATTCACTGCGACGTGCGGGTGATCGCCGCCACCCACCGCAATCTGGAGGCGGAGATCGAGGCCGGCCGTTTCCGGGAAGACCTGTATTACCGCCTCAACGTCTTTCCCATCGAAGTCCCGGCGCTGCGGGAGCGGCGCGAGGACATCCCGGCCCTGGTGGCCGACTTGATCGCCCGGATCGAAAACGAAAAACGCGGTTCGGTGCGGTTGACGGCGGCGGCCCTGGAAACCCTCAAGCGTTACGACTGGCCGGGCAACGTGCGGGAGCTGGCCAACCTGATCGAGCGTTTGGCGGTGTTGTACCCTTACGGGGTGGTGGACGTGGGCGATTTGCCGGAGAAGATCCTCCGCCGGGTCGGGGAGGCGCCGCCTCCGCAACCGACGGTCGCGGAGGCGGCGCCTCCCCAGGCGGACGAACCCCCGACGCTCCCCAAGGAAGGGCTGGATCTGAAGGCCCATCTCAGTTCCCTGGAACGGGAGCTGATCCGCCAGGCCCTGGAAGAATGTCACGGCGTGGTGGCCCATGCCGCCAAGCGGCTGAAAATGCGGCGCACCACCCTCGTGGAGAAGCTGCGCAAATACGGCCTGCGGGCCGACGAATCGTCGGATTCTTGACGCCTGTCGGCCAAGCGGCTGATTCCACGGAAAAATTCTTTTGGCACCGTATTTGCTGGGAGTTTCCCCGGAGTCGGGAGAAACTTTCAGCGAGTCGGCGGTGATCCAGTTACAGTCTTTGGACGATCCGGAAAAACTCAGGCAGGCCTTCGAAGTCTTCAATCGGCTTTCCCACACCCTCACCGAGTCCTATCGGGAGCTGGAAAGTCAGGTGGCCCGCCTCAACCGCGAGCTGGCGGCCGCCCGCAGCGAACGCCTCAAGACTCTCACGGAAAAGGAAAAGCTGGCCAACCGTCTGCAGCGGCTGCTGGAGTTGCTGCCCGGCGGCGTCGTGGTGGTGGACGGTGAGGGCAGGATCGTCGAATGCAACCCGGCCGCGGTGCACCTACTCGGTGAGCCGCTGGTGGGGGAAGACTGGAGCGGGATTCTGGCCGCCCGTTTTCTGCCCACCCTGGACAATCCCCACGAGCGGCGGCTGCCCGACGGCCGGATCGTCAACATTTCCGCCCGTCCCCTCGGGGACGAGCCGGGCCAGATCCTGCTGCTGACCGACGTCAGCGAGCTCCACGCGCTCCAGAGCCTGGTGGAACAGCACAAACGGCTGTCGGCGATGGGGGAGATGGTGGCCAGTATGGCCCATCAAGTGCGTACCCCGTTGTCGACCGCCATTCTCTATGCCTCTCAGCTTGGCGACGACCGGCTGGATTCCGAGCGGCGCCGCCGTTTCAGTACGCGGGTTCTGGAGCGTCTCCGCCATCTGGAGCGCCAGGTCGACGACATGCTGGCCTATGCGAGAGAAGGCCGTTTCGTCATGGATCCGATCCCGGTGGCGGTATTCCTGCGCCGCTTGCGGCGGGCCGCCGAGCCTCAGTTCATCGCCGCCGCCGTCCGGCTGACCGTCGCCAATCAGTGCCGGGGGGCGTCGCTGCTGGGCAATGCCGAAGCCCTGGAAGGCGCCTTTCTCAACCTGCTCGACAACGCTCTGGCGGTGTTGGAGCCCGGCGGCAAGGTGATCGTCCAGGCGCGGGAGGATGGCGACCGGATATGCCTGAGCGTGATCGACGACGGGCCCGGCATGGACGAGGACACCCGGCGGCGGATTTTCGAGCCGTTTTTCACCACCCGGCCCGACGGCACCGGTCTGGGACTGGCGGTGGTGGCGAGCGTGGTCCGGGCCCACGGTGGGACGGTATGTTGCCACAGCCGTCCCGGTGAGGGATGCGCCTTTCACGTGTACCTGCCCCGGAACGGGGGCGAGCGGCCGTTGCCGAGCGGACTTCAGCTTTCAGACGAAGGAGCACAAGACCGATGAGCGCGCTGGATATTCTCATCGTGGAAGACGACCAGGCCCTGGGGGAAGCCCTCAAGGACACCTTGGAGCTGGCCGGCTGGCAAGTGGCCCGGGTGGGGGACGGAGCCGAGGCTCTGGATTTGCTGGAGCGGGAATCCGTCGGGCTGGTGATCAGCGACGTCCGGATGAGCCCGATGGACGGTCGTACCCTGCTGGAACGGATCAAGAAACGCTGGCCGGAACTGCCGGTGCTGCTGATGACCGCCTACGGCACCATCGAGCAGGCGGTGGCGGCGATCCGGGCCGGGGCGTGCGACTACCTGGTCAAGCCCTTCGAGGCCGAGACCCTGGTCCAGCAGGCCAGGCGCTATCTGGCCCTGTCCACCCACGCCCATCTGGAGGCGGTGGAATCTCCGGCCATGCGGCGGGTGTATCAATTGGCGCAAAAAGTGGCCGGGACCGACGCCACGGTCCTGATTCTGGGGGAGTCGGGGAGCGGTAAGGAGGTGATCGCCCGCTATCTCCACCGGCATTCGCCGCGCCGCGACGGTCCTTTCGTGGCCATCAATTGCGCCGCCATTCCGGAGAACATGCTGGAGGCGGAATTGTTCGGCTACGAGAAGGGGGCGTTCACCGGAGCGGTGCGGACGACGCCGGGCAAGTTCGAGATCGCCCAGGGCGGCACCCTGTTGCTGGACGAGATTTCCGAAATGGGCCTGCCGCTTCAGGCCAAGCTGCTCCGCGTGCTGCAGGAGCGGGAGGTGGAACGCCTGGGCGGGCGACGCCCCCTAAAGCTGGACGTGCGGATTCTGGCCACCTCCAACCGGAATCTGCGCGAAGCGGTCGGTGCCGGGCGTTTCCGGGAAGACCTGTTTTACCGCATCAACGTGTTTCCCCTGTCGCTGCCGCCGCTGCGGGAACGCCAGGAGGACATTCCCGGCCTGGCCCGGGCGCTGTTGAAGCGTCACGGCGGCAATCCGCTGCCGTGTCTGTCGGCCGCCGCCCTGCGCAAACTGCAGGCCTATCACTGGCCCGGCAACGTCCGAGAGCTGGAGAACGTCATCCAGCGCGCCCTGATCCTCAATCCCACCGGTCCCATCGGTCCGGACGACCTGATCCTGGACGAGAGCGAATTTCAGTCCCCGCCGACGCCGCCGGCCCGCCCGGCCGCTTTGGAGGCGGGGCTGCGCTCCGTGGAGGAGCAGATCATACTCGAGACCCTTCGGGAGGAGAACGGCAGCCGTAAGTCGGCCGCCAAGCGATTGGGCATCAGTCCCAGGACCTTGCGCTACAAGCTGGCCAAGATGCGCCAGGCCGGGATCACCGTGCCCTGTTGAGGCGGCTGGTATGAAAACTGCTAGTCTTGGGGAAGACGGTTGAACTTGCCGCCCGTCCGGCACCGCTTCCGAAGCGAGGGGTGAGAACGATGAGTCAGAGGGATGTCAACGAAGTTCTGGCGCAGATGCGGCTGTTGCGGGATCAGGCCGCCAACAAGACACCGCAGGAACCGGCGACCACCGATTTCGCCGCCTTGCTGCGCAACTCCATCGACACCGTGAACCAGACCCAGCAGCAGGCCGGCGAACTCGCCAGGGCCTTCGAAAAGGGCGAGACCGACGTGCCCCTGGCCGAGGTCATGGTGTCGTTGCAGAAGGCCAGCGTTTCCTTTCAGGCCATGGTGCAGGTGCGCAACAAGCTGGTCGAGGCGTACAAAGACATCATGAACATGCAGATGTAGGGATATTTGACCGAGCACGATGGAACTGGCGACGACCAACGAAAATTCCGAAGCCGGCGCCGAGCAGGAACAGGCGCTGGTTCCGGGCGCCGGGCAGGCGCTGGCGGCCACCGAGGATGTCGAGGCGGTCGAGGTCAACCCGGTCCTCAAGACCTGGCGGGAGCTCTCCTGGGGACGGCGCATCGGCCTGATGGCGCTGGTGGCCATGGTGGTCGCCATCGGCGTGGCGATGCTGCTGTGGGCCCAGGCGCCGGAGTACAAACCCCTGTTTCTCGATCTGGACGAGGCTCAGGCCGGGGAAATCCTCGAAGCCCTGGATCGGCTTCAGGCCGACTATCGCATCGACCGCCGGCGCGGCACCATTCTGGTACCGGCCGAGGAGGTCCACGAACTGCGATTGCGCCTGGCGGCCCAGGGCCTGCCCCGTAACGACGGGCAGGGGTTCGAGATTCTGGAGAAGGATCCCGGATTCGGGGTCAGCCGCAATCTGGAGAAGGCCCGGTTTCAGCACGCCCTCGAAGGGGAGCTGGCTCGTTCCATCATGACCCTGGAAGGCGTGAAGGCCGCCCGGGTCCATCTGGCGCTGCCCAAGGAATCGGTCTTCGTCCGCCAGCGCCGGCCGCCGAGCGCCTCGGTGTTGCTCCAGTTAGCGCCCGGGCACGAGGTGACCCATTCCCAGGTCAAGGCGATCGTCCACCTGGTGGCGGCCGCGGTGCCCCGGCTGGAGCCCAAACGGGTGACCGTGGTGGATCAGTACGGCCATCTGCTCAACGATCAGGACCTCAATCCCGACGAGCTTTCCCTGACCGACAAGCAGTTCGAGTACAAGAAGAAGGTCGAGTCCTATCTGCTGGAACGCATCGAAACCCTGCTGACCCCCCTGGTGGGGCGCGACGCCCTCAGGGCGCAGGTGGCGGCTGACATCGATTTTACCCGGGTCGAACGCACCGAGGAGCTGTACAACCCCGATCTGCCGGCCCTGCGCAGCGAGGAGCAGGAAGAAAAGCAAGAACGCTATGACGCCGTCCAGGGGGTTCCAGGGGCTCTGACCAATCAGCCCCCCGCCGCCGGAACCGCTCCGGAGGTGGCCAAAGGCGCCGAAGGGAAGGCGGAGGAACGGCCGGTGGAGGTGCAAAAGAAACTGATCCGCAACTATGAGCTGGATCGCACCGTCAGCCATGTCCAGCAGCCCACCGGCGAAATCCGCCGCATCACCGTGGCGGTGGCGGTGGACAATCTGCGCCTGGTGCAAGAGGACGGCAGCGTCGTGACCCGTCCCTACACCCAGGAGGAGCTCAACAATCTCACCGCCCTGGTGAAACAGGCGGTCGGCTACGACGCCAGCCGCGGCGACCGGGTGACCGTGACCAACGTGGCCTTTCACGGCAACGAGGGGATCGCCCCGCCGCCCCTTCCCCTGTGGCAACAGCCCTGGGTATGGACGGCGGCCAAATACGTCCTCGCCCTCCTGGTGGTGCTGATCCTGGTGTTCGCCGTCTTGCGCCCGCTGCTGAAGGCCCTGTTCCCGCCCCCGCCGGAGCCGGAAACGGCGTCGGAGGATGAAGAAGACGGCGAGGCGGAAGAGGGGCAGGAGGAAGGCGAGGAACAACGATTGTCCCTGGAGGAAGAAAGCGAGGAGTTGCTGATGCTGGAAGGGCCGCAAAGCTACGAGAAGCGCCTGGCCTTCGTCCGCCGTCTGATCGACGAGGATCCGGACCGGGTGGTGCAGGTCATCAAGAACTGGGTGGCGGAAGATGCCTCAAATTGAGGACTTGAACGGAACCGACCGGGCCGGCTTGCTGCTGCTGGCGGTGGGCCAGAAGCATGCGGCGGCGGTGCTCAAGCATCTGGAGCCCAAGGAGGTACAGATGCTGGGGATGGCGATGGCCAGCCTGGAGAACATTCGCGGCGAAGTGGTGGAGCAGGTGGTGGAGGCGTTTCTGGAGCAGATCCGTGACCAGACCGCCCTCGGCCTGAACTCGGACGAGTACATCCGCAACGTCCTGACCGAAGCGCTGGGTGAAGACCGGGCCGGCGCCGTCATCGACCGGATCCTGCTCAGCCGTCACAGCCGCGGCATCGAGCAGCTCAAATGGATGGAGCCGCGAGCCATCGCCGAGCTGATCCGTCTGGAGCATCCCCAGATCATCGCCATCATCCTGTCGATGCTCGATCCGCCCCTGTCGGCGGCGGTGCTGGGGTATCTGCCCGAAAACATGCGCCCCGATCTGGTCATGCGCATCGCTTCCCTGGAATCGGTGCAGCCCGACGCGCTTCGGGAGCTGGACGCCATCATGGAGCGTCAACTGTCGGGCAAGAACGTCAAATCCTCCACCATCGGCGGCGTCGACCGGGCCGCCGAGATCCTCAACATGGTGGAGAGCAGCGTGGAAGCCCAGGTCATGGATCAGTTGGAGGAAAAGGCCCCGGACCTGGCCATCCAGATTCAGGACAAGATGTTCGTGTTCGACGATCTGGCCAAGCTCGACGACCGCAGCATCCAGACCCTGCTGCGGGAGGTTTCCACCGATACCCTGTTGCTGGCCCTGCGCGGCGCCGACGAGGCCCTCAAGGAAAAGATCTTCGCCAACATGTCGCGGCGGGCGGCGGAAATGCTGCGTGACGATCTGGAAGCCTCGCCCCCGGCCAAGCTCAGCGAGGTGGAATCGGCTCAGAAGGAGATTCTGCAGATCGCCCGCCGGTTGGCGGACGCCGGTGAGATAGCCCTGGGCGGTGGCGGCGATGAACTCATCTAAGGACGCGTTCACCGAGGCCGAGCTCCAACAGGCCGCCCCCTGGCGTTTGCCGGAGATGACCCCATCCGACAGCTTCGCCGAGGCCCTGGAGAAGGATCTCAACCCGGAGCCCGAACCGGAGGAGGCCGCCGAGCCGCCGCCGGTCCCGACCGCCGAGGAATTGGAGGCCATGCAGCGCCAGGCATTCGAGGAAGCCGCCAAGGAGGGGCGCGAGCGCGGCTACCGGGAGGGTTTCGACAAAGGCAGCCAGGAAGGCTACAAGGAAGGCTACGACAAGGGCTTCCAGCAGGGCTACCGGGAGGGACGCGACAAGGGCGAGGCCGAGGGACGGGCGGCGGCGGAGCAGTCCCTGGCCCGCGAGGCCGAATACCTCGGCCGCCTCATGAGCGCCCTGAGCGAGCCTCTGGAACAACTGGACCGTGAGATCGAGGAGGAGTTGGCGGCTCTGGCGATCGCCGTGGCCCGCCAATTGATCCGCCGCGAACTGAAGACCGATCCGGGACAGATCGTGGCCGTGGTCCGGGAAGCCCTGGGATTGTTGCCCTCGTCCCAGCGCACCGCCACCGTGACCATGCATCCGGAAGACGCCGCACTGGTGCGTTCGGCGCTGAAACTGGATCAGACCCGCGTTCCCTGGCGGATCGTCGAGGATCCCTTGATCGGCCGCGGCGGCTGCCGGGTCGAAACCGAAGTCTCCCGGATCGACGCCACCGTCGAGGCCCGGCTGGCGGCGGTCATCGCCGCCAGCTTCGGGGGGGAGCGGCGCGACGATCCCCCCGCGGAGGAGGCAAAATGAACCGGCCCGACTGGAACCGTAGGGATGTGTGGCGCCGGCACCTGCAGCGTCTGCGCCAGCAGGTAAAATCGCCTCCTTTGGTGGTGGAAGGCCGGTTGTCGCGCATGGTGGGCCTCACCCTGGAGGCCATCGGCTGCCAGGCTCCCGTCGGCGGCAAATGCTGGGTGGAGACCGCCTACCGAGAGCGCATCGAGGCCGAGGTGGTGGGTTTCGCCCAGGAACAGCTGTATCTGATGCCGGTGGGGGACGTCTACGGCCTGGAACCTGGATGCCGGGTCATTCCCAGTGGGAAACCCAGCTCCGCCCGGGTGGGCATGGGATTGCTGGGACGGGTGTTGGACGGTGCCGGCAACCCCATCGACGGTAAGGGGCCGCTGGCCTACGAGACCACCCGGCCGCTCCAGGGCCGACCCTTGAATCCGTTGCTGCGCCAGCCCATCACCGAGCCGCTGGACGTGGGAATCCGGGCCATCAACGCCCTGCTGACGGTGG
>JALSGR010000161.1 GCA_026982635.1 Methylothermaceae bacterium | reverse complement strand
CCTGCGGACCATCTGTGCCCAAGGCATGTGCGATGGAAAGGTCACTTTTCGCCTCCCTATCCCAGAACCTCAGGCTTTGCCTGCGCCAAGCTCGTGAACGGTTACGGCGCTGGTCCTGCAATGGGCCGGCGAATTGGAGGCGATCCGCGCCCGTCTGGCGACCCGCCGGTGGCGTCCGGCCCGGCGGCCCGGTATCGCCAACGTATTGTTCTGGCTGGCGCCGGAAGCGCGTCTGGAACAGTTGCCCGTCCTGCCCCGTCTTCATGCCGGTCGTCCGGAATCCCTGGTCTGGCTGAAGCCCCAGGATGGCGAGACCGCGTTGATCGTTCGTCTGTGGCCGAGCGGTTACCGGCTGGAAAACGGCATTCCCGTCTGGCTCGGCACCGTCGGGCGGTTGCGCCTGACATCCGTCCTGTGGGGGTGGATTCGATTCGGCGAGGAGGCGGAGGGGGTGGACCGCCAAGCGCTCGCCCTGTTGCTCGCCGACCTGAGACGTTCCGGTTGGTGTATGGAGAACCGGGCTTCGGAACCGACTCTGTGGGTGATTCGCCCCTGTCGGGTCAGGCCCGTTTCATAGCTTCGAAGAATTCGGCGTTGGTCTTGGTCTGGCGCATCCGGTCGAGGAGGAATTCGATGGCGGCGACTTCCTCCATCGGTTGCAGGATCTTGCGCAGGATCCAGATCTTCTGCAGTTCGTCCTGGGGCACCAGGAATTCCTCCCGGCGGGTACCCGAGCGGTTGATGTTGATCGCCGGATAGATGCGCTTTTCCGCGATCTTGCGTTCCAGGTGTAGCTCCATGTTGCCGGTTCCCTTGAATTCCTCGTAGATGACGTCGTCCATGCGGGAGCCGGTTTCGATCAGGGCGGTGGCGATGATGGTCAGGCTGCCGCCTTCTTCGATGTTGCGCGCGGCACCGAAGAAGCGCTTGGGCTTTTCCAGGGCGTTGGCGTCGACACCGCCGGTGAGCAGTTTCCCCGATGAGGGCACCACGGTGTTGTAGGCCCGCGCCAGACGGGTGATGGAGTCGAGCAGGATGACCACGTCGCGTTTGTGTTCCACCAGTCGTTTGGCCTTTTCGATCACCATTTCCGCCACCTGGACGTGCCGGGTGGCCGGTTCGTCGAAGGTGCTGGAGATCACCTCGCCGCGGACGCACCGCTGCATCTCGGTGACCTCCTCGGGCCGCTCGTCGATCAACAGGACGATCAGGTAGCATTCGGGGTGCTTGGTGGCGATGGAATGGGCGATGTTCTGCAGGATCATGGTCTTGCCCGCCTTGGGCGGCGAGACGATCAGGCCGCGCTGTCCCTTGCCGATGGGGGCCACCAGGTCGATCACCCGGGCGGTCAGGTCCTCGGTGCTGCCGTTGCCGATCTCCAGGACGAAGCGTTCCTGGGGGAACAAGGGGGTCAGGTTGGAGAAATCCACCTTGTGCTTGGCGTTTTCCGGCGGTTCGAAGTTGATCTGCTCCACCTTGAGCATGGCGAAATAACGCTCGCCTTCCTTGGGGGGGCGGATCTTGCCGGAAACGGTGTCGCCGGTGCGCAGGCTGAAACGGCGGATCTGGCTGGGGGAGACGTAGATGTCGTCCGGACCCGCCAGGAAGGAGGCGTCGGCCGAGCGCAGAAATCCGAAGCCGTCCTGCAGGATTTCCAGGACACCGTCGCCGTAGATGTCCTCGCCGTTCTTGGCGATCTTCTTGAGAATGGCGAAAATCAGGTCTTGCTTCCGGCTTCTGGAAACTCCCTCCAGTCCGAGGGATTCCGCGATTTCCAGCAGTTCGGCGGCGGTTTTGCGTTTCAGTTCAGTCAGGTTCATTTTCAGATCATCGTGTGGAATGTAAATCGTGCCTGCCGGGACCGGCAGGATCGGAAGGCGATCGGTGCGTGGGAAGGGCGTTGCCCGCCTATCGACGTTTCATTATAGACGGGCAATCGGGTGTTTACAGATTCTGTTCCAGGAAAGCCTCCAGTTGCGCTTTGCTCAAGGCTCCGACCTTGGTGGCTTCGACTTCACCGTCCTTGAACAGCATCAGCGTGGGAATACCCCGAACACCGTAATGCTGCGGCGTTTTCGGGCTTTCGTCGATGTTCAGCTTGGCGACCTTGAGGCGCTCTTGGTATTCTTCGGCGATCTGGTCCAGGATCGGTGCGATCATTTTGCACGGGCCGCACCATTCCGCCCAGAAGTCCACCAGCACCGGCTGTTTGGATTTTAATACTTCTTCTTCGAAATTGTCGTCGGTTACATGAACGATAGCGTCACTCACGTGTGTCACCACATGGCAGTTGTAGAGTATGGCTGAGGAGAAACTCGCTGCAACATTTCAGCTTAATCACCGCTGAATTTCAAGCATTTTGGGGGCAGGTGGCGACAAGTCGCCCAGGCTTTCCACGGCAGGGAAGCCGTCGATGGGTCTCGGCGGCAGGCGGCTGTCCGGCCGGGTCACCGCCACCAGGTGGGCGATGCCGAACGCAGCGGCCGCCTCCAGGACCGCGACGCTGTCGTCGATCATCAGGGCCCGTTCCGGCACCAGGGGGCGTTCCCGCTGCAGGCGTTGCCAGAAGCGCTGATCCTCCTTGGGATGGCCATAATGATGGCTGCAGACGATGTGGTCGAAGAAAATCCGCAGACGGGTCCGTTCCAATTTCAGCGCCAGGGTGTCGGGATGGGCGTTGGTGACCAGCCACAGTGACTTGCCGGCGTGTCGCACCGCTTCGAGAAAATCGGTCACCTGGGGAAGAACCCGGATCAGGCCGGCGACCTCTGTCTTGAGACGGCTCAAGTCGAGTCCGAGTTCCCGGCTCCAGTAATCCAGACAGTACCACGCCAGTTTTCCCCTCAAAGCGTCGAATCGGGGCAGCAATTCCTGCTCGGCCTCGCCCAGGGTCAGGCCGTGGCGCTGGGCGTACCGCCGAGGGACGAATTCGAGCCAGAAGTGGTTGTCGAAGCTCAGGTCCAGCAGGGTGCCGTCCATGTCCAGCAGGACCGAATCGATGCGATGCCAGGGGAGGGCGATTTGGTTCCTGTCCATAAAGACGTAGAATAACCCGATTATTCCACTTTAGGAGCGCTTCATGCAAAGAACGGATCTGGCGGTTTTGCAGCCGGCGGTCGTCGATGTCGCCCGCCGGGCGGGGCGGCGGATTCTGAAGATTTACGAGTCGGAATTCGACGTGGCGTTCAAGGAGGACCGTTCCCCCTTGACGGCGGCCGACACCGCGGCCCACCGCTGCCTGATGGAGGTGTTGCCGACGCTGGGAGCCGGGTATCCGGTCCTTTCCGAGGAGGCCAGCGATCTGCCCTTCGAGGAACGGAGCCGATGGCGGACCTATTGGCTGGTGGATCCGCTGGACGGCACCAAGGAATTCATCAATCGCAATGGGCAATTCACCGTCAACGTGGCCCTGATCCATGACCACGAGCCGGTCCTGGGCGTGGTGCACGTTCCTGTCCGGAACACCACCTATTATGCCGCCCGCGGGCTTGGTGCCTTCAAGCAGAGTGGCGACGGGGAGCCGCGGCCGATTCGCGTGCGCAAGCCGGCGCCGGAGAAACCGGTGATCGTCGGCAGCCGTTCCCACCAGACCCCGGCGTTCGCCGAATATCTCCAACGCCTGGACGGGGAATACGAATTGATCGCCATCGGCAGTTCCCTGAAGTTCTGTCTTGTGGCCGAAGGCCGGGCCGATCTCTACCCCCGCCTGGGGCCCACGTCCGAATGGGACACCGCGGCGGCGCACTGTGTCGTGGTGGAGGCGGGCGGCTTCGTGGTCGATCTGAGCGGCAAGCCGCTGCGCTACAACACCAAGGCTTCGGTCCTCAATCCCTACTTTCTGGTCTATGGGGACGATTCGCGGGACTGGTTGGCCTTTATCCCTGAGAATTTGTAAGGTTTCGATCGAAAATTGATCTGACTCAAAATCGGGCGCCGGGTTCGAAGCTATCGTGCAACCTCCATGAACGACAATCGGAGGAGGAGAATTCATGGCTTTCATGACCTGGACCGCCGAGCAGTTCGGAACCAATGTCGGTGTCTGCGACCAGCAGCATCAGAAAATCTTCGATCTGGTCAACAGCCTGGTGGAGGCCGTTCAGGCCGGCGACCGCGCGGCGACGGGCAAGTATCTTGACGAGCTGATCGACGTGGTGGTCGATCACTTCCGGACCGAGGAAGAAATGATGCAGAAGTACGGCTATCCGGGCTACCAGGCCCACAAGGAGGCGCACGACAAACTGGTGGCGACCTGCGCCGACCTGCAGAAGAAGTTCCACGCCGGCGAGGCGGAAGTCACGGCGGAAACCGCCGAGTTCGTCCGTGACTGGTTGTACAACCACATCCCCAAGGTCGACAAACCTTACGGCCCCTTCCTGAACGAGCAGGGTGTCCACTGAGGCCGATTGGCCGTCGGGTCGAGGCGCGTCCCCGATCGGGGACGCGCCTTTTGATTTTTCTGGAGATCCGGATATTCGGCGTCAGGGCCGGATCGCGTCGTCCCCCCAGGTTTGGTAGGGCCGCTGAGCCAGGTTGGTGTTGTAGTAGCGGGCGTCTTCCGTCACCTCCCGGCCCAGCCAGGGGGGAATGGCGAACGGTTCGTCCGGCTGTCGCAGTTCGATCTCGGCCACGATCAGACCGGCGTTGTCCCCTTCGAAGACGTCGATCTCCCACGTATGCCCCCGGTAGGGGACGAAGTGGCGCTTCTTTTCGATCAGGGGCCCCTGGCACAGGGTGGCGAGCATTTCCCGGGCGTCGGCGAAGGGGATCTCGTATTCGTACTCGTGACGCTGGGCGCCGATGGTGGCGCTCTTGATGTTGAGCCAGCCGCGGCCGTCCACCGTCCGCACCCGGACCGAGCAGCCCCGGGCCTGGTTCAAATAACCCTGCCGGATGTGAACGCAGCGCTGTACCGCTTCGCGCCAGCGGTCGTCGGCGACCAGAAATTTCCGTTCGATCTCCAGGGCCATGTCAGGATCCCAGGCGCTTGTGGCTCCCGTCGCACAGGGGTGGGGTCTGGGTGTGTTTGCAGCCGCAGAAATAGACCGTGCCGGATTTCTCCGCGGTCCAGGCGAGGGGGGCGAAGCCGGTCCCTTTGTGGGAGCCGTCGCAGAAAGGTTGGCTTCGGCTGCGGCCGCAGCTGCACCAGTAGTAGGTCTTTCCGCTTTCCACTGCCACGGCGAACGGTGTCTTGCTGGCGATCACAGGTTGGTCCATGTCGTCCTCCGTTGGGATTGTCCGGTGATTTTTATGGTAAGCCGGGAGCGGTGCCGCTGTCACGCGGTGGCGGGATGGCGGAGGGCTCGGTCGTCCATGACGCGGTTGCGGCCTTGCTGCTTGGCCTGGTAGAGGGCCTGGTCCGCCCGTTCGATGAAACGCTCCACGGTATCGTCGGGACGCAGGCCGGCGATGCCGATGGACAGGGTGACCTGACCGATGGGGGCCTGGTTGTCGCGGCGCTGCAGTTTGCTTTTGGCCAGCGTTTCCCGGATCTGCTCGGCGATGTGGAGGGCCTGCATCCGATCGCACGATTGAAGCAGTATGGCCATTTCCTCGCCGCCGTAGCGGGCGGCGAGCTGGCCTTTGGGAAGAAACCGCTTGATGATGCCGGCCGTGTAACGCAGTACCTTGTCTCCGGTCAGATGGCCGTGGCGGTCGTTGATCCTTTTGAAATGATCCAGGTCCAACAACAGCAGGAAGGTGGTTTCCGGCTCGGGATTCTGCAATATCTGTTGAATCTTGATGTCGAAGGCCCGCCGGTTGAGCAGACCGGTGAGGGCGTCGGTGAAGGCGGCCTCCTTCATCATTTCCAGTTCCGCGCGCAGCTGGACGATTTCCCGCTGGGTGGCTTGGAGATTGCTGCGCAGTTCCTGGCCGGTCTGCGCCAGCGAGCGGGTTTCGTCGATGACGGTTTGCAGGATTTCCGCGATGCGGTCGGGCGGTTGCCCGTCCAGGACGTCGGCCTGTCGTTTCAGGGAGTCGCTGGATGCGGCGGCCCGCTCTTCGGCGCTTTCCAGTTCTTCCAGCGTGTTTCGCACGAGGTGCTGGAGCGAGTCGCCAACTTTTTCGAAGCGACGGGCCGCCGCATCGAGAATGTGTTCCTTGTAAAGGCGAACGCACAATTCCGGGGTCAGGGGTTGTCGGCCCTGAATCAGCCGGTCGACCGCCTCGTGGAGCGCCGGGTTGTATCCGGCGACGTAATGGTAGCCTATGGCATAATTGACTGGATTGACCGGCAGCTGGAATTTGGCCAGCAGAGGCAGGGCGAGGCGGAGATATTCGGCGGCCTGTTCCTGGGTCTCGTCGTAACGGGGAATGAAGGAAACCGTCTCATCCATGGAATCGTGTCGTTGTCGTTTTTCTACCACCAACTTTAGCCGACAATCGGACGAATACAAGTGAAGCGCCAGCAGTTGTCCTCCCAGATACAGCATTGCCAGAGCCGCGACCGCCATCGGCTGGAACGCCGGCTGGCGCAGGCATTGAAAAGCGGTGCTGTTCCAGACGGGTTGCGGGACGCGATCGAACGCTCGGTGGCGGAGACCGAGGCCCGCCGGGCCCGGGTGCCGGCGCTCGAGTATCCCGAGTTGCCGGTCGCCGCCAAGAAGGACGCCATCGCCGCCGCCCTGCGCGAGCATCCGGTGGTGATCGTCTGCGGCGAGACCGGTTCGGGCAAGACCACCCAGTTGCCCAAGATCTGCCTCGAGATCGGGCGCGGCACCCGCGGCATGATCGGCCACACCCAGCCGCGCCGAATCGCCGCCCGCAGCGTCGCCGCCCGCATCGCCGCCGAGCTCAAGGCCCCCCTGGGCACCCTGGTGGGTTACAAGGTGCGGTTTTCCGACCATACCCGCCCGGAGACCCTGGTCAAGCTGATGACCGACGGCATCCTGCTGGCCGAGACCCAAAACGACCGCTACCTGACCCAGTACGACACCCTCATCATCGACGAGGCCCACGAGCGCAGCCTCAACATCGATTTCCTCCTCGGCTATCTCAAATGGCTGTTGCCGCGCCGTCCCGACCTCAAGGTCATCGTCACCTCCGCCACCATCGATCCCCAGCGCTTCTCCGACCATTTCGGCGGCGCGCCGGTCATCGAAGTCTCCGGCCGCAGCTATCCGGTGGAAGTGCGCTACCGCCCGCCGGCCGGGGAGGGCGGCGACCAGGATCTGATCGACGCCATCGTCGCCGGAGTGGACGAACTGGCCGGCGAACGGCTGGCGGACATCCTGGTGTTCCTCACCGGCGAGCGCGACATCCGCGATGCCGCCGAGGCTTTGCGCAAGCACCATCCCCACGCCTACGAGATCCTGCCCCTGTACGCCCGCCTCAGCGCCCGGGAGCAGCAGAAAGTGTTCCAGCCCGGCGGTCGGCCTCGTATCGTGCTGGCCACCAACGTGGCGGAAACATCCCTGACCGTTCCCGGCATCCGGGCGGTGATCGACATGGGGCTGGCGCGCATCAGCCGCTACAGCCCCCGCAGCAAGCTGCAGCGCCTGCCCATCGAGCCCATCTCCCAGGCTTCGGCCCGTCAGCGCGCCGGCCGCTGCGGCCGTATCGCCCCGGGGGTGTGCCTGCGGCTGTATTCGGAGGAGGACTTCCACAGCCGCCCGGCCTTCACCGACCCGGAGATCCGCCGCACCAATCTGGCCGCGGTGATCCTACAGATGAAGGCCCTGCGCCTGGGGGAC
>JALSGR010000160.1 GCA_026982635.1 Methylothermaceae bacterium | reverse complement strand
AGAGTCCGTGTTCCCGGGCCAGGCGCGCCGCCGTGGCGAGGATGGGTTCGTCTTCGCCGCTCACCAGGATCAGGGCGCCGCCGAAGTGACGCGCGGCCAGATGACGCAGCATCTCCAGACCGTCCATCTCCGGCAGGTTGAGGTCGAGGATCAACAGATCGGGGACTTTCCCCTGGTCGATGCGGTCGAGGACTTCGGCGGCGCTGGTGCAGGTTTCGATTCGGTCGGCGCCGAGGCCGGCCAGTTGATGGGCGAGGAGCTTGCACTGGAACGGATCGTCGTCGACGATCAGGCAGGTGTGGTCATTCGCCATGGGAGGAATCCGGTAAGTGGGATGACAGGGCTTTCTGGAGCTCGGACCAAGCGGCGGCGAAGTTTTTCAAAGCCTCCTGGCGCGCTGTGGGTGTTCCGGATTTACAAGTCTCTTCCAGACGGTGGCAGGCGGCGGCGAACGCCGTCGCTCCCACGGCCCGGGCGGAGGACTTGAGCGTGTGGGCGGTGCGGGCGACTCGGTTCCAGTCGTCGCTGCAGGCGGCGCTTTCGATCCGCTCGGCGAGGCGCCTGGCGCCGGTGGCGAAATCTCGGAGAAATTCGCCCACGACGGCCTCGTCGTCCCCCACCAGGGATCGGAGAACCGCCAGGTCCAGAAGCGGCGTCGAGGGGTTCGGCGGCGGTGCCGGGTGGGGCAGCCACCGTTTCAGCATGGCCTGCAATTCCTGCAGGGGTACCGGTTTGCTCAGATAGCCGTTCATGCCGGCGGCCCGACAGCGTTCCGCTTCCCCCGCCAGGGCGTTGGCGGAGAGAGCGACGATGGGAATGGCGTCGGCAGATCCCTTCCGCCTTTCCTCGTCGCGGATGGCGGTGGCCAGTTGATAGCCGTCCATCTCGGGCATGTGCAGGTCGGTGATGACGAGGACATAGTCGCCGCTGCGCCAGCGCCGCAGTGCTTCGGCGCCATCCCGGGCGAAGTCCGCCGCCAGTCCCAGCAGGGCCAGTTGCCGTTCCAGCACCTTGCGGTTGGTGGGATTGTCCTCGGCCACCAGGATCAGGCGGTCCTGGGCCAGCGCTTCGGTTCGGGGCGGTGTCTGGAACGACTCGGCGCCCAACCCCTGCTCGGCTTGATTCGTCTCGGCGGGCTTTCGGCCGGCGGCGATGGCGACCGCCTCGACCAGGCGCTCCGGCGTGAGGAGATTGGCGTCGATCTGGATGAGGTCCGGCGCCAGTCGCCGCGCCCGGCGCCGCCGTCCCCGGTTGACGATCAGCAGGTGGATCTCCCGGCCCTGGCCACGCCCTCGGTCCAGAAAGTCCAGCAGTTTCGGATCCGGGGTTTGCCGGTCCGGATGATCGGCGATCCAGATGCACAGGGCCTCGGGCAGTTCACGGGCCAGGGAGAGGGCGTCGGCCGGATCGTCGGCTCGGTATGCCTCGGCGCCGGCCCAGCGCAGTACCGTGGCCATGTCGGCGGCGTTCTGCGGATCGTGGTTGATGAGGAGGCAGTGGAGACCGGCGAGGGGCGCGGGACTGGGCGGCTCGGCCGGTTCCAGCACCGGCAGCGGCAGGCGTATGCGGAAGGTGGTGCCCTTGCCCGGACGGCTGTGCAACTCGATGTCGCCGCCCATCGTTTCCACCAGTTGCCGGGTGATGACCAGTCCCAGGCCGGTGCCGCCGAAGCGGCGGGTGGTGGAAGCGTCCGCCTGGGAAAAGGCCCGGAACAGGTGTTTGCGGGTCTCCTCGTCGATGCCGATGCCGTTGTCGAAAACCGTCAGCGACAGCGCGCCGTCACGCCATTCCGCCCGCAGGTGGACCTTGCCGGGCCGATCCAGGCCGCTGGAGAATTTGATGGCGTTGGAAAGCAGGTTGGTGAGGATCTGTTTCAGGCGCACCGGATCGCCCTCGACCCGGCGCGGCAGGCCGGGATCGAGGAACAGGGTGAATTCCACCCCTTGGCGCAGGGCGGTGTGATCCAGCATCAGACACACGTTTTCGATGAGCCGGGGTAGATTTAGCGCGGCCCGTTCCAGCTCCAGTCGGCCAGCTTCGATCTTGGAGAAATCGAGGATGTCTTCGATGATCGCCAACAGTTGCCGGGCCGATTCCTGCATCAGGGTCACCATTTCCATCTGGTGGGGCCGAAGGCTGGTCTGGGCCAGGAGCTCGGCCATGCCGAGGACGCCGTTGAGCGGGGTGCGGATCTCGTGGCTCATGGCGGCGAGGAAGTTCGATTTGGCTTGGTTGGCCGCCTCGGCCCGTCGGCGGGCCTGCTCCAGCTCCCCGGTCCGGCGGTCGATTTCCCGTTGCAGCCGCAGGCCGTAGAGGGTGGTGGCGAGGGAGAAGAGTGCGGAAAGGAAGACGATGACCAGCCACAGGGGGATCTGTCCCGGTCTCAGCGCCTGGGGGAGGAGGAAAAGCGCCGCTCCCAGGCAGGCGATCCCCAACGACAGATTCAACGCCAGCAGACGCCTGGCGAAGGAAGCCGTAGCCACGGGTTTACAGGGTGAACATTTCCACCAAGGTCTGGGCGACCTGCCGGGCGGTCCGGCCCGATACCTTGCCCAGCACGCTGTCGATCTCCGCCTGGGGAATGGTATGGATGCGCTCCAGGGCGATCTCGCCGTCCCTGCCGGCGAAATGGATCGGAATCCGGGTGGGCCAGCCCCGCAGGCGCGTGGTCAGGGGGCATACCAGCAGGGTGACCAGGTGACGGTTCATTTCGTCGGGCGAGACGATCAGGACCAGGCGCCGGCCGCCCTGTTTCTCCTCGGGGGAGAGTCGGCAGACGCTGAAGCGCTTGAACGGGCTTACCAGGTCCATGTTTCTTCCTCGCCGTCGGGATCTTCCGAGCGGGAAAAAGCGGCTTCCCAGTCCGCCCGGGGGCGAAGGGGGTGCAGGATGAGGGTGCGCCCCTGGATTTCCAGCTCGAAGCCGGTCCGGGCGTCGCACAGCTCCAGGATGGGTTTGGGCAGACGAATGCCCCGGGAGGAACCGATGGGGACGAGATTGATGTGCATGGGAATTCTCCGGAAGTGGCTGGATAATTATCCTGTAATTATCCTTGAGAGCAGCCTACGACGGTTCGGCTGGCGAATCAAGTCGAATCCGCTTCCCCGAGGGATCATTTGTGGTATTTTTTACCGCCACCGAACGGAGGGAGAGCGATGAAAGCACGGATCAAGTGGATCGAGAACGTCTCTTTCCTGGGGGAGACCGGCAGCGGCCACGGCGTGGTGATCGACGGTCCCCCGGAGTACGGCGGCCGCAACCTGGGCCCCCGTCCCATGGAATTGCTGCTGCTGGGCGTGGGAAGCTGTTCCGCCTTCGACGTGGTGCAGATACTCAAGAAGGGCCGCCATCCGGTCGCCGACTGCGAGGTGCGGGTGAGCGCCGAGCGCGCCGACACCGTTCCCAAGGTCTTCACCCGGATTCATCTCCACTTCGTAGTCAGTGGGTCGGGATTGAGCGAACGGGCGGTGGAGCGCGCGGTCGCCTTGTCGGCGGAAAAATATTGTTCGGCGTCGATCATGCTCGGAAAGGCCGCCGAGGTGAGCCACAGCTTCGAGGTGGTCGACCCGGGGGATCAGGAGTAAATCTCAATTGAGGACTTGCCATCGATGGAAAAGCTGAAACTGCACGGTTTCAACAATCTGACCAAAAGCCTGAGCTTCAATATCTACGACATCTGTTACACCAGCCCGCAAAACCAGCAACGGTACATCGAATACATCGACGAGGCCTACAACGCCGAGCGGCTGACCCGCATCCTCACCGACGTGGCCGACATCATCGGCGCTCACATTCTCAACATCGCCCATCAGGATTACGATCCCCAGGGGGCCAGCGTCACCATGCTGATTTCCGAGGATCCGGTCAGCCACGGCCTTTGCAACCAGGAATCCCCCGGCCCCCTGCCGGAGACCGTCCTGGCCCACCTGGACAAGAGCCACATCACCGTCCACACCTATCCGGAGAGCCATCCCCACGAGGGGATCAGCACGTTCCGCGCCGACATCGACGTGGCCACCTGCGGCAAGATTTCCCCCCTCAAGGCCCTCAACTATCTGATCCACAGTTTCGAGTCCGACATCGTCATCATCGATTACCGGGTGCGCGGCTTCACCCGTGACGTCACCGGACGCAAACTGTTCATCGACCACGACATCACCTCGATCCAGAATTTCATCGCCGAGGATACCAAGGCCCGCTACCAGATGATCGACGTCAACGTCTATCAGGAGAACATCTTCCACACCAAGATGATGCTCAAGGACTTCGATCTCGACGACTACTTGTTCGCCCCCGACGACGTGGCGCTCTCCCCCGAGGAACGGGAAGCGGTGCGGCACAAGGTACAGCGGGAAATGGCGGAAATCTTTTACGGCCGCAACTACGGCGACGGCTGAGGGTAGGCGGCCGACAGCCACAGGCATTGACCGGGTTGCAGGCAGAACGGCCGATCCTCGTGACCCTCCAGGCGCCGGCCGCTGATGAGGTCCTGTTTCACCGGGTAGTGCGGCAGGTCGGGGATCAATTGGCCCGGGATCACCGAACGGCGGCGATGGCCCAGGTTGCTCACGGCTGCCAGGGTTTCGCTGCCGTCCGGGGCGGTTCGGCGCACGCCGAAGAGACCGCCGTCGAGGGGAAGAAGGAAGTGGGGAGCGTCGGGATGGAAGGCCGGGTGATCGCAACGCAGCCGCAGGCGTCGGAGCAGCTCCCGGAAGATTCGGGTCTCGTGGTTTCCGGGATCCTGGAGAAGGTCGGCCAGTTCCTGCCAGCGCCAGCGCCGGCGGTTGGCGGCTCGGGGATTGCCGGTGGCCTCGACGCGGCGGTGATCGCTGGGGGCCGCCAGCAGCGATGGCAGGTAGAGTGCGGGAATACCGCGCAGGCTCATGAGGGTCGTCTGGGCGCACAGGAAGCGGGCGACGTGGCGTTCCGTCACTGGTTGTCCCGGATCCGCCAAGGCGTCGAAATAGCTGATGTTGGCTTCGAAGGGCCGTAGCGCCTCGCCGCGGCGGTAGGGGGTGATGGTGGCGCCTCGCTCCGTCAGCCAGGCGGTCAGACGCTCGAATTCGGCCTCGGGCAGATGGTCGCCGGCGGCTTTGAGAGGGATCCCGTCGGCGTCGTCGCTCTGATGGATGTAGCCGCATCCGGGCGGCGGTTCGGGCAGGCTTTCCAGCCAGCGGTAGAGATGGCCGGCGTCGCCGCTGTGGAGGGCATGGACCAGCAAAGCGCCCAGGGGACGGGTGTACAGCAACCGGCATTCGTCGCCGTTGCCGAAGAAGCCCTCGCCGTCGCCGGCCAGCAGCACGCCGGGCGCCACGATGGCGACGACGTCGCGCAGCAGCTTGACGATTTCGTGATCTTCGGTCAGATCCACCGAACAGGTGGCGGGATCCTTCCACAGCCAGGCGATACCGTCCAGGCGCACCAGGCGGGCGCCGTGGTCCACGTAGCCGAGCAGGATGTCGATGAACTCGAACAGGACGTCCGGGTTGCGGAAGTCCAGGTCGAACTGGTCGCAGCCGTAGCTGGTCCACAGGTGGCGTTCGCCGCGGCGGGTCTGAATGCAGGTCAGGATCGGCGTGCCGCACGGGCTTTCCACCCGACCCACGTCGGTGTCGGGGGGCAGGGCGACGAAATAGCCCCGCGCCGGGGAAATGCCGTCCACGTAATCGCGGAACCAGTCGCTGTCCCGGGAAATCCGGCCCAGCAGCAGATCGACCATCAGACGGCGCTGCCGGGCCAAAGCACCGACATCTTCCCAGTCCCCGAGCGCCGGGTCCACCCGGCGGTGGTCGCGGACGGCGTATTCCTCCCCCGGATTGGCCGGATGGAAGGGCAACAGATGGAGGCAGGAGAACGCCCCGTCCAGGTATCGATCCAGCCAACGCCCCAGGGTCCGTAGCGGCTTGTCGTCTTCGGCGGTGACGCTGTCGCCGAAGGCGGCTAGGATGGCGTCTCGCTGGCTCCAGGGGGTGGGGTCGGCGGGGGCTTCGATATGCTCGTAGTAACTGAGCAACTGGGTCAGCCGGGCCCGGAGCCGCGGAACGCGCTCTTCCCCGTAGAGGCGCTGGAAGCGCTGCTCGATGCGATGGATCAGTTCGCTGGGAAGAATCTTCATGGCCGGGGGTCAAGATAACACATATCGAATCGTCGTCACATGGCGTGGACGATGTTGCCCAACAGGGTCCGCAGACCGTAGCGCAGCACCGGGTAGCCGTAGTATTCCCGGGCCAGGGCGAAATTGTGATCCACCATTTCCTGGCGGTATTGGGGATCGTCCAGGATGCGCCTCACCTCGTCGACCACCTGGCGATCGACGAAACCATCCATGATGGGAACCCGGAACCCTTTGGGTTCGATGTCTCTGGCGAACACCGAGTAGCGGTTCACCATGATGGGTTTGCGGAAGTAGATGGCTTCCAGAAAGGCGTTGCCGAACCCTTCGTACAGACTGGGATAGGTGACCAGGTCGGCGTGGAGATACAAGTCGTCGAGGGTGTAGATCTTCCTGCCCAGATCGTCGAGATGGCGTTTGTCGTTGATGCGGTCGCCGAAGTAGCGCACGTCCACCCCTTCGTCGCGGGCCAGTTGCATCAGGCGATCGAAGTATTCCACCCCTTCGTCGCCGACGCCGTGGGACAGGATCAGTTTGCAGCGCGGATCGCCCAGGCGGCGCAGCAGGGTGATGGCGTGCTCAATGCCTTTGCGTGGCACCACCCGGGTCGGCTGCAGGATCAGGATGTCGCTTTCCTCCAGCCCCAGTTCTTGACGGATGTCGGCGTTGTAGTCGTCGATCGGCGGCGGCGGCCGGTCGAAGTCGAGGACGTTGGGAATGAGAATCGACGACAGCCCTTTGCGCCAGGCCAGTTCCTCCCGGGCGGCCTGATTGATGACCACGTGCTGCATTTCCGGCAGGCGGGCCGGGAAAGCCATCTCCAGGTAGTCGGCGATGGGGGAGATCTGGAAGCGTACCCGTTCCCAGTAGAAATCGTGGTGATGGCAGATGGTGGGAATCTTGGTCTCCATGAGGAACTCGACGATGGCCACCCCCAGGGGGACGTGCATGGGGATGGTCAGGGCGTTCTGAATCACCAGGCGGGTGATGTCGAAGCGCTCGACGAATTCGTAGAGGGTATCTTTGAGATACTCGGCCAGATCCCGGATGCGGCGGCTGACCTCGCGGCTGCGGCGGGTATGTCCCCAGAGGCGTTGATTGATCCACTCGTTCTCCGGATGTCCGAAATAGGCTTCCGGAATGCAGAGGCTGATCTCCGGGGCCCGGTCGAGACGGCCGCCGTACCAGAAGCTGACGTGTTCGTCCTCCCACAGGACTTCGGCCCATTTGGCCGATTCCAAGGAAACGCCGTCGGTGCCGGCGAAACGGGTGGAAACGAAGCCGATGTTCTCAGGCATGGTTCCAGATGGTGACGGGTTCTGTTTTCAATATAGTGGGTCGGCGCTGAATGGCAATCGAACGACAGAAGCCGAGCGCCATTATAAGGATTTTGCCAGCGAAGGCCCGGAACGGGCATAATTCTTCTTTTCCCGAGGATGAGGAAGGCCCGTGCGCATTGCCATCGTTCATTACCATCTGCGTCCCGGTGGGGTGACCCGGGTGATCGAACAGGCCGCCCGCCTGCTCCAGCAGGCCGGTCATCAGGTGGTGGTGCTGGCGGAGCGGTCTTGCGCCGATTTTCCGGCTCCGGTCCATGCCGTTCCTCTGTTGGCCTATGACGAGGACCGCGAGCCCGTTGCCGCCGCCGATTTGGAAGCGGCGCTGCTGGAGGCGGTCCATGAGTGTCTGGGCGGGCTTCCCGACGTCTGGCACGTCCACAACCACCATCTGGGCAAGAACCTCGCGCTGCCCCAAGTGGTGGCGTCCCTGGCGCGGCGAGGGGAGCGCCTGCTGCTGCAGATCCACGACTTTCCCGAGGACTTCCGTCCCTACAATTACCGGCGCCTGAAGCAGCACATCCCCGAGGCGGCGTTTGCCCGCTGCCTCTACCCCGCCGCCCCCCAGGTCCATTACGCCGTTCTCAACGCCCGCGACCGGGGGTTTCTCCGCCAGGCCGGCGTGCCTGAGGAACGGCTCCACTGGCTGCCCAATCCGGTATGGCTGCCGGACTTCCGGGAAGCCGGCCCCGCCTGGCCGGGAAGGCTGTGGCTCTATCCCACCCGGGCCATCCGCCGTAAGAACGTGGGGGAATTGCTCCTTTGGGCCGTCCTGGCCGGGCCGGAAGACCATTTCGCCACCTCCCTGGCGCCGGAGAATCCCCGCGAGCAGGTGTTCCATCGCCAATGGGTGGCGCTGGCCGAATCCCTGAAGCTGCCGGTGACCTTCGACCTGGCTGCCAAGACCGGATGGTCCTTCGCCGCCATGGTGACGGCGGCCCACTGCCTGGTGACCACCAGCGTGGCGGAGGGGTTCGGCATGGCCTTTCTGGAACCGTGGGTGCTGGGAAAACCCGTGACCGGACGCGATCTGCCGGAAATCACCGGGGATTTCACCCGGGCCGGCGTCGATCTGTCCCATCTGTATGGGCGGCTGGATGTGCCCGTGGCCTGGCTTGGGGAAGCGGCGCTGTGGGAACGCTTGACCGAGGCGTTGGCCCGGCTGTACCGCGATTACGGCTTACCGACGCCGGACGATGCCTTGCTTCGACGGGCCTGGCGCGCTTGGGTGGTCGATGACCGGGTGGATTTCGGCCGCCTGGACGAACCGTTGCAGAGCCGGGTGATTCGCCATCTCCATGGCGAACCTGGGGAACGGCGTCACTGGAAATCATCGCTGCCGGTTCCCGCCCCGGACGTCGTGCAGCGCAATCGCACCGCCGTGACCGACGGATTCGCGCCGGCGCGTTACGGCCGGCTTCTGGCGCGTTGTTACCAACGACTGACGGCTGCAGAAACCGGCGGCCTCGACGCTTTCGATCCCACTCGGCCGCTGCGCTGTTTTCTTCAGCCGGAACGACTTTCCCTGTTGCGCTTATGACCGACCAGGCATTGATCGAGCGGATTCGCGCCCTGTCCCGCCCCCTAGAGCCCCGGCCGACCGCCGTGGCGGCACGCCTGGTTCCCTTGCCGGATGTGCGAGCGGTTCTGTTCGACATCTACGGCACCTTGTTCATCTCCGCCGCCGGGGACATCGGCACGGGGCTGGCCGTGGACGGAGACAGCGCCTTCAAGGCCGCCCTGGAAGCGGTCGGCCTCCCGCCCAAGGGCGGAGCGGAACTGCTGACCCGTGCCATTGAGGCCGAACACGCCCGCAAGCGGGCGGCGGGTATCGATCATCCCGAAGTGGATATCGTGGCGATCTGGGCCACGGTGCTGGAACGGCTGGGGCTGTCGGCATCGGAAGCCACCCTGCGCCGCCTGGCCCTGGAGTACGAACTGCGGGTCAATCCGGTCTGGCCTATGCCGGGTCTGGCGGAGACCATCGACGCGCTTCGGCGCCGCGGACTGCGCCTGGGCGTCGTTTCCAACGCCCAGTTCTTCACCCCGCTCCTGTTTCCCGCCTTTCTCGGCCGTTCCCTCGAGGCGCTCGGCTTCGATCCAGCCCTGTGCTTCTACTCCTGGCGGGTGGGAATCGCCAAGCCTTCGCGCCGCCTCTATGACCTGGCAGCCGCCGAGCTGACTCGGCAGGGCATCGAGCCCCGACGGGTCCTCTACGTCGGCAACGACCGGCGCAACGACATCTGGCCGGCGGACCGGGTAGGCTTCCGCACCGGCCTGTTCGCCGGTGACGCCCGCTCGCTGCGCTTGCGGGAGGACGACCCCCGCTGCCGCGATGTGCAGCCGACCTGCGTGTTCAAAAGCCTGCCGCAAATCCTGGAATGCTGTGTGCCATGAGCGGCGGCAGCCCGGATGATGTCCATCGAAACGGGAGGAAACGATGACTGAAATTCCCGAGGAGCTTCGTTACACCGAGAACCACGAATGGGTGCGCCGCCGTGACGACGGCACGCTGGAAGTGGGGATCACCGATCATGCCCAGGAATCCCTCGGCGATATCGTCTATGTGGCGTTGCCGGCGGTGGGGCGGACGGTGGCGGCAGGGGAGGCCTGCGCGGTGGTGGAGTCGGTGAAAACCGCCGCCGACATTCACAGCCCGGTGGCCGGTACCGTCGCCGAGATCAATGAAATCCTGAGCGATCAGCCGGAAAGGATCAACGAGGATCCCTACGGCGCCTTTCTGTTCGTCCTAGAGCCGGCGGATCCCGCCGCCGTGGAAACCCTGCTCGATGCGGAAGGCTATCGCAAGCTTCTGACCGAAGACGGCTGAAGCCGGCCGTCACGATTTCGCCGGTTCTTCGTCAGCTCCCGGCCAGATCGTCGAGGAAGCGGCCCAGCAGCGCGCGGCCGGCATGGGGCATCACCACCACGTGGGCATGGCCGTCCTGACAGGCGAGGTGATAGCGTCGGACGACGGCGTCGGCCGGGCGGCGGAACCAGACGATGTTGGAGACCGGGTGAGCCCGGCGCGGCGCCAGGGCCGGGAAGCGGGCTTCGAGGCGGGCCTGGAGCCAGGCGGTGTCGGCGAGGATGCAGCGGGCGTCGGCGGCCAACCGGGCCTGCATCGCGGGGCTGGTGTAATAGAGGAATTCGGCCGGTTTGACCGCGTCGCGGGAACAGCTCAAAGTTCCCGGAAAACGTCCCAGATAGTCCGCCCGGTGGCGCCGGCCGACGGCGGCCAGATAGGCTTCGAAACGGCTGCGCCGGGTCAGGAACAGCCCGGCCGGGGCGGGGAAGCCGAAGAATTTGTGGCACGACACCGCCAGGCTGTCGAATCCCACGGTTTTCTGGTGAAGTAGGGTGGCATGCTCGGTGTGGGGCAGATAGCCGCCGAAGGCGGCCGCGTCCACGTGGAGAAAGTGGGGAACGTCCCTCAGCACCGCGGCGATGGCCGGCAGGGGATCGACGGCGCCCTTGAAGGTGGTGCCCACGGTGGCCACCACCAGGGCCGGTCTTCCCCGGTGGCGGGCCAGGTGGCGGGCCAGGTCGTCCGGGTCCATGGCGCCGTTGGCGTCGGTGGCGACGGTCGTCGCCGCCAGGCCGAGCAGATCGGCCAGGTGGGGAATCGAATAATGGGCCTCGGCGGTGAAGTAACAGACCGGTTCCCGGCCGTGGATGTGACGCAGCCAGACCTGTCCCAGCCGCAGGCCGTGTAGATTGCTGTCGGTGCCACCGTGGCTGACGATGCCCCACAGATCGTCGGCGGGAAAGCCGTACCAACGGCCGCAGCGCTCGATCACCCGGCGCTCGAAGGGATGGGTGTGATGAGGCACCGGCGCCGGGGCGTAGGGATCGCCGCCGTTGTTGTAGGCGATGATGCCGATGCCGCGCCGCCGCAACCGCCGCCGCCAGCGTTCGAAGCCCGCCGGCGGTGGATTCAGGTTGATGGGATAGCCGAGCATCGGCGCTGAGGGAAGGGAATCATGGATCGTGGCCATCGTGGTTATTACACCACGGGATGACCGGGTTTGGTACCCGGCGGCGCATTTTGTCCGTTAGGATGGGGTGGGCGTCCGCTTCCCGCCGCCGTTGATCCCCTGTTTTTTGTTTCTAGCTTGGGTGGAGCCATCAGGCAGCTACCCCAAGTCTTAATCCCTTTTAGATCAGGTCACGTTCTAGACGCATCGCTTCGACCAGGATGTCTCCCTGGGGGGTCGTCTTAATCCCTTTTAGATCAGGTCACGTTCTAGACGTTGGGAGTCGGCTCCTAACTCGGCGTATCATCATGTCTTAATCCCTTTTAGATCAGGTCACGTTCTAGACTGCACCCTCATTTTTTCTTCAACAAAATCAACATCTTACAAGGCGTCATAAAGAAAATTTCCGTCACCGGAGACCTCATGTGGTTATATCCAAATGCCATTGGTGCATATGGCGTGCGTCGGCCCCGCGCTTGGTCTTCAAGTGTAGCATAGGTGTCGGTGGGGGCAAGATGATGGGTCTAATTTCAACGGACACCTCGGTCAGTAGTGCCGGGCCGGCGGATGCAGTATAGTGACGGCATGTGCTCTGGAACGAAGACGCAAGAGCGACCAAGCAGGGGTACTCGGGTGGTCAGATTCATCACGAATCCCAGCGCAGGCGGCATCCCGAGTTATCGTGGCAAGTGGGGCTCAGCGGTACTATTCGCCGGTGGGACGGCAGGAGCAGGCGGACATCGAGCCCGGAAAACGCAGAAATTGACTGTAAGCCGTTGAATTTGGTGGGCCGTGTAGGATTCGAACCTACGACCATCGCATTAAAAGTGCGGTGCTCTACCAACTGAGCTAACGGCCCGGCGTGAAAGTTGGGTATTCTACGGAAAAATGGCGGAAATGCAAGCGAGAGGGAACAGGAGCGCCAGATGGTAGCGGAACAAAACGAGGAGCGGGTTCAAGAGGCCATCGCAGCCTTCGCTCGGCAACCACGGCCGCTTGCGTTGTTTTGCGGCGTTCAGCATTATGCCTGGGGGGACAGCGAGTACATTCCCCGGTTGTTGGGGGTGGCCAATCCGGAAGGCAGACCCTTCGCGGAGCTGTGGATCGGCGCTCATCCGGATCTGCCGGCCCGGGCGGTGATCGGTCGGGCCCGGGTGCCCCTCGACCGTTTGTTGGCCGCGGCGCCGGAACGCTTGCTGGGCCGGGCGCTGGCGGAAAAATACGGAGGTCAATTGCCGTTCCTGATGAAAATCCTGGCGGCGGCCCGTCCCCTGTCCATCCAGGTGCATCCGGACCGCCGCCAGGCGGTGCTGGGATACGAGCGGGAGGACCGTTTGGGGATCCCGTTGGATTCGCCCCGGCGCAATTACCGCGACCGCAATCACAAACCGGAGCTGTTGTGTGCCCTGACGCCTTTCTACGCCCTCAAAGGATTCCGTCCCGAGTCGGAGATCGAACAGGCGTTGGCGGAAATCCCCGAGTGGCGGCGTTTGTCGGAGGCGTTCCGCGCGCAGGGGCTTAAGCGCTTCTACCGCTGGTTGATGACCCTGCCCCAGGCGGAGGTCGATGCCCTGTTGGAGCCGGTGTTGAGGCGGTTGCGCTCCCAGGGGCCCTGGGAGAAAAGCCGGCGTGAGTTTTGGCTTCTGTGGGCGGATGAACTGTATTCCCGTGAGGGGCACCACGACCGGGGGTTGTTTTCCCTGTATCTGCTCAACTTTTTCCGCCTGCGGCCTGGCGAGGCCCTCTTTCAGGCGGCCGGGGAGTTGCACGCCTATCTCCAGGGGGTCGGGGTGGAGATCATGGCCAATTCCAACAACGTCCTGCGCGGTGGGCTGACGCCGAAACACGTGGATGTCGAGGCCCTGCTGGAGATCGTCCGCTTCCAGGGCGATCGCGCCTCGGTCCTGCTGCCGGTGCCGCAGGGGAGCGAGGCCGTCTACGAGGCGCCGGTGGAGGAATTCCGCCTCGGCCGGATCCAGTTGGCGGCCGGTGAATGTTTCGAGTCCAACGGCCCCTTGCGGTTGGGTATCGTGCTGGCCGGGCGCACGACCCTACGCTGGGAGGGGGGTGCCATTCCCCTGCGTCGGGGGCAGTCCTACCTGATTCCCCACGACTTCACCTGCCGGTTCGAAGCCCAGGAATCCCTCACCCTGTATCAGGGAAGCTGTTACCGGTAATGTCGGGTCGGTTCAGCGCCGGCCCAGCAGCGACCCCATCAGTCCCCGGATCAGCTCCCGCCCGATCTGGCGGCCGATGCTGCGAACGGCGCTTTTCAGAAAAGCCTCGCCGACGCTCTGGCGCCGGGCGCGGCGTCTCGGGGACCGGGACGGGGATTCTTCGGCGGATCGAGCCTGGGAGGCGGCTTTCTGCTGCAGCCGTTCGTAGGCCGATTCTCGGTCCAGCGTCTGCTCGTACTTGCCCCGGAGCGGCGAGCGTTCGATCCGCTCCTGTCGTTCGTCGGCGGTCAAAGGGCCGATCCGGGAGTGTGGCGGCCGCATCAGGATCCGTTCCACCGGTGTGGGAGTGCCCGACCGGTCGAGTACGGAGACCAGCGCTTCCCCCGTGCCCAGTTGGGTGATGACCTGCTCGGTGTCCAGATTCGGATTGGGCCGGAACGTCTGGGCCGCCACCCGCACCGCCTTTCTTTCCCTGGGCGTGTAGGCCCGCAGGGCGTGCTGGATCCGGCAGCCGAGTTGTCCCAGAACCGGGCCGGGAAGGTCCAGGGGATTCTGAGTGACGAAGAAGACTCCCACGCCCTTGGATCGGATCAGCCTCACCACCTGTTCGATGGTGTCGAGCAGGGCCCGGGGTGCCCGTTTGAACAACAGGTGCGCTTCGTCGAAGAACAGCACCAGACGGGGCCGTTCGGCGTCTCCGATTTCGGGCAGATTTTCGAACAGTTCCGCCAGAAGCCACAGCAGGAAGGCGGCATAGAGGCGGGGCGAGCGCTGGAGCAGATCCTGGGCTTCCAGCAGGCTGACGACGCCCTGGCCGGAAAAATCGGTGTGCATCAAGTCTTCCAGAGTCAGGGCCGGTTCACCGAAGAAGCGGTCCGCGCCCTGTTGTTCGAGCATCAGCAGACGCCGCTGAATGGCGCCGAGACTGGCCGGGGAAAAGTGCCCGTACCGCGCCAGCCGTTTGCGGTTGGCGTTCATCCATCGCAACAGGGCCCGAAGGTCCTTCAGGTCCAGCAGCAACAATCCTTCGTCGTCGGCGATGCGGAAAGCGCTGTAGAGCACCCCCGTCTGGGTGTCGTTCAGTTCCAGCAGCGTGCTCAGCAGCAGGGGGCCGAGATCGGAAATGGTAGCCCGGACCGGATGGCCGCTCCGGCCGAAGATGTCCCAAAACACCGCCGGGAAACCACGGGGGGTGAAGGATTCGATGCCGATGCGGCGCAACCGTGTCTGAATTCGGTCGTTCAGGGTGCCGGGTGCGGCGATTCCGGACAGATCCCCCTTGACGTCCACCAGAAAGACCGGAACTCCGGCTTGGGAGAAGCCTTCGGCCAGGATTTGCAGGGAAACGGTCTTGCCGGTGCCGGTAGCGCCGGCGATCAGGCCGTGGCGGTTGGCCATGGCCACGTCGAGGTGGATTTGGGTTTGGCCGTTGCCGCCCAACAGGATGCGGGATGCAGGGGTTGGATCGGTCATGTTCTTTTCTCCCTCGACACCTATCGATTTGGGTTTCCCGGGATCGGGAAGGGGCTGCCGGAAGAAGCGATCGGTGGTGTTTCTTCCGGCCCGCTGGCGATGACCCGGAAAAAAGTGTAACATTACCCATTTTTTATGGCGAATGCTTCCATTCGCTCCTTGCTTTCTTGTCACGAGGGGAAAGCTGTCTCAAACCGTAAGGAGCCACTATGCGACACTACGAAATTGTTTTTCTGGTCCATCCGGACCAAAGCCCGCAAGTGCCCGCCATGATCGAGCGCTATCGCGCCATGATCGAGAACAAGGGCGGCAAGATCCATCGCCTGGAGGACTGGGGCCGGCGTCAGTTGGCTTACTCGATCCAGAAGCTGCACAAGGCCCATTACGTCCTGATGAACATCGAGTGTGATCAGGAAACCATCGCCGAGCTGCAGAGTCATTTCCGTTTCAACGACGCCATCCTGCGGGAGCTGATCCTGCAGCGGGACGAGGCGATCACCGAACCGTCGCCGATGGCCAAGGAAAAGGAAGGGGAATCCGAACGCAAGCCGGCGGCCGAATCACGGGAGAGCCGCCCGTCCGAATCGACCGAGACGACCGAGAAATCCGAAGAAGCACAGGCAAGCGAGGGTTGATCATGGCACGCTTTATCAGAAGACGGAAATATTGCCGTTTCACCGCCGAAGGGGTCAAGGAGATCGATTACAAGGATCTGGACACCCTGAAGGAATACATCACCGAGACCGGCAAGATCGTTCCCAGCCGGATCACGGGCACCAGCGCCAAATATCAGCGCCAGTTGGCCAAGGCGATCAAACGGGCCCGCTATCTGGCCCTGCTGCCCTATTGCGACGCCCACAAGTAA
>JALSGR010000159.1 GCA_026982635.1 Methylothermaceae bacterium | reverse complement strand
GACGCCTGCCGCAACGGCAGGCGTTTTCCGTCTCTTCCTTCCCCCTGCTATACTCCCCTACCCAATTCTCTTCATACATCAGGAGTCCCATGCCCGCCTGGATCACCGCCCTGACCATCGCCTTCGCCGCCTTCGCTGCCACCCTGGCGGCAGGTATCGCTCCCCGCCGTCTTCCCGCCCTCCGTTCCATGCCCTGGTCGGCCACGACCGCGGTGGCAGCAGGCCTGCTGCTGGCCTCGGCGCTGGTGATCGTCATCCCCGAAGGCTTCGAAGTCCTCTTCCTGGAACACGACCGGGGCACCGTCCCCCACGCCGATCGTTTCCTCGGCCTCCCGCCGGTACTGGCTTCCGGCTTGGCTATCCTGGCCGGATTCCTGCTGATGCTGGTCCTGGAGACCCACGGCATCGCCCACGAATTCGACGAGGAAACCCGCACCTCCACCCTGCTGCTGCTCGGTCTCGGCATTCACGCCTTGACCGACGGCCTGGCCTTGGGCGCCAGCACCGCGACCGGCGTCATGGCCATCACCGTGCCGATCCTACTGGCGGTCATGGTACACAAGATTCCCGTGGCCTTCGGCCTCGGTGTCTTCGTCTGGCAGGGGCGTGCCGCCAACCCCCTGCGGCGGATTCTGATCTTCAGCCTGGCCACCCCGGCCGGACTGCTGGTCACTTTCCTGTTCCTGCGCCAGCTGGCCCACGAGTGGATCGGACTGATTCTGCTGTTCTCCGGCGGCACCTTCCTTTACGTCGCCACCATCGACGTCCTCCCGCGCGTGCGGCAGCACCATCGGACCGACGCGACGCTGTTCCGGCGGGTCGGGCTGGGGGCGCTGCTGGTGGTGATCGCCCTGATCGTGTTCCACCAGATGGGGTTCGAAGAACCCTTCCATGATCGATAGCGAAACCGCACCGCTCCTGATCGCCTTCGCCGTCGGCCTGCTCGTCGGCTCGCTGGTCGTCTTCGCGATCCTGAACCGACGGCTGCAGCGCCGGGAGCGGGAAAACGCCGGGCTGGCGCAACGAGCCGATCTGTTGGAGAAAGAAAAGGCCGACCTCCAGACCGAACTGGCGCGGCGCGATCAACGCCTGATGGCCCTGGAACGCCGGTGTGCGGAACTGCAAGCCCGCCTGGAGGAACAACGACGCCACCACGAAGACAGGGTCAAGGAACTGGAAAACGCCCGTCACCACCTCAAAGCCGAGTTCGAGGCCCTGGCCGCCCGCATCCTGGAAGAAAAGGCGCACCAGTTCGGCGAGCAGAGCCAGCACCGCCTGGACCAGATCCTCGCCCCGGTACGCCAGCAGCTACAGGACTTCCGCCACCGCCTCGACGCCATCCACAGCGAGGAACAGAAACAGCACGGTTCCCTGCTCCAGGAACTACGCCGCCTGCAGGAGGCCAATCACAGGCTCAACCAGGAGGCCGACAAGCTGGCCCGGGCGCTCCGGAATGACAGCAAGTCCCAGGGGACCTGGGGCGAGGTCGTGCTGGAGACGGTGCTGGAACGCTCCGGCCTGCGCAAGGGGCGTGAGTTCCAGGTCCAAGGCACCTTCAAGGACGGCGAGGGCAAGTCCCTCCGTCCCGACGTCATCGTCCATCTGCCGGACGGCAGGGACGTCGTCATCGACGCCAAGGTTTCTCTGCGCGCCTGGCAGGATTTCGTCTCCGCCACCGACGAAGAAGCCCGCCGGGAAGCGCTCAGGCGCCACCTGGAATCCATCCGCCGCCACATCGACGAGCTGAGCGCCAAACGATACCAGGATCTGCCGGGGCTCGACTGCCTCGACTTCGTCCTTCTGTTCATGCCCATCGAAGCCGCCTTCAGCGCCGCCTTCCAGGCCGATCCCGATCTGTTCGCCCACGCTTTCGAAAAGCACATCGCCGTGGTCACGCCCACCACCCTGCTGGCCACCCTGCGCACCATCGAAAACCTGTGGCGTTTCGAGCGCCAGCAGGAAAACGTCCGAAAGGTTTTCGAACACGCCGCCAAGCTCCACCAGAAGCTGTGCGGCTTTCTGGAAGACTTCGACAAGATCGGCCGCCAGCTCGACACCGTTCACAACACCTATCGCAGCGCCCGCGGCAAACTGACGGACGGCAGGGGCAACGTGATCCGTCAGGCGGAGGCCTTCGTCGAACTGGGCGTCAAGTCCGGCAAATCCGTCCCGGACGGCCTGCGCCAGGAAGCCGGAGCGGATGATCCCCCATGATTAAACTACTCTGTCTGCTCTGGCTGTTTCTGACGCTTCCCTTCACCGCCGGGGCCGAAACGATCCGGGCGGAACAGGTCGAGCAGGCACGCCAGGCCCTCGAATCTTCCACCCTGGAAGAAGAAGAGCGCAAACAGGCGCTGGAATGGCTGACCCAGGCCCAGCAGTGGTTGCAACAGGCGGAAGCCACCCGTAAGGAACGCCAGGTGCT
>JALSGR010000158.1 GCA_026982635.1 Methylothermaceae bacterium | reverse complement strand
CCAATTCGAACAAGGGATCGTTCGGAGAAAAACGCTCCAGAACGGCGTGACAGGCTTTGCGGATGATCTGGGCACGGGGATCGTAATTCTTGTATACCCGATGACCGAATCCCATGAGCCGGAAAGGATCGTTCTTGTCCTTGGCCCGGGCGATGAACCGGGGGATGCGTTCGGGACGGCCGATCTCCTGCAGCATTTCCAAAACCGCCTCGTTGGCACCTCCGTGGGCGGGCCCCCAGAGTGCGGCGATACCGGCGGCGATGCAGGCATAGGGATTGGCGCCGGTGCTGCTGGCCAGACGAACCGTCGAAGTGCTGGCGTTCTGTTCGTGATCGGCATGGAGCAGAAACAGCAAGTCCAGCGTCCTGCTCGCCACCGGATCCAGGTACCACTGGGCGTCCTCACCGTACTGGAGCGAGGGCACCGAAAACATCATGTTGAGGAAATTCTCGCTGTAATCCAGATCGGCGCGCGGATAGACGAACGGCAACCCCACCGAATGACGGTAACAGGCGGCGGCGATGGTGGGCATCTTGGCCAGCAGACGAACCGCCGAGATGTGGCGTTGCGCCGGATCGTCGATATCCAGCTCGCCGTGGTAGAAGGCGGACAGGGATCCCACCACCCCCACCATCATCGCCATGGGATGGGCGTCGTGATGGAAGCCTTCGAAGAATTTGCGCAAGGTTTCGTGAATCAGAGACTCCCGGCGGATCTCCTCGGTGAAACGGCTCAGTTCCGCCGGTTTGGGAAGCTCGCCATGGATCAATAGATAAGCGGTTTCCAGAAAGGAGCTATGTTCGGCCAGTTGCTCGATGGGATAACCGCGATACAGCAGAACCCCCTCGTCCCCGTCGATGTAAGTGATGGCGCTGCGGCAACTGGCGGTGGAGACGAACCCGGGATCGTAAGTGAAATACCCCAGTCGGGTCGGCAAATCGCGCACTTCGATCACCGCCGGCCCCAAGGTTCCCTCCCGCACCGGCAGCTCCGCCTCCCGACCGTTGTCGGGATCGCGGACGATGACGCGCTTCGGATCGGCCATCGGCCTTATTTGGCCCCGTACTTGCGACGGAACTTATCGACACGGCCGGCGGTGTCGACGATCTTCTGCTTGCCGGTATAGAAGGGATGACAGGCGGAGCAGACCTCGATGTGGATGTCACGCCCCAAGGTCGAACGGGTTTGGATCACGTTGCCACAACTGCAGGTGATGGTGACGTCTTTGTATTCGGGATGAATGCCAGGTTTCATCGGTCGCAAGTCCTCGTGACAGACGGATTGTGCATCGGCCTGGACAAAAAGGCCGGAACGAAACGATGTATGATAGGCAATCCCTCCCACTTTTACAAGCAGGCCCACAGGCCGGTAAACGAATGGCCATGAATAAGCAAACGCTTGTAATTTACCCCTGATGTGTTATCGTTCCCAACCATTTGAATCGCCGGAAGATTCGATGCCGACTTACCGCAACGCCACGATTCTGTGCACCTGGCTGATCACATCACCCCTGCAGGCCGATCCCCTGAACCAGGCCATCGACACCGAAACCCGCACCCTGAAAAACGCCGCCGCCAGCCAACGGCGCATCGACCGACTGGACGACGCCGGCAGGCGCCTGTTCGACGAGTATCGCCGTACTCTGCGGGAGATCGACACCATGCAGGTCTATGTCGATCACCTCAAATCCCTGGTGGCATCCCAACGCGAGGAGAAACGGGAAATGGAGCGCCAGCTCGAGGAAATCGCCCGGGCCGAGCGCGAAATCGTACCGTTGATGATCCAAATGGTCGACACTTTGGAACGCTTCGTCCAACTGGACACCCCTTTCCTTCCCGAAGAACGCCGACAACGCATCGATCAGCTCAAACGACTGCTGACCTCGGCGGAAATCTCCTCCGCCGAGAAATTCCGCCGAATCCTGGAGGCCTATCAGATCGAGAACGATTACGCCCGCACCATCGAGGCCTACCGGGCCGAACTGGAAGTGGACGACGAGAAACGGCCGGTGGATTTCCTCCGCCTCGGCCGGGTGGCCCTGTTCTATCAAACTCTGGACGGGGAACGATCCGGCTTCTGGAATCCCCGCAAAAAGCGCTGGGAATCCCTGCCGGACGAGTTTCGCCGTCCCATCCGCCAGGGTCTGCGCATCGCCCGTAAAGAAGCGGCGCCGGATCTGCTGACCCTGCCCATTCCCACGCCGGAGGCCGCCCAATGATGGTATTGCGCCTCCTCCTCGCCCTCTGGACCGGCGTGCTCGTCACCCCGGCCTCGGCCGTGGATCTTGATCAACTGCTGCAGCAGGTCAAACGGCAACAACAGCAGGTCGGCCAGCAGAACCGCCAGCGGGAACAACGCTTCCTGGCGGAAAAACAGCAGCGCCAGCGCCTGCTCGCCCAGGCCCGAACACGATTGGAGGCCCTGGAACGGGAAGCGGCGGCTCTGAAAGCGGAATTCGAGGCCAATCGCAAAGCGCTGGCTCAACTCGAAGAACGGCTTCAGGCCAGCAGCGGCGTCCTGGGGGAAATCGTCGGCACGGTACGCCAGGTAGCGGGCGACCTCAAGGCGGATCTACAGCAGTCGCTGGTCTCGGCCCAGTTTCAAGGCCGCACGGAGAAGCTCTCCGCCATCGCCGACAGCCGGCGGCTGCCGACCCTGGAACAACTGCAGACCCTGTGGTTTCTCCTGCTCCAGGAGATGACCGAATCCGGCAAGGTGGCTGAATTCACCACCGAAGTGCTCGATTCCGCCGGCAAGCCCCACCGGACGAAGGTGGTCCGCATCAGCGTCTTCAACGCCATCGCCGAAGCGGGTTATCTCCGTTATCTGCCGGAAACCGAGCAACTGATGGTCCTGCCGCGTCAGCCCGGCGGCCGCCCCCTGAAACTGGCCCGGGCGTTTCTGGCGGCCCCGGGGGACTGGGCCGCCCTGGCGGTGGATCCCACCCGCGGCGTTCTGCTCGACCTCTTGCTCCACGCCCCCGATCCGTGGGAACGGATCCAGCAGGGGGGAATCATCGGTTACATCATCCTCGCCCTCGGCGCCGTCGGCCTGGTGATCGTCATCGTTCGGTTGACGGATCTGCTGCGGGTGGGCGCCCGGGTGGAATCCCAACTGGCCGACCTGGAATCGCCCAGGGACGACAATCCCCTCGGGCGCATCTTCCTCGCCACCATGGAAAGCCGGGAGACCGATCCGGAAAGCTTGCAGGTTCTGCTGGACGAGGCCATTCTGCGGGAAATCCCACCGCTGGAACGGGGACAGGCGCTGGTCAAACTGTTGACGGCGGTGGCTCCTCTCCTGGGATTGTTGGGGACGGTCACCGGCATGATCCAGACCTTTCAGGCCATCAGCCTGTTCGGCACCGGGGATCCGAAATTGATGGCCGGCGGCATCTCCCAAGCCTTGGTCACCACCATGCTGGGCCTGGCCGTGGCCATCCCCCTGTTGTTTCTCCATTCCCTGCTGGTCAGCCGCAGCCGCTCCATCATTCAGATCCTCGAGGAACAGAGCGCCGGACTGATCAGCCAGATTCTGGAAAAACGCCATTCCCCGGCGAAGTGATGGTGTTTTTCGAGACCCTTTCCGATTTCATCGCCCAGGGCGGACCGGTCGTTCCCGTCATCCTGCTGCTGGCCCTGGCGCTTTGGACGCTGGTGGCGGAGCGCTATCTGTTCTTCCGCTGGGTCTATCCCGAACTGCGCCGGCAATGGCTGGCGCACTGGCGGCAACGACACGACAAGCGTTCCTGGTACGCCCAGCGGATCCGCGAGGCCCTGATCAGCCAGGCCCGGCAGCAGCTGGAAAAGACCCTGCCCCTGATCAAGACCTTCGTATCCTTGAATCCGCTGCTGGGGCTTCTGGGAACGGTCACCGGGATGATCCACATGTTCGACGCCATGGCGGCCTTCGGAACCGGCAACCCCCGCGCCATGGCCACCCACATCTCCCACGCCACCCTCCCCACCCTCGCCGGCATGACCATCGCCATCGCCGGTCTGTATTTCAGCCAGCGCCTGGAACAGCGGGTGGAAACGGAAATCCGGCAACTGAGCGACAGCCTGCACTTCGACTGATGCGACGTCACCGACACCAGAATCACAATCAGGACAGCGGCGACATCAACCTGACGCCGATGTTGGACATCATCTTCATCATGCTGATCTTCTTCATCGTCACCACTTCCTTCGTCAAGGAGGCCGGCATCGAGGTCCACCGTCCCAGCGCCCAGACCGCCGAACGCCAGGAAAGGGGCAACATCATCGTCGCCATCCGCGCCAACGGCGAGACCTGGATCGACAAACGCCCGGTGGACATCCGCGCCGTCAGGGCGGTGATCGCCCGGCTGCGGGCGGAAAATCCGCTGGGCACCGTGGTGATCGCCGCCGACCGGGACGCCAAGATCGAGGTCCTGACTCGGGTGATGGATCAAATCCGCCTGGCCGGGGTATCCGACATGGCCATCGCAGCGACCGCGGAACCCCGATGAGGTCGACCCAATGGGCTCTCTGGCTGCCGGCCGCGCTCCTCGGTCTCGGAGCCACGCTGGCCTTGTTCTGGTTGATGGCCCGGATGATCGCCGGCGACGACCTGGAACTGCCGGAAACCCACACCACCCGGTTGATGGAATTCGTCCGGCTCAAACCGAGCCCCAAGCCTCCGCCGCCGACGAGGCGGGAACCGCCCAAACCACCCGAGAAGGAGCCGCCGCCACCAAAACCGGTCCTGGCCACCCCCCGCCCGGTGGCCACGGTGTCTCCGAACATCGAAATCCCGGCCCTGGACGTTCCCCTGTCCCAACGTCTGCGGGGATCCCTGCTCACCGGAGTCGGGGTGGCGCCCGCCACCGCCCCCACCAGCCGCGTCATTCCGCTGGTGCGCATCCCGCCCCGTTATCCGATCCGGGCCCGAATGCGCCGCATCGAAGGCTGGGTCAAACTGGAATTCACCATCACCCCCCAAGGCACGGTGAAGGACATTCGGGTCGTCGAAGCCCATCCCAAAGGCGTGTTCGAGCGCGCCGCGGTGGAGGCCATCGCCCGCTGGAAATTCAAACCCCTGGTGATCGACGGCCGCCCGGTGGAACAACGGGCGATACAGGTGTTGGAATTCAAGCTGCACCGATGAAACTCCTGCTCGCCCTCTGCCTCAGCCTGTCCCTGACCGCAGCGGCCTGGGCCGCCACCCTCAGCCCGGCGACCTTCAAAACCCTGCAACAGGTCGAAAAGCTGTTGGACCAGAAACGTCATCGGCAGGCCAGACAATTGCTGCGCCAGCGTCTCCGTCAAGTTGACCGCCCCGAGGAGAAGGCGGTGCTGTGGCGCGCCCTGGCCACCGTCCACATCCTTGAGGGACAGTATCGCCCGGCGGCCCAGCTTCTGGAACGGGCGCTGGCCAGCGGCGCGCTTCCCGAAGCCCAGCAGCGCGAGGCTCTGCTGTCTTTGGGGCAGTTGTACCTGGCCCAGGACGAACCACGAAAAGCCGCGGCGATGCTGGAACGCTGGCTTCAGACCCAGCCTGAAGTGAAGGCCGAAGATTATTTTCTCCTGGCCCAGGTTCACACCCGGCTGGAGCGCTATTCGCGGGCGCTCGAATACCTGAACCAGGCCCTGGCCCGCAGCAAGCGCCCCAAGGACGAATGGCTGCAGCTGCGAATCGGTTTGAACTACCAACTAAAACGCTACCGCGCCGCCATCGCCGATCTCAAAGAACTGATCCGCCGCCATCCTGAACGGGAAACCTATTGGCAACAATTGGCGGGCCTGTATCATCTGGCCAAAATGGAAGTCACCGCCGCAGCCGTCACCGAACTGGAACGTTTCCTGGGATTCCTCGACCGGGAACCGGAAATCCTCAATCTGGTCTCTCTCCTGCGTGCCGTCCACGTTCCTTTCCTGGCCGCCGAGCGGCTGGCGGCGGCGATGAAGGCCGGACAGGTGAAGCGCTCGGGCAAAAATCTGGAACTGCTCGCGGCCACCTGGATCGAGGCCCGCGAGTTCGACCGCGCCATCACCACCCTGGAGCGGGCGGCCCGTCTCCGCCCCAGCGGCGGACTCTGGCTGCGATTGGCCCAACTCCGCCTCGAGCGGGGCGACTGGCGCCAAGCCGTCGAGGCGTTGCGACAGGCTTTAGCGAAGGGGGGATTGAAACATCCGGGCCAGGCGTGGCTGCTTCTGGGCAACGCCCATTTCGAGCTGGGAAACACCGAGCAGGCCCGCGAGTCCTTCAAGCAAGCCAGCCGATACCCGTCCACACGTCGATCCGCTCAGCAATGGTTGAACTACCTCGCCCACCGTCGACACCGCTGATGCGGCGGATCCGCAGTTACGTCCGCCGAGAGGGCCGGCTCACCCCGGCACAACGCCGGGCGTTGACCGAACTGTGGCCCCGCTATGGTCTGGCCGCCGATCGACCACTGGCAATGGAGCGGATTTTCCCCGCCCGCCGGCCGGTGATCCTGGAAATCGGCTTCGGCAACGGGGAAGGTCTGGTGCAACTGGCCCGTGAATATCCCCAATTCAATTATCTGGGCATCGAGGTTCACCGCCCCGGAGTCGGCCGGCTACTCCTGATGCTGGAACGTGAGGGATTGACCAACGTCCGGGTCTTCTGCGCCGATGCGGTTGACATCCTGCAGTCCGTCCTGCCTGAACGCTCCCTCCGCCGCATCAACATCTTCTTTCCGGACCCCTGGCCCAAGAAACGCCATCACAAACGCCGCCTGATCCAACCGGATTTCGTCCGGCTACTGGCCGCCAAACTGGAAAATCCGGGATTGCTCCACCTGGCCACCGACTGGCCCGACTACGCCGAACACATGCAACAGGTATTGGCCGGCTTCGCCGAGTTCGACCGGATCGACCACCAAAACGTCGTCCCGCCGCGTCCGCCGAGCAAATACGAACGTCGGGGGAGACGGCTGGGGCATCCGGTTGTCGATCTGGTCTATCGCAAGCGCTAGGATACGGCCGCCGCGCTCTGGGCGGCTGGTTCCGCCGCCGTCACGCCATCGCCTTCGATCAGCTTGAGGATGTCCTCCAGCTCGCGCTGCTGGACCAGCACCGGCGCCAAGGCCTGTTCCAGCTTTTCCATCTCGCTTTCCAGCGCCTCCTTGGACTGATTGACCTTGCGCAGCACACCGAGACGTTGCTCGATCAGCTTCTTGTGTTCCTTGATCTGATGTACCAAGGGAGACAGGGCGACGGCGCTCCAGTTGGCGGTTTCCTTGTAGACCTGGTGCAGCAGTTTGCGCGCCTTGGACAGAATGGTGGCATAGAGTTTCTGGATCACCAGGTGTTGCTCCATCAACGTGGAGGACATGCTGGTGCGGAAATTTTCCCCTTCGTTGAAGAGATCCTCCAACGTCACCCGATAATCACGGATGGAGAAGGCCGGCGGCTTGATGTCGCCATAGCCGTGTTCCTTGGCGAAGCGCTGATAGATGCCGTCGATCAACGACTGGGTGTCTTCGACGACCTGGACCCCTTCGTGCAACAGCGCCGAGAGGTCGTCGAACACCGCCTTCATGGCCTGCTTCATGCCGTAGGTGGTAAAACTGGCTTCCATGGAGCGGGTGTGCTTCTTGATGATCTGGTCCACCCGCTTGGGGGAAAGCACTTCCAGCATCCGTTTGGCCTGCATGGCATAGACCCGCTTGCTGGCCTGGAAACTGTCCACGCATTGGAGATAACGGCTCTGCTGGATGCGGGTTTCCTCCATCAGCTTGGCGGTCATGTCTTCGTTCTTGGTATCGAGATTGCGCAGTTCTTCCAACTGCTGCTGCAACTGCGCCACCTCGGTACGGACCACGCCCAGGGACTCGGAAACCAGACGACCGACGCCGTGGGTGATGGACTGTTGCACGATCTGACGCCGGCTTTGCAGGACGTCCTGACCCAAATAATGCTCCAAGCGCTGCAACCGGCTTTTCTGCAACAGCGCCTCGTCCTTTTTCACCTTGGCCAGCAGCGCCTGCTTGGCCGACAACGGAAAAATGACCTTTTCTTCGACGTTGAGAAGCCTGGCGGTCTCCTTGACCTGGGCGTGCAGGGATTGTTCGATGCTGGCATCGCTTTGGAGATCGTCCCAAAGGGTGTCGATCTTGTTCATGACCACGGCCAGATGACGCTGCTGACTGCCGTCCAGACCGCGAACGTGGTTCTGCCACATGTCCATGTCGCTTTTGGTCACCCCCGTGTCGGCCGCCAGCACGAACAGCACCGCCTGGGCGCTGGGGAGCATGCTCAGGGTCAATTCCGGTTCCGAACCCAGGGCGTTGAGCCCGGGGGTGTCGAGGATCACCAATCCTTCCTCGAGGAGGGGATGGGGAAAGCTGATCAGGGCATGGCGCCAACAGGGGATCTCGACGCTGTCCGGCTCGATGCCGTCCGCAGGTTTCATGTCCTCGTGATACAGGCCCAAGCGTTTGGCCTCCGCCACGCTGACCCGCTTGACCGCCACCAGTTCCTGGAAGGCTTCCTGCATCTGGATCGGGGACGAGGGATCCAGGTCGATCTGGAGCCACCGATCCGGTCGTTCCTTGTATTCGCTCAACGAGGCATCGTCCAACCGGCTCTCGATCGCCAACAGCCGGATGTAACTGCCACCCCGGGCATCGTAGAAGATCTCCGTCGGACACATGGTGGTCCGCCCCGGCGTCGACGGCAGCAGACGCACGCCGGTCTCCGAGAAGAACAAAGCATTGATCAGCTCGGTCTTGCCCCGGGAAAACTCCGCTACGAACGCGATGGTCATGCGTTCCGACATCAGGTTCTCCCGCATGCCAAAGAGCATTTCCTCCACCTCCTTGGAGCTGAGGTCGTACTTCCTCAGCCAGGCATGATATTTCTCGATCGCCTCGGCCAGGCGGCTCTTCCATTGCCCGTAAGCGTGCAACTGCTGCTGAAACTGCATCGTTCTCATCTCCGGCAAAGACTGGATGGTTCGTAGCGATCCACATTGGACTTATCTGAAGTGTAGTTCAAAAATGAAAAGAGGCCGTGCGGTGACAATAGGTTTTCCCCTCGGGGCGCGCTAGAATAAAAAGCTTTCCGATCGACTCAATCCGGAGGCTATGACATGGGAAAAGGCGACCTGCGTAGCCGGCGAGGCAAGATCGCCCGCGGCACCTACGGCAAAACCCGGCCCAAGGCCAAGAAGCTGAAAGCCAAGGGGAAATGAAAGCAGGTGGATGCGGGCGACGCATCCACCGTCATTTTGGGAGAAGCGAAAGTGGAGCACTGCCAAATCGGTTTCATCGGCGCCGGCAACATGGCCGGCAGCCTGATCGGCGGACTGATCGCCGACGGTTATCCATCCCGGCAGATCCATGTCGCCGACATCGACACCGGCAAGCTGAAACGACTGCAACAGCGGTTCGACGTCCACATACACACCGACAACGAGGCCGTGGTCCGGGCCTGCGACCTGGTGGTCCTGGCGGTCAAGCCCCAACAAATGCGCCGACTGGCCCGGGAAATCGCTACGGCGGTTCGGGAACGCCGCCCATTGATCGTATCCATCGCCGCCGGAATCCGGGAAGCCGATCTGGAGCGCTGGCTCGGCGGAGAGGCGGCCATCGTGCGCGCCATGCCCAACACGCCCGCCCTGGTGCAATCCGGCGCGACGGGCCTGCATGCCAACGCCCAGGTCTCGGCCCGGCAGCGGGATCAGGCGGAATCCCTGCTCCGCGCCGTCGGGGTGACCGTCTGGGTCGACCGGGAGGAACAACTGGATGCGGTCACTGCCCTGTCGGGCAGCGGGCCGGCCTACTTTTTCCTTCTGATGGAAGCGATGCAAAAGGCCGGTATCGAACTGGGGCTGCCGCCCACAACCGCCCGCCTGCTGGTAGAACAAACCGCGCTGGGGGCAGCGAAGCTGGCCCTGGAGGCGGATGCGGATCCCGGTGAACTGCGCCGACAGGTCACTTCGCCCGGCGGCACGACGGAACGGGCCATCGCGGTCATGGCCGAGGCCGGTTTCGAAGAGGCGATCCTGCGCGCCTTGCGGGCGGCCTATCGACGCTCGCAGGAACTGTCCAAACAACTGGGAGAAGACGAATGAGCGACTATCTAGCCAATCCAGCGGCGTTTTTGATCAACACGGTCTTCAGCCTGTACATTCTGGCCGTGATGCTGCGCTTCCTGTTCCAACTGGTGGAAGCGGATTTCTACAACCCCGTCTCACAGTTCCTGATCCGGATCACCCATCCCCTGCTCCGCCCCCTGCGCCGCATCATCCCTTCCCTGGGGCGGATCGACATGGCTTCGGTCGTCCTGATGCTGGCCCTGCAGATGCTGGCCGACTATCTGCTCTTCGTCCTCCGGGGCGGCGGTCAGGTGGCCGTCGGGGTCCTGATCGGTTCGGCGCTGGTCCAGCTGGTCAGCCTGACCTTCGACGTCTTTTTCTATGCCATCATCCTGCAGGCGATTCTCAGTTGGATCAACCCGGATCCCTACAATCCGGTCTATGCCCTGCTGACCGACCTGACCGAACCGGTGTTGCGGCCGTTCCGGCGCCTGCTCCCCGCTCTGGGCGGGCTGGACCTGTCCCCGCTGCTCGCGCTGATCGCCCTGCAGGTGCTGAAGATGCTGATCATCCCACCCCTGCAAAAATTGGCGCTCCTGCTCGCATTCTGAGCTATCCTCTAAAAGGAAGCATCTCCATAACCGTTCCCATGGCGGCGACCGTATTCCAATCCCAGGGTGTCCTTCCCCGCTACGTCGACTTGGCGCACCATTGCCGCGAGCAGGTGGTCGAAGGCTTCTTGGAGCTGTTCGAGCAGTTCCAGCAGGAACTGCCCGAGTCATTGCTACGACTGGCCGATCAGGCGGAAAGCAACGCCTTTCAGTCCCACTGCATGGACGTCCAACAAGAAATCCGTGAACATGCACAAGCCATGCGTCAAAACTTCGCCAATGAACTGATGGCGGGGTTCGAGCGTTTCATCCTCGGGCGCATCCACCCGTCCGGCAACAAGGCGGCGGACCGAGAGCGGTCGACCAAGCCCAGACGCCTCTCCCTGGTGGAAAAGGAAACCTTCGAAATCGAACTGGCCTACGACACCATCGCCAACAGTGCTTGTGTCAATTACAGCGAGTTGCTTCATACCCTCAATCACCGCCTCGCGGTGATCAACGGCGGCACCAAACCCGGAGAGCGCAGCGCCGCCTTGCCCGGCTCGCCCCATCACCTCTGCGACGCTTTCCGGGCTGCCTTGTCCACCATCGAGATTCCCATCGACACGGCGGTGAAGGTCAGTCTGATCGAAGCCTTCGACAAACACGTGCTGCGCCGGGCCAAACCCATCTACCAGGAATACAATCAGCGGTTGATCCAGGCGGGCATCCTGCCAAACCTCGAAGACTCCCCCCTGTACGTCCCGCCCACCGCGGCGGCTTCTGGAGAAGCCGAAAGCGACCTGGAAGCACCTGCGAAACCGGCAGAACCCCGGGAAACAGCGCCTCCTCACCGACAATCACCTCCACCCGGCGGGCCGTCCACCTCTCCCCACATGCAGGCATCGGCTCCGACCGGACCGGCGGAACCGGAAACCCAGGAAGAATCACGGGAACAACAGATCTTCCAAACCATCTCCCAACTCCTGCGCCAACGCCGCCAGGACTTTCCCGGCGCAACTGCGGCGCAATCGTCCCCGCCCAACGTCGCCGAGACGATCCAGGCCATCGACCGCCAGACCTTGCCGTCGTACCGCAGTGTGCCCCACGACGTCGCCACCCAACCACTGGAACAGATTCGAAGCGAGTTCTCCGTCCAGTTGGCGCAATTGGCAGAATTGATCAAGAACCAGGCGCTCCGGCAAACCGATGCGGACGTGATCGAGTTGGTCGGCCTCCTGTTCGAGCAGATACTCGACGACCCCCAAATCCCGGACTCGGCAAAAGCGCTGCTGAGTTATCTGCACACTCCTTATCTCAAATTGGCTCTGCTGGATCGCCGCTTCTTCTTCAAGCGGCGTCATCCGGCCCGACGTCTGCTCAATCTGCTCACCCAGGCCGGCACCCTGTGCAACGCCACCGCCAGGAACGAAGAAACCCTGTTCGCCAAAATGCGGGAGGTGGTCAATCGAATTCTCCTCGATTTCGACGACAACGTCGAGTTGTTCACCGAGCTGCTCGCTGATTTCGAGGAATTCCTCCACCGATACCGGCAACGGGCACGGATACAAGAAAAACGGACGATCGAAAAAGCGAAGGGACAGGAGAAACTCCGGGAAGCGCGTCAGACCGTGGCCCGGGAATTGATCGAGATCATTCGTGACAAATCGCTCCCCAAAGTGGCGGAAAAGCTGATTTTCGGTCCCTGGGCCAATCTGCTGGTGTTGCTGTACCTGCGCGGGGGAGCGGACAGCGAGGTCCGTCGCCGCTACCTGCAGGTGACCAAGGATCTGGTCTGGAGCGTCCAGCCCAAGACCACCCCCGCAGAAAGGCAGGCGTTACGGGACAAACTGCCGCACATCAAACAAGCGCTTCAGGAAGGGCTGGCGCTGCTGGGTGATCCGGAAAACAAAGCGGAAGCTCTGCTCTCCTCGCTCGCGCAATACCATGAGGACAGCCTGAAGGCCGAAGACCCACCTCAACCGCCAACACCGAAACCCGACGATCTGACCCGGTATCCGTTCCTCCAGGAAATCAATCCAGAAGAAATGCCGGACCGATCCTCCCTGACACCCGACGGTTTGGAGGAAGCCATAAAAGAGCTGCGGAAAAGCAAACTGGGTACGTGGTTCGAATTGACCGACCCCAGGACCGGCCAACCGATACGCGCCAAGCTGTCCTGGTTCAGCCCGAAAACCTCCTACTACATTTTCGTCAATCAGGCCGGTACCCAGGTCGCGGTGAAACCACTGCGGAAACTGGCCAAGGAGCTGGCGAACGGCGAGGCCCGGATTCTGGAAATGGACAAAAAACCCTTCGTCGAGCGGACCCTGGAGCGGATTTACCGCCTGTTGCACACTCCAAGCCAGGCGGTCAACTGAACTCCCGCAGCAATTCCTCCACGACCGCAACCATCCGAGGGCTGCAGTCGATGATCTGGAAGCCGACCCAGAAACGTTCCCGGCAGTCGTCGGCCTCCAGCCATAGGCTCTCCACTCCCACGCTCAGATCTTGATTCGAGAACCGGGAATCCGACATGGGAATCGTCACCTGAAAGACCCGGTTGATCTCGATGGGGCGCGGACTCAGAAGCATCATCCCGTGGCGGGAGAGGTTGACCAGTTCGCCCAACGGAACCCCGCTGCCCTGATCGATCACCGGCAGCGATGCTGCGATCGGAATCCGCGGCTCTTTACGCCGTTCAGAGATATCTTTTTCCATCATCGAAAGTATAGATCACTCCAGCATCCGCGCCATCACCAGCGCATCCTCGCGCCGGCCGCCATCCGCAGGATAATAGTTCTTGCGGCGGCCGATCTCGTTGAATCCCAAACGGTGATAGAGACGGATGGCCGCATGGTTGCTGGGACGCACTTCCAGCAGAATCATATCGGCACGGTTCTGGCGCGCCACCCGCATCAGGTGCTCCAACATCTGGCGGCCGAAACCGCGCCCCTGATAAGCCGGGGCGACACAGACGTTCATGACATGGGCCTCACCGGCGGCGATGGAAAGAATGCCGTAGGCCACCACATCGTCGCCCAGCTCCCCCACCCAACAGGAATAACCCACCTTGAGGCAGTTCTTGAAAATGCCCAGCGACCAGGGGAATCGATAGGCGGCGGTCTCGATGGCCGTCACCGCCTTCAAATCCCGCTTTTTCATGGGGCGGATCGCAAACGCCACCCGTTTCACCGCCTCCGGGCAATGACGTCGATAGAAAGCCTTCTGGGCATCACTTCCGATCCAGCGTTTCAAGGATCCCAAAATCTCCACCATTCAAAGCGCCCCTTCACTTCCGCGGTTCGAATCGCCTCTCCTGAACGCCCCGACGAAGAACACGACAAAGTTTGGACTTCCAGAAAAGTTTCCATTACACTTTCTACCCGTGCTACAGGGAATGACTGCACTCGTTGCGTCAAAGAGGAGGAGTACCCTGAGCCGAGACAATAATAATAACTTACTGTCGTGCGTTTCCCAGCGCGAAAGTTCCTAAAATAAAAACAAGAAAAGGCCCGCCCTACAGCGGGCTTTCTTTTCGCCTGTCGACAGGCAAAAAAAAGCGACCTTGCGGCCGCCAAAGAGGAGGAGAACTACTGTTGAGGTGAACCCTCGGCGGTGTCTTTCCGTTTCCGCCCTTGACGAGTTCGTCGCCTATTATAGTAGTCTCCTGAGCCCATACCAAGCCTACTCAGATAAGCATATAGTTTCCCGGAAAGAAATTATCATAGCTGCAGCCGGATACCCCCCCAGATTCCCCTGGGCGCACCGGGGCCGATGAAACGGGGATCGTCGTAGTCATCCCCCAGAACTTCGTCCGCTTCCCCATACAGGCCGAAAGTTCGATAACGCTTGTCAAACAGGTTGTCCACCCGGATGAAGGCCTGCAGATGACGGTTGACCCGATATTCGGCCCGCAGGTTGAAAACCCAGTAGCCGGGCACCGGATCGTTCAGATTGGCTTCGTCACCCCGGAAATAGCGGTCGCTGTTGTAGATCCCGGTCATTCCCAAGGTCAACTGCGGAATCACGTCCACGTCCAGATTGAACTTGAACATGTGCTCCGGCAGGCCGGGGATCCGATCACCCCGCTCCACCTGGATGACCCCGCCGACGGCGGAAGGGTTGTTGGGACTGGGAGCGGCGAAGGGGGTACGGAAGGTGGCGTCCAGATAAGTGTAGTTGAAGCTGTAGCGCAGTTTCTGCAAAAATCGGCCGGTCAAGGGATTGTCGATCACCCCGACCAGATTGGCTTCCAGCCCCTGGCGTCGGGTCTTGCCCACGTTGTCGAAGAACCCCTCGCTGGTCAGATCGCCGGCGCTGATGAAAATGATGTCGTCGTGGTTCATGCTATGAAAATAACCGGCATGCCACTGCAGCACCGTGGTGATCCCGCCACCCAGGGGAAGCCGGTCGAAGCGCCCTCGCAAACCGGCCTCGAAGGTCTTGGACACCACTTGCTTGAGGGGCGGATCGGCCAGGAAAGCGTTGGGGAGCTTGCAGGGATCGTCCGGGTCGGCGCAAGTCAACTCCACCGCCGTGGGCGCCCGGTTGCTCTCGCTGTAACGGCCGTAGACGGTCAAGGCGGGCAATACCCGGTAGGTGAGACCGGCGGCCGGATTGAAGCGATCGAAATGATGGCGGCCGTTGAGCGACTCGCCGAAATTGTCGGCAAGCCGGATATCGGAGGAGTTGTAACGGCCGGAAACCGTCAAGGTCAGATCTTCAACAGGGGTCAACTGCTCGATGAAGAAGGCCCCGTAGTGGGTCACCTCGCTGTCGAGGCGTACCCGGGCCTCACCGACCAGAAAGCCGCTGCCGACGGTGCCCCGGTCATCTGTCAGCCGGGCCAGCTCGGTGTCGAACTGGAAGCGGATCTGAGCCTCGTCGAAGCTGAATCCCGCCACGAAGCGGTTGTCCATACCGAACAGGTCGTAGAGGAAAATGGACTGGAGGGCCACGCCATAACCCCGTTGCCGGGTCTTGCTGAAGTTGTTGGTGGCCGACTCCACGGCGTCGCTCGCGGGAATCGGCTCACCCCGCACGTCTTCGGCGACCTCTTCCTCGTCACCATCCTCCTCACACATGAACCCTGCGTCCTCCGGCTCCTCACAGGGGGCGTAGTCGGTGTCGTCCCCGTTGAAGGTACCGACCTCGCTATGGCGGTAATAGGCATTGCCCGCCAGCTGGATCTTGTCGGTGACCCAGAAACTGCCATCCAGATTGCTGAAAAACAGACGGTTGTGGGTGTCGTCCGGATGGGTGAAGATGGCGCGCTGCTCCTCGCGGTACAACTGGATCGGCACCGCCCCGTTGCCGGTCAGGTCGTTATCCTGGCCCGAGAGAGTCAGGTTCAGTTCTCCCACCTCGCCGCGCCAGCTCAACACGCCGAAGGCTTGTTTGACCCGACTGGGAGAAAAGTCGCGCCAGCCATCCTCCTCGAAATTGCGCAGATGGAGGAAATACCCCACGGTTCCGTTGTTCCAGCCGCTGGACAGTTCCTCGGAATGACGACCGAAGGAACCGCCGAACACCT
>JALSGR010000157.1 GCA_026982635.1 Methylothermaceae bacterium | reverse complement strand
GCGCTGGCCCAGGAGCGGCGCCGTCCCGGGCAGGCCCGTCGCCTCTACCGGCAGGTGTTGCGCCGTCATCCCGACCATCCCCTGGCCCTGGCGGGACTGGCGGCGGTGGCGGGCCGGGAGCGTCCCCGGCTGCGGGCGGCCCTGGAAGGGGTGATCCGGCGGCAGCGGGATCGGGCGCCGCTCCATTATGCCCTGGCCAACCTGTACGTGCGGGAAGGGGATTGGCGCCGGGCTCAGCGTTCCTATTTCGAGGCCTTCCGCCTCGATCCGGACCGGCCCGACTACGCCTACGACCTGGCGGTCAGCCTCGATCACCTGGGCAAGTACCGCCTGGCGGCCCGGTTCTACCGCAAGGCGCTGCAGTTGGCCCGCCTGCGCCGTCCCCGCTTCGATCCGGCCGCCGCACGCCGCCGTCTGGCGCAGCTGGAGGAGGTGCTGCCGTGAGCCCGCAGAAGAAGCGTCTCGGCGAGTTGCTGCTGGAAGAGGGGATCATCACCCCTGACCAGTTGGAGATCGCCCTCCAGGAACAGAAGAACAGCCCCGAGCGGGAACCCTTGGGCAAGATCCTGGTGCGCCTCGGCTTCGTCCCCGAGGCGGTCATCCGCGACCAGCTCAGTCGCTCCCTGGGGCAGGCGAGCATCGATCTCAAGCACTGGGTGCCTGACCCGGAAGCCCTTGAGCTGATCGACCAGGAGACCGCCCGCCGGCTGCGGGTGGTGCCGGTGGCCTACGACGCGGAGGAACGCCGCTTGAAAGTGGCGATGACCGACGTGTTCGACATCGTCACCCTCGACCGCCTCGCCGCCCGCTTCGAGGGGCGCATCGAGATCGAGCCGCTCCTGGCCGGCGAGGCGGAGCTGGAGGAGGCCATCGACCGCTTCTACGGCTACGAGCTGTCCATCGGCGGTATCCTCCAAGAATTGGACGCCAGCGAGCAGGAGATGGAACTGGGCCTCGACACCGAGCGCTACAGCCATCCCCTGGTCCGCCTGGTGGACGCCCTGCTGGTGGACGCGGTGCGCCAGGGGGCCTCCGACATCCATTTCGAGCCCGAGGCGGGTTTCATGCGGCTGCGTTACCGCATCGACGGGGTGCTGCACCAGGTGCGGGTGCTCCACAAGCGCTTCTGGCCCGGGATGCTGGTGCGGCTCAAGGTGATGGCGGATATGAACATCGCCGAGACCCGCGCTCCTCAGGACGGTCATATTCGGCTCACCGTGGCCGGCCGCGAGATCGATTTCCGCGCCGCCACCCATCCCACCGTCCATGGGGAGAACCTGGTGCTGCGCATCCTCGACCGCCACAAGGGCATCGTGCCCTTGGAAGGCCTCGATCTGGCTCCCGACAATCTGGCGCGGTTGAAGGCGCTGGTGGCGCGTCCCGAGGGCATCCTCCTGGTCACCGGCCCCACCGGCAGCGGCAAGACCACCACCCTGTATTCGCTGCTCAACCACATCAACGACGAAACCGTCAACATCATGACCCTGGAGGATCCGGTGGAATATCCGCTGCCGGGGGTGCGCCAGAGCAGCCTCAATCACGCCGCCAAGATGGATTTCGCCGCCGGCATCCGCTCCCTGCTGCGCCAGGACCCGGACGTGATCCTGGTGGGGGAGATCCGCGATCGGGAGACCGCCACGATGGCGTTGCGGGCGGCCATGACCGGCCATCAGGTGCTGTCCACCCTGCACACCAATTCCGCCGTCGGTGCCCTGACCCGTTTGCGCGACATCGGCATTCCCGCCGACCTGATCGCCGGCAACCTCATCGGCGTCGTCGCCCAGCGCCTGGTGCGGCGTCTGTGTCCCCGATGCCGGCGGCCGGCGGAGGTGCCCGACGAGGATCGGCGGCGCTGGGGTTGGGATCGGCAGGCGGTGCCGGTCGTCTACGAACCGGGCCGCTGCCCTGCCTGCCACTACCGCGGTTACCGGGGGCGGGCCCTGATCATGGAGGTGCTGCCCTTCGACCGCGAACTCGACGCCCTGGTGGCGGCGGGCGAGCCGGCCCAGGCGATCGAAGCCCTGGCCCGGCGCAAGGGTTTCCGTTCCCTGGCCGAGGACGGCTTGCGCCGGGTGGCCGAGGGCGTCACTTCCCTGGCCGAGGTCCGGCGGGTCGCGGAGCTGCCGTAGGATGGCCCGTTACCGCTATACCGCCGTCGATGCCGAAGGCCGGCGCCTGACCGGTCTGGCCGACGCCGACAACGAGGATATGCTCGAATCCCGCCTGGCGCAGCGGAACCTGACCCTCGTGCGCGCCCGTCCGGCGCCGCAGCGGCGTTTCGCGGTGCGGGCGCGGATCGGTCGGCGTGAGCTGATCCATTTCTGCTTTCAGATGGAACAGATGGTGAACGCCGGCATCGGCGTTCTCGACGGCCTGCGCGACTACGCCGACGCCCTGCCGCCCGGCGCCCTGCGGGACGTGATCGCCGGGGTGGGAGAGCGGATCGAGGCGGGCAGCACCTTCTCCGAAGCGCTGGCGGCCTATCCGGCGGTATTTTCCACCTTGTTCGTCGATCTGGTGCGCGCCGGGGAACGCAGCGGCGAACTGGGGGCGGTATTGGGTCATCTGACCGAGTCCCTCAAATGGCAGGACGAGATGATCGCCCGTACCCGCAAGGCTCTGGCCTATCCGGCGTTCGTCGCCGTCATCGTCCTGGGGGTGATGGCGTTCTTGATGGTGTACGTGGTGCCCCAGGTGACCGATTTCATTCTGTCCATGGAAGGGGAAGTGCCCTGGTACACCCGCCTGCTCATCGCCGTTTCCCACACCGTGGCGGACGACTGGCCCTGGCTGCTGGGGGTGCCGGTGACGGCGGCGGTGGCGCTGAAGCTGTTGCTGGCCCGCAGCGAGGCGGCCCGCTTGTGGTTCGACGCCTTCACGCTGCGGCTGCCGGTGATCGGGCCGGTGCTGGAAAAGATCGTCATGGCCCGTTTCGCTCATTATTTCGCCCTGCTGTTCCAGGCCGGCCTGCCGGTGCTCGAATGTTTCCAGCTCTGTGGCGGCGTGGTGGGCAACCGGCACGTAGCCCAAGCTTTGGAGCGGGCGCGGCGGGCGGTCGCTCGCGGCGAGGCGGTGAGCGACGCGCTGGAGGCCACCGGCCTGTTTCCCCGCCTGGTATTGCGCCTGCTGCGTATCGGCGAGCGCACCGGCGATCTGGCCCAGGCGCTCGCCAACGTCAACTATTTCTATCGCCGTGACGTGGACGAGGCCATCGAACGCCTCCAGGGCATGATCGAACCGGCTCTCAATCTGATCATCGGCCTGGTGATGGGTTGGGTGATGCTGGCGGTGATGGGACCCATCTACGATCTCATCGGACAGGTGCGCTTCTGATGGCCTGGATCCTGTATCTCGGCAATCACCGCCAGGTTCTCTACCGCGGCGGTCTGCGGGGGGTGCGTCCCGTCTGGGAGGGGGAAGGACCGCCCGACGACCGCCCCCGGGCATGGCGTCCGGTGCGGCGGGTGCGGGTGTTGGTGGATCTGATCGAGGAGGAATTCCGCCTCGAGCGCCTGCCCCATCTGCGCGGCGCCGATCACCGCGCCCTGGTGGCGCGCAAACGCCGCCAGCTGTTCCAGGACGCCGAGCTGGTGCGGGTGGAACGGCTGGGGCGGGAAAACCACGGCCGCCGCGACGACCGGATACTGTTCGGCGCTATCCGGGTCGCGGCGGCGCTCGAGCGCTGGTCCCGGGCGCTGGCCGGTTGGGGAGTCGGGATCGCCGGTTACTGGTCGCTGCCGCGCCTGGCCGAGTGCCTGTTGCCGTCCTGGGGGGACGGTCTGCGCCTGTTGCTCTATTCCCAGGGCGAACGTCTGGCCCTGCGCCAGAACTACCGGGAAGGGGGGCGGTTGCTGTTCAGCCGCCTCACCCTGGTGGAAAGGGAGACGGCCGAGGAGGAAGTGCCCGAGGAGGTCGAGCGGACCTGGCGCTATCTCCAGCGCACGTTCGATATCGGTGGGGAGCGCCGCTTCCAGGTGGTGGCCTCCGAGGCGCTGGCCCGTTCCCTGGGAAACATATTGGCGGAATTGCCCGACACCCGGGTGGCGGTGTTGGCGGTCACTGGGGAAATGCCCCAGCGGGCGGCGCTCCGCCTGGCCCGGCGCTGCTGGTGCCGGCCTCATTACCGCCCTCCACGGTCCGCGACGCGGGGTTCGACGGTGTTGTACGCCGTCGCCATCGCTGGTCTCGCCCTCGCCGGCGGTTATCTCGGCTACGTTTGGCAGCGGCACGGTGAACTGGCGAATGAGTACCGCGGCCTGGCGGACACCCGCGACCGCCTCCAGCGGCAACTGGCCGCCCTGCCGGCGCCCGCCGCCATCGATGGTTTCACGCCGTGGCAGGTGGAAGCCTGGGCGGAGATCGAGGGCGCGTTGACGCGGCGACGGTTGACGCCGAACGCGCTGCTGGCGCCCCTGGGACAGGTATTGGCCCGCTTTCCGGCCTGGCGACTGGTGGAGCTGTCCTGGAAACGGCCGGCGGACGACGAAGAGGCAGGGGAGACGTCGATTTTGCCGGGGCGGCCGCCGGTGGTGTTCCTGACCCTTCGCCGCGAAGGCGTCACCGACGTGCGCCGTCTGGCGGGCGAATTGAACCGGCTGCGCCGGGCCTTCGCCGCCGAGGCGGCGATCCGGCGCGCCGAGGTGGTGAGCGGCGATCCCCCCCTGGACGAGCGTACCCCTCTGAAGGGGAAGGTGATCGCTGGGACGAACCCGGAAATGTCGGCTACCTTTAAGTTGAAGCTATGGGTCACCGCCGCCGATGACGAAGTATGATCGCCTGCCTTTGTTGGTCTGCATCGCCGTCCTGCTCGGCGCGGCGGTGTCGGCTTATCTGGGGTGGGCGCGGCTGCAGGCGGCCGATGCCAGGGTGGAGCGGCTCCGGGCCCAGGTTCAGGATCTGGAGGCCCGGGTGGCCGAGCGCCGTTCTGCCCGGGACATCGTCGCCGAATACGGTCCCCGCTTCCGCCGGCTGTGGCGCCGGGGCGGCTGGGCGGCGACCCGGCTCGATTGGGCCGCCGTCGTTCCCCGCCTGGCCGCGGCGGCGGGGGTGCCCGAGCTGGACTACACCCTGGGGCCGCGGCAGACGGTATGGAATCAGGAGAACTTGCAGTTGTGGCGCAGCGAGATCGAATTGCGCCTGGGACTGGTGCACGAGGGGGGATTGCTGGTTCTGTGGAATGGCCTGGCGCGGACGGAGCTGGGGTATTTCAGCCTGGAATCGTGCCGGATCCAGCGTGCCGGCGAGCGCCCTGTCCCAGGTGGGGTCAATCTTACCGCCCGCTGCCGCTTGTATTGGTACGGTTTCGCCCATGAAGACGACGATGGTGATGACGGTCCTGCTGGCGACGGCCCCGCCGTGTGAGGCCGATTCCCTGGGGCGGCTGTTCTTCACTCCCGCCGAGCGCCGGGCGCTCGAGGCTGGAGCGCCGGACAGGGAGCCTACCGGCACCGCCGCCGCGCTGCGGCTGGAAGGTTGGATTGACGACGGTCGGGGCGGTCGCCGCTTTTGGATCGACGGCCGCCCCTTGCGGGCGGGTCAGCCGGCACTTCGCCCCCGGCTGCAGGGGAACGCCGTCGTCCTGGAATGGCGCGGCCGGCGCCTGCGGCTGCGTCCGGGACAGGCCGCCGTGGCCGACGGGACAAGTGGCGTCACGATCGAGGAATTCGCCGGTGAATAGAGACAGAGGCAAAGGCTTTTCCCTAGTGGAAATGGCCTTGGTGCTGACGGTGTTCAGTCTGATGCTGGGCGGCATGCTGGCGCCCCTGGCCAAGCAGTACCAGTTCCGGCGCGAGCGCGAGGCCCAGCGCCAGCTCGGCGAGATCGTCGAGGCCCTGTACGGTTACGCCCTGCTCCACGGCCGCCTGCCCGCCGCTGTCGATGGGGATGGGTTGCCCTGGGCCGCCCTGGGCGCGCCGCGCACCGATCCCTGGGGGCGGCCGTGGCGTTACCGGGTGGCGGCGGGCTCCGCGCCGTGTTCCCCGTCCGCGCCTATCGAGGTGAAGGACTCGGACGGGACGACCGTGCGGGTGACCGCGGTGGTGGTTTCCGAGGGGAAGCGCATCTTTTCCACCGAAGCGGAGAACCGCGACGGGGATGCGGTTTTCGTTCGGGAGGAACCGGCCGAGGACCGTTTCGACGACCTGCTGGCGTGGGTCCACCCCACGGTGCTGGCCAACCGGGCCGCCCTGGCGGGTTTGTGCGCCGCCAGTGGGGAGGCAGATTCGGATGACGATGAAGACGATTGAAACGACGAACGAGGTGAAGACGATGAAACGACGGCAACATGGATTCACGCTGGTGGAAATCGCCATCGTCCTGGTGATCATCGGCCTGCTGTTGGGCGGGGTAATGAAAGGCCGGGCGATGATCGAGAACGCCAAGATCAAGAATCTGGAAAACAACGTCAACGGCAACATCGCCGCGGTCAACACCTTCATGGACCGCTACCGGGCTCTGCCCGGCGACTTTAAGAAGGCTTCGAATCGCATCAAGGCCGGGCTGACCGACGGCGACGGCAACGGCCGGATCGAGGGCGGGGAACGCTATTCCTTCTGGAGCCACCTGGCGGCCGCCGGTATCGTTTCCGGCGATTTCGACGGTACTTCCGACCTGCCCCAGCACACCTACGGCGGCACCATCTTGCCCATGCGGGCCAAGATCAACGGGAAGGAGACTCACTGGTTCCAGTACGCCAACGTACCGGTGAAAGCGGCCGCCCAGTTGGACATCGACCTGGACGACGGCAAGCCCAAGAGCGGCGCGATTCAGAGCGATACCGCCGACTGTATCAGCGGCACCGATTATCAGGAAACGGCAGAGGCGATCTGCGCTGTCTATGCCGAATTCTGAGGCCATGAACGTCCGGGAATCCCGCCGTGAGCCCCGCTTCCCCTTTCCCGGCGGGCGGGTCGACGTTCGCCGGGCCGGCTGGAAAGCGTCGATGGGGTATCAGGCCCACCGTCTGGTGGATCTCAGCCCCAACGGGCTGGCTTTCGTGGCCCACGACCCTTCCCTTGAGCCCCTCGACAAGATCGGTTTCCGGCTGCGGATCGGTGGTTGCGAGGCCGAGGGGCGGGCGGTGGTGTGCTACCGCCGCGCCGAAGGGGGTGGGATCTGGCGCTACGGCACCCTGTTCCTGGAGGTGGCGCCGGACATCGAGGTCTTGCTCCAGGAGGCCGAGGTCGATCCCGCCGAGGTACGGGCGGTGGCCCGGGCGTTGGCGGAGGAGATGGTGCTGGCCCGCTGCGGCGACGCCGAGGAGCGGGCCCGGATGCGTCGGCAGATGGTGCTTCAGGAGGCGGTCGATGCCTGGCTCGGCCGCCTGCGGGAGTTGGGACGGCGGCCGCCCCTGGCGGTGACGGTGGACCGCGACGGGGTGTTGCGGATCGAAGGGGCCGATCCGGTCGCCATCCGCGCGGTGCCGGGGCGTTCGGGCTACGCCGCCGACGATGGCCGCTATTTCGCCTCGGTGTTCGAGGTGCTGGAGTTCCTTCGGACGCTTGTCGGTCCGGAAGGGCGGTCCTAGCCGCCCCAGGTGCGCACCGGGCCGGTGTCCACGTGGATGAAGCCGGAGCGGGTGTACAGCCCCACCCCGCCGCGCTGCAGATTCCAGGCGGCCCGGTACAGGTGGCGGACGTCCACCCCCGGAAGCCGGACGTCGATGGCCTGGCCCTGCATGTGGAAGCTGTGTTTGGCGACCCCGCTGCTGCGCCGGCGCAGCATGGCGTTGGTTTTCGGCGAGCGGTAGGCGGAGAACACCTCGAAGGGGCGGCAGCGGCCGACGGTGCGGCATCGCAGGGTGTAGAGGAGATCCAGCAGACCTGGATCGATGGGGTGCACCTCTCCGGTGCGGAAGTCGCGCAGGTAGTGATCGACCGTGCGCAGCGCGTCGTCGAGATATCGTCTGCCGTCGTGGTATTCCACCTGCAGCGTTTCCCCGGTGTGGAGGTGGCGGAAGGCCAGTTCCCGGGGACGGGGGGCTTTGCCCCAGGCCGGAAAGGCGGGTAGCGTCACCAGCGCGGCCGCCGCGCCGGCGAGGAAGCGGCGCTTGGACAGATCGGGTCGCTCATCCATAGTGTGACGGAGTTCAAAAAATGAACGGATCTCATTGAGTATGGCGTGTCGGGAGAAAAATTCAAGTTTGGTACGGCCGTGGGCGGTACTGATTCTGCTGCTTCGCGCGGCGATGGCCCTGGCGGAAGCCGACGGTTTCGCCGAGGGGCTGGAATCGCGCTTCGAGCTGTTTCGCGGTTCCGGACGGCTGGAGGCGGGCGGTGAGACCCTCGTCGAGCCCCGCCTGGTGATGGCCCTCTACGAGCGTGCCGGCTTTCGGCCGCTGTGGACCGAGGGGGACGCGGTCGCCGTTCTGATGCGATGGATCGAGCGCAGCCGCCGGGAGGGACTGAACCCGGCGGACTATCACCGCGACGCCCTGAGCCGTGCCGACCCCGACGCCGTGGACCGGGAGCTGTTGCTGACCGACGCCCTGGCGACCTTGGCGCTGCATTTCAGCGCCGGCAAGGCCGATCCCGCCAAGCTGTTCAGGGCCTGGAATCACCGTCCGCGCCTGGCCGACACCCTGACGTTGGATACCCTTCTGAGCGCGATCCGCAGCGGCGGGATCGGCGATCTGTTGACCCGGCTGTTGCCCGAGGGGATCTATCCCGCTCTGCGCGCTGCCCTGGCCCGCTACCGAGAAATCGAGGAGCACGGCGGGTGGCCGACGATTCCGCCGGGTCCCAGCCTGTGGCCGGGGATGCGGGATCCCCGGGTGGCGCTGCTGAGACGGCGTCTGGCGATCACCGGCGACTGGGAAGGGGACCCCGGTACCGAACCGGAAGCGTTCGATCCCGCTTTGGTGGAGGCGGTGCGGCGGTTTCAGCGGCGCCATCTGCTGGCGGACGACGGCGTCGTGGGACGCCGGACCCTGGCGGCGCTCAACGTTCCGGTCTCCCACAGGATTCAGCAGTTGCGCGTCAACCTGGAGCGGCTGCGTTGGCTGTACCACAGCCTGCCGGAGGAATTCCTCGGCGTCGACCTGGCCGGATTCCAGCTCCATCTGCGGAAAGGGGGGCGGTCGCTCTGGTCCAGCCCGATCCAGGTGGGCAAGCCCTACTGGCAGACCCCGGTGTTCCGGGACCTCGTCACCTACATCGACATCAACCCCACCTGGACCGTGCCCCGAAGCATCCTGCGGCGCGAGTTGCTCCCCCGCCTGCTTGAGGACCCGCCGGGGTTCCTCGCCCGCCATGACATGGAATTGCTGTTGCCCGACGGCCGGCGGGTGGATCCGGCCACGGTGGACTGGACGGCGGTCACGCCGAGGAACTTTCCCTTCATCCTGCGCCAGCGCCCCGGTCCCCGCAATGCCCTGGGGCGGATCAAGTTCATGTTTCCCAATCCCTTCCACGTCTATCTCCACGACACCCCCAGCAAGGCCTTGTTCCGGCGTCCGCGCCGGGCTTTCAGCCACGGCTGCATCCGGGTCGCCGAGCCGCTGGAGCTGGCCGAGATCCTGCTGGCTCCCAACGGCCCGCAATGGACCCGGGCGCGCGTCCAGGCTCTGATCGACAGCGGCCGGACCCGCACCGTGGTGCTCCAGCGCCCGATGCCGATCCTGATCGTCTATCTCACCGCCGCGAAGGATTTGCAGGATAGCGGCGGTGTCCAGTTCCGCCCCGACCTGTACCGCCGCGATCCCCGGGTGCTCCGGGCTCTCGACCGGACGCCTGGGGAGAAGGCGCCGGCGTTGGGAATCGTGCATTGAGCCGGGCCGTGCTAAAATAGCGCCGCGACGGAGAGGTGCCGGAGTGGTCGAACGGGCCTGACTCGAAATCAGGTGTACGCCTTTCGCGTACCGAGGGTTCGAATCCCTCCCTCTCCGCCAACACACGAAAGAGCCGGTTCTCTGAAGCCGGCTTTTTTGTGCCCGAAGCCCCGTCGTTCCGGGCCTTCCGGCCCCTCAAACGCACCTCGGCCTCGCCGCACCATCCCGCCATTCTCCCGCTCTGGTTCTCTCCTGGGCCGATATTCTCTGCCACCACCCCTCGGAAGCGTACCCCTCAAGTGCCGTTGTGATGCTTGGTATAGTATTGTGAATCAACAGGTTAACGGGGTTTTTCTGGGATTGTTCGATTTCTAGGATCGGCACGGATAGGTTGTGGATGATATTTTGGACACACATTTGGTCGGGTGAGAGCGACAGGAGGCGTCCATGGGCAAGAAATCGGTAAGGCGTTGGTCGGCGAAGCGCAAGCAGGCGGTGGTGTTGCGGTTGCGAGGTGAGAGTCTGGCCGGGAGACGGGGCAACCGTCCACTGACATGGGGCAACCTCCAAGTTATAATATTGATTATAACGACGCAACGGTGCTGAATCATGTTGAAGGTCAAGGTCACCACCGTCGGCAATTCGGTGGGCATCGTCCTGCCAAAGGAAGCATTGGCCAAACTGAAGGTGGACAAAGGCGACACGCTTTATCTAGTGGAAGGCCCCGAAGGGTTGACGTTGACGCCTTACCGGCAGGATTTCGAAGAACAGCTCAATGCCGCCAGGGAAGTGATGCGCCGTTATCGTCATGCCCTGCGTGAGCTGGCCAAGTGACGCCGAAGTGGTTGCTGCCTGAGGCGGTGTTTGCCATCCACCGGATGCTGCTTGCCGAACACGGTGGTCCGTCGGGCGTTCGCGACCCGGGTCTGCTCGAATCGGCGTTGAACCGCCCAAGACATCGCTTCGAGTACGGGCAGGATGTTTCGATTTTCGAGTTGGCGGCGGCCTACGGTTACGGGATTGTCCGGAATCATCCCTTTGTGGATGGCAACAAGCGGGTGGCGTTGACCGTCTCGGCGGTGTTCCTGGAGATCAACGGCTGGATACTTGAAGCACCCGAGCCGGAGACGGTCGTGATGATCGAATCCTTGGCCAGCGGTGAACTGACCGAAGCGGAATTTTCCCGCTGGTTGCAAAAGTGGTCGTACGCAAAGCCTAAGTTGTGACTTCTCCGTACATAGGCATCGGCATACCGTTTGTCGCTTCGGGTCGAAAGCCTTGCTGGCTGGATCCGTCGCCTATCCAGCGCTGTCACGCCGGCCAGACCGACACCGAACACCCAGATATCGGGATCGATTTTGGCCTCGTAATGCGACGACTATCTTGACAAATACCGTCATGCGCGCCAGGGCTTTTGGCGCCTTTTCGCCGCTGTAGTCGTGCGCCGTGGCGACCCGCAGGTTGGCGTACTCGATCCAGTCTTCGATGTTGCCGGGCAGCAGGCGGTTTTCATGGGCCAAACGCAGGATAGGCTTGGGACCGTTGGGGACCTCCGGCAAGCCGATGGCCTCTTCCAGGTGGCGCTTCAATACCTTCCACAGGCAGTCTCAGCAGGTTTCGAATCGTTGAATGACCGATTCCGCCATGGCCTCCTGCAGATAATCCGGCAGCGAGGGGTCGAGGGTCTGGTAGTGCTGAAACTGGGTTTGAAGGTGTTTGAGCGCCTTCTCGAACTTGCTGTAATCGATCATCGGCCGTCTCCGAATCCCGGCACCTCCAGATTTTCCCTGCTGGTCGCTTCCCGATTTGCGCCTGATTGGTCAGGGTGTGACGCTTTTGGCAAAGATACGTCAAAATCCAGCAGGATGGAACAACAGAGGGAGCGACACGGCCGATCCCGGTTCCCTCCGAAAGCTGTGGAAGGTAGTAAGCGGATAGTCAGGGCAATTTCCTGTGTGGTAACCTACCACCGCCATCCTTACATCCGCTGGGAAGACGCCATGTGGATCCAGAAGACCATCACCCTCGCTCCCAAATCCCGTGGTTTCCATCTGGTCACCGGGGAACTGCTGCAGCAGCTTCCGGAAATCCGCGATTTCCGCGTCGGATTGGCCCACTTTTTCATCCAGCACACTTCCGCCTCCCTGACCGTCAACGAAAACGCCGATCCCACGGTGCGGGCGGACATGGAGGCCCATTTCCGCCATTTCGTGCCTGAGAACGCCCCTTATTACCGTCACACCCTGGAGGGGGCGGACGACATGCCGGCCCATATCAAGGCCTCGCTGCTGGGCTGTTCCGTCACGGTGCCCATCGGCGGCGGGCGTCTCCTCCTCGGCACCTGGCAGGGGATCTATCTCGGGGAACACCGCGACCGCGGCGGCCGGCGCACCGTGGTCGTCACCCTGCAGGGCGAATGACCCGCCTGCTGGCCGGCGACATCGGCGGCACCAAGACTTGGCTGTGCCTGGCCGAAGCGGGCGGTGGCACGGTGCGTCTGATCGCCCGGGCGCGTTTTCCCAGCCGCGCTTACGACCGTTTCGAGGCCGTGCTGGGGGAGTTCCTCGCCCGCCATCCCGGGCCGGTGGCCGCCGCCGCTTTCGGCGTCGCCGGTCCGGTGCGGGACGGGGTGTGCCGCACCACCAACCTGCCTTGGCTCCTGGATGCCGAAGTGCTGTCTCGGCGGCTGAACGGGGCGCCGGTGGATCTGCTCAACGATCTGGAGGCGGCCGGGTACGGCATCCTCGAATTGCCGCCGGGCCGGTTCGTCGCCCTCAATCCCGAGGGCCGGGTCCGGGAACACGCCCACCAGGCGGTGATCGCCGCCGGCACCGGTCTCGGGGAGGCACTGCTGATCCAGGGTGGCCACGGCGTCACGGTGGTGGCGACCGAGGGCGGTCACTGCGATTTCGCCCCCCGCGACGCCCGCGAGGACGCTCTGCTGGCCTGGTTGCGGCGTCTTTACCCGGACCATGTCAGCTACGAGCGGGTGATCTCGGGTCCGGGGTTGGCGGCGATCTACCGTTTCCTGGCCGAGTCGGAACCGGCGCGGGCCGATCCCTGGGTGGTGGCTGCGATGGCGGAGGGCGACGCGGCGGCGGCCGTGAGCCGGGGGGCGCTGGAACGGGGCGATCCCCTCTGTCTCGAGGCGCTGCGGTGGTTCGCATCCCTTTACGGGGCCGAGGCCGGCAATCTGGCCTTGAAAAGTCTGGCCCTGGGCGGCATCTATATTGCCGGCGGCATCGCCCCGAAAATATTGCCGGTGTTGCAGGAGGGGCATTTCCTCGCCGGCTTCACGGCCAAGGGACGATACCGCGACCTGCTGGCCGGGGTGGCGTTGCAGGTGGTGGTGTTTCCCGAGGTGGTGTTGCTCGGAGCGCTCACCTGGGTTTGCCGGCGGAGGCTCGGAGTCGCAGGGGCGGCCGTGTACAATGGCATGGTGCAATCTTGAAACCGGAAGCGAAAGGAGGCAAAGCGATGCGAAAGACTTGGGTGGTGGCGGCGGAGAGCAGCCGGGCGCGGATCTTCTCGGCCAACGGTCGGACGAAGCCGATGCAGGAATTGGAAGCTTTCGCCCATCCGCGATCGCGGGCCAAGGTGCTCGACATCAATTCCGATGATGCCGGCCACGTCTACGACCGCAAGGGCCACGGGATCCACGACATGGAGAGCGAGATGGATCCGAAGAAGACCGAGGCGGACCGTTTCGCCAAGGAACTCGCCGATCATCTGGACCAGGCCCGCGCCGAAGGGCGGTTCGAGGCGCTGGTCCTGATCGCCGCCCCCGAGTTTCTGGGCCTGCTGCGCAAGCACCTGAGCCCGGAGACCGCCAAGCTGGTGACGCGGTCGGTGAGCAAGAATCTGGTGCGGGCCGACGAGGCCGTGATTCGTCAGGCCGCGCTCGAGTTGCCCTGATGCGTGTCGGCGTCCCCCGGGAAATCAAGACCGAGGAATACCGGGTCGCCCTGACCCCGGAGGGCGCCGGCGCCCTGACCGCCGCGGGCCATGACGTGGTGGTGGAACGGGGCGCCGGTGCCGGTGCCGGTTTCGAGGACGCCGCCTATCGGGCGGCCGGCGCACGGATCGGCTCGGCGGCGGAGGCTTGGGGAAGCGAGCTGGTCCTCAAGGTCAAGGAACCGCAACCGGCCGAATATGGCTATTTGCGGGGGCAACTGGTTTTCACCTATTTCCATCTGGCCGCCGCGCCGAGGGAACTGCTCGAGGCCCTGCTGGCCAGCGGCACCGTGGCCATCGCCTACGAAACCCTTGAGGACCGCGAAGGCCGCCTGCCCCTGCTGGCGCCGATGAGCGGCGTGGCCGGCAACATGGCCACCCTGATGGGGGCGTATTATCTGGCCCGCTTCAACGGCGGCCGCGGCACCCTGCCGGCCGAAGTGCTCGGGATGGGCTACGGCAAGGTCCTGATCGTCGGCGACGGGGTGGTCGCCCGCCACGCCGCCCAGCGCGCCTGCGCCATGGGGGCCGAAGTGGTGATGGCCGGTCTCGACCCCCGCCGCGGCGACGACCTGAAGGCGCGCTATCCCGACGGTTTCCGCTTCGTGCGTTCTTCTGCCGCCACCCTCGCCGAGGAGATCGCCGACGCCGATCTGGTGGTGGGCGCGGTGCTGATCCGCGGTGCCCGCGCTCCCCGGGTGATCACCGAGGCCATGGTCGAGTCCATGGTGCCCGGCGCCGTGATCGTCGATGTCAGCATCGACCAAGGGGGATGCGTCGAGACCTCGCGGCCCACCACCCATGCCGATCCCGTGTTCACCGTCCACGACGTGATTCATTACTGTGTCACCAACATGCCCGGCGCCTATCCCAGAACTTCCACCGTCGCCCTCACCCGGGCCACCTTGCCCTACGTCCTTACGCTGGCGGAAAAGGGGTTGGACGCGGTGCGCGAGGATCCGGGGCTGGCCAAGGCGATCAACACTTGCCGAGGCTGGATCACCTGCCGGCCGGTCGCCGAGTTCTGGGGCATGCTGGAACGGTATCGTCCGTTGGAACCGTTGTTGTCGGAGGCATCGTGACCGTCACCGTCGATACTCGAAAATGGACCGAGGGCCGGGTGGTCGAACGGTACCGCTGGGCCGAGCGGCTCTATTCCCTGCGCGTGGAAGCCGAGATAGAGCCTTTCGAGGCTGGGCAATTCGGCCGACTGGGGCTGGTGATCGGGGATCGTTTCGTCAGCCGGCCGTATTCCTATGTCAACGCCCCGGACGAACGGCCGTTGGATTTCTATTTCATCGTCATTCCCGACGGTGTTTTGACCCCGCGGCTGGCGCGGCTGCGACCGGGCGATTCGGTGTGGGTGGCGCGCCGGCCGGCCGGCCTGTTCACCCTCGGCCAGGTTCCGGATGGCAGGCATTTGTGGCTGCTGGCCACCGGCACCGCCCTCGGGCCTTTTCTCTCCATCCTCAAGACCGAGACCCCCTGGCGCCGGTTCGAGAAGATCGTCTTGGTCCACGGTGTCCGCACCCGGGCCGAACTGGCCTATCAGGATACCGTCGAGGGCTTTCGCCGCGCCCATGGCGACCGGTTCTGCTTTTTCGCCAACGTCACCCGCGAGTCCTGCCCCGGCGCCCTTCCGATGCGCATCACCCAGGCCATCGAATCGGGCGAGCTGGAGCGGCGTGCCGGTCTGGAGATCCGTCCGGAGGACAGTCAGGTGATGATCTGCGGCAATCCGGACATGGTCAGGGACACGGTGGCGCTGCTCGAGCGGCGGGGGCTCCGGGAAAATCTACGCAAACAGCCGGGTCAGATCACCATCGAACGCTACTGGTGATTCAGGCGGATCCAGCACCGGTCCGTCGTCGTTTCCAGGTCGAAGCGCAGCGGCAGGAAGCGTTCGATGACCTGGAGGTTGGTGGTGGTGTGCCGGGTGGGCGGCACGGTCAGGAAACGACCGCCGCCGGCCAGGGCCATGGGCACCAGCAGTTGATCGGCCAGATGAGGGCCGACCGGCACGCCGGCGTCCAGGTAGGCCCTGACCTGGCGGGCCAATTCTCCGGCCACCGCCTCCGCTTTTCTGCCCCGTTCCCCGAAGCCGGTGAACAGTTCAGTGATGTGACGGCTCCGGACCGTGACCATGACCACATTGCCGACGCCGCAGCCGGTCAGTTCTTCCAGGTCGAGGTCGCCGGCGGACAGCGGCAGTTCCCGGGCCAGCACTGCCAGCTCTCGTTCGCCGATGTGACGGGGCAGACCGGCGACGATCGCCCGGGCGCAAACACGGCGTATTTCCCCCCGTTCCGGCAGATCGATGGGCCGCAAGCGGACCACCGGGTCGATGCGGACTTCCATGATGCCGCCCCCCTCGGGATAGAAGCCCGGACGCCGCAACGTCAAGGCGACTTTGGCACCCATGCGCCGCAGCAGCGGCACCAGCACCCGGTCGAGAAAGTC
>JALSGR010000156.1 GCA_026982635.1 Methylothermaceae bacterium | reverse complement strand
CTGCGGGTGGAGCTGTTCGACGACGAGGTGGAGCGGATGACCCTGTTCGATCCCCTGACCGGCGAGACGCTGGGTCCGGTGGCCCGCTACACCGTCTATCCCAAGACCCACTACGTCACCCCGCGCCAGACCCTGCTCAAGGCCGTCGAGGGCATCCGCGAGGAACTGCGCGAGCGCCTGAAGGAACTACGGGACCAGAACAAGCTGGTGGAAGCCCAGCGCCTGGAGCAGCGCACCCGCTTCGACCTGGAGATGATCCTGGAGGTGGGCTACTGCTCCGGGATCGAAAACTACTCCCGCCATCTGTCGGGCCGCGCCCCCGGCGAGCCGCCGCCGACCCTGTTCGACTATCTGCCCGAGGACGGCATCGTCTTCATCGACGAGAGCCACGTCACCATTCCGCAACTGCGCGCCATGTACCGCGGCGACCGCTCCCGCAAGCAGACCCTGGTCGATTACGGCTTCCGCCTGCCCTCGGCCCTGGACAACCGCCCGCTGACCTTCGAGGAATTCGAGGCCCGGGCGCCTCAGCGCATCTACGTCTCCGCCACCCCCGGCCCTTACGAGCGGGAACGCTCCGGCGCCATCGTCGAGCAGGTGGTGCGCCCCACCGGCCTGGTGGACCCAGCGGTGGAGGTGCGCCCGGCCCTGACCCAGGTGGACGACCTGCTGTCGGAGATCAACCGGCGGGTGGCCCGAAACGAGCGCGTCCTGGTCACCACCCTCACCAAACGCATGGCAGAGGACCTGACCGACTACCTGATGGAGCACGGGGTCAAGGTACGCTACCTGCACTCGGACATCGACACCGTGGAGCGGGTGGAGATCATCCAGGATTTGCGCAAAGGCGTGTTCGATGTCCTGGTGGGCATCAATCTGCTGCGCGAGGGGCTGGACATGCCGGAAGTATCGCTGGTGGCGATTCTGGACGCCGACAAGGAAGGCTTTCTGCGTTCGACGGTGTCGCTGATCCAGACCATCGGCCGCGCCGCTCGCAACGTGAACGGCAAGGCCATCCTCTACGCCGACACCGTCACCGAGGCCATGCGCCGCGCCATCGAGGAAACCGAACGCCGCCGCGCCAAACAGCTCGCCTACAACCAAAAGCACGGCATCACCCCCAAAAGCGCGGTGCGCGCCCTCGACGACATCCTGGAGGTACCCGTACCGGGCGCTGGCTCCCGCAAGGGCCGCAAGGCGGCGGAACCCCAAGGAGAATACGACGCCCTGCCCAAATCCCCCAAAGAGGCGGCCCGCCTCATCAAGCAATTGGAAGAGCGCATGTACCGCCACGCCCGTGAACTGGAGTTCGAGGAAGCGGCCAGGCTGCGCGACCGGATCGCCGCCTTGCGGGAAAAATTCGCCCGGCTGGGCTAAGCTGTCATTGCCAGGGGGGAAAATTCACGGCATGCTATAGTGGTTCCACGCATATCGATATTCGTTTGATGAACAAAAACATCCGCTGGCACAACGCCACCGTCACCCGCCGCGACCGCGAGCGTCTCAACGGCCACCGAAGTTTCATCCTATGGTTCACCGGTCTGTCCGGGGCCGGCAAGTCCACGCTGGCCCACCGGGTCGAGGAGCTGCTCTTTCTGCGCGGCTGCCGCACCTATGTCTTCGACGGCGACAACGTCCGCCACGGCTTGTGTTCCGACCTGGGCTTCAGCCCCGAGGACCGCCACGAGAACATCCGCCGCATCGGCGAGATGAGCAAGCTGTTCGTGGACGCCGGCGTCATCGCCTTGACCGCCTTCATCTCCCCGTTCCGCCGCGACCGCGACATGGTCCGCAACCTGGTGGAGCCGGGCGATTTCATCGAGATCTACTGCAACACCCCCCTGGAGATCTGCGAGCAGCGCGACGTCAAGGGGCTGTACCGCAAGGCCCGCCGGGGCGAGATCAAGGACTTCACCGGCATCTCCTCCCCCTACGAGCCGCCTGAGAACCCGGAGATCGTCGTCCAGACCGGCACCGAGCCGCTGGAGACCTGCGCCCGCCAGATCCTCGACTATCTGGAACGCAACGGCAAGATCGCCGCCATCCCCGAGGAATTGAAACAATGGGAGAAGATCCGTGAAGGTTAGGAAAGCCGTCTTTCCCGTCGCCGGCCTCGGCACCCGTTTTCTGCCCGCCACCAAGGCCAGCCCCAAGGAAATGCTGCCGGTGGTGGACAAGCCCTTGATACAGTATGGCGTCGAGGAGGCCGTCGAGGCCGGGCTCGATCTGATGGTGTTCGTCACCGGCCGCAACAAGCGCAACATTCCCGACCATTTCGACAAGGCCTTCGAGCTGGAGGTGGAACTGGAGCGGCGCGGCAAGACCCGGCTGCTGGAGATGGTGCGCAGCATCCCGCCCCAGGGGGTCCGGTGCGCCTACACCCGCCAGCCCGAGGCCCTGGGGCTGGGCCACGCGGTGCTGTGCGCCCGTCCCCTGGTGGGGGACGAGCCGTTCG
>JALSGR010000155.1 GCA_026982635.1 Methylothermaceae bacterium | reverse complement strand
ATGCCCAAAGCTTGGTTCGTGGCGTTGGCCTCGTTGGCCAAGGCGGCCACGCCGGAGCGGGTGAAGCGGAACGCCGTTTCCGAACGGATCCGGATCGTTCCCAATGCCGCGTCCAAGGTGGAACCGTGACGCGCCGGCACGCCACTCGACGGATCTTCGGCCCCTTCAACCGGGTGGAAGGGGATCTGGAGGTCCAGGTGACGGTTCGCGACGGCCGCGTGACAGAGGCACGGGTCAACGCCCCGCTGTTCCGTGGATTCGAAACCATGCTCCAGGGTCGCGATCCACGCGACGCGCTCGTCTATATGCCCCGCGTCTGCGGCATTTGTTCGGTGGCCCAGAGCGCGGCGGCGGCGGCCGCTCTGGCGGATGCGATGGGGATCGAGCCGACGCCGAACGGCCGTCTCGCCGCCGATCTGATCCTCGCCTGTGAGAATCTCGCCGATCATCTGACCCATTTCTACCTTTTCTTCATGCCCGACTTCGCCCGAGAGGCTTACCGTTCCCGGCCTTGGTTCGATGAGGTCAGGTCGCGGTTTCGCGCCGGCGAAGGGCAGGCGTTGGCGACGGTGTTGCCGGCCCGGGCCGAGTGGATGCACTTGACCGGAATCCTGGCGGGCAAATGGCCTCATACTCTGTCCATCCAGCCTGGCGGCAGCACTCGGCCGGTCACGGCGGCCGAGAAGGTGCGGCTGCAACGGATCGTCGCCCGCTTTCGCCGTTTCCTCGAGACGGTGCTGTTCACCGACCGCCTGGAACGAGTGGCGGCGCTGGAGACGGCGACGGCGCTGGAGCGTTGGGCCGAAACCCATGGCGATTCCGATTTCGCCCGTTTCCTGCGGGTGTCCGCCGACCTGGGGCTGGCGGGCTTCGGCCGTGCCTACGATCGTTTTCTCAGCGTCGGGGCTTATCCTCAGAACTCGTCACGGGCCTTGTTCGCCGCAGGGGTCTACGTCGATGGCCAGGTTCACCCCTTGGATCCGGCGGGGATCACCGAGGATGTGAGCCATGCCTGGATGGCGGTCTCGCAGACCCCCCGTCATCCTTTCGACGGGGTCACCGTTCCCGATGTCGAACGGCCGGAAGCCTACAGTTGGTGTAAAGCGCCTCGCTGGCGCGGCATGGCGATGGAAACCGGGGCGCTGGCGCGTCAGATGGTCGATGGACACCCCCTGATCCGGGATCTGGTGCGACGGGACGGCGGCAATGTCCACAGCCGTGTCGTCGCCCGTCTGCTGGAGTTCGCCCGAGTGCTTCCGGCCATGGAAAGCTGGTTGGCGGCGCTGAATCCGGCGGAACCGTTCTGTCGGCCGGCGGCGCCGCTGGACGAAGGTGAGGGAGTCGGCCTGGTGGAGGCCGCTCGAGGCAGTTTGGGGCATTGGTTGCGTGTGCGGGACGGTCGGGTGAGCAATTATCAGATCATCGCCCCCACCACTTGGAATTTTTCCCCGCGGGATGGTCGTGGCGTTCCCGGGCCCTTGGAGGCGGCCTTGGAAGGTCTGGAGATCGGTGAGCGGGGAGAGCACGAACTTCGTATCCACCACGTGGTGCGTTCTTTCGATCCCTGCATGGTGTGTACGGTACATTGAGCGATTCGAAGCGAATGTCGGAGGGCCGGGAAACTTCGACTTGATGGGGAGGAAGCCGCCATGACTACGATTTGGGGCCTGTTGTTCATGAGTCTGCTCATCGGGATGCGCCACGCCCTGGAAACCGATCATCTGGCCGCCGTGGCCGCCCTGGCCACCCGCACCGATTCCCTGCGCCGGACCGTCCAGTTGGGCGCCACCTGGGGGGTGGGGCATACCCTGACCCTGTTCCTGTTCGGCTCGGTCGTCATCTGGATGGACCGGGTCATGCCCGAGCCGCTGGCCCGGGGGCTGGAATTCGCCGTCGGTCTCATGTTGATCGTGCTGGGAGCGGACGTTCTGAGACGGTTGAGGCGCGACCGGGTGCATTTCCACGTCCACCGTCACGAGGACGGGACGGTGCATTTCCACGCTCACCGCCACGAGCCGGGAGAGATCCACGATCCCGAGCGTCATCATCATGGGCATCGCCGCGACGTGCCCTGGCGGGCGCTGATCGTCGGTATGGTCCACGGCATGGCCGGTTCGGCGGCGTTGATCCTGTTGACCCTGCAAACCATCGAAGATCCCCTGCTGGGGATGGCGTACATGCTCGTCTTCGGGATCGGTTCGATCCTGGGCATGGCGTTGATGTCGGTGGTCATCGCCGTGCCGCTGCGCCTGACGGAGCGCCGGCTGAACCGGCTGTACGGCATTCTTCAGTTGGCCATCGGCGTGTTCAGCCTCGGCATGGGCGGCGTGATCGCCTGGCGCACCGGCTCGCCGTTTTTGCCGTTCTGAGTCGCCGCCGGCGGCTCTTCGGCCAGCTCGGCGGTGGCGGCCAGGAAACCGGCCACCGCCTGGTGATATTCCACCATCACGTCGATCAACTTGACGTT
>JALSGR010000154.1 GCA_026982635.1 Methylothermaceae bacterium | reverse complement strand
CGGCAGGCGATCGATCCTTTGATCAAGCCCCTGGAAGAACGCTATGGCGACATCGAGGGCCTGGCCGCCTATTTCCAGGCGCTGCGCCAGGACCTGGAACAGACCGCCCAGGCCAAGCTGGGCAGCGACACCCTGAGCGAGGCCGAAAAACGCCGGTTGTTGCAGGACAGTTATGCCCCCAATCGTTTCGTCACCCACGATGCAGACGGCGGCGCCCCGGTCGTTTACGAGCCCCACCCCAATTACGCCAACCTGTTCGGCCATATCGAATACCTCAGTGAACAGGGCGTCATCGAAACCAACCATCGGATGATCTACGCCGGCGCCCTCCACCGGGCCAACGGCGGCTATCTCATCGTGGAGGCCGATAAACTCCTGGCCGAGCAACTGGCGTGGCCCACGCTGAAACGGGCCCTGCGCCGCCGTCAGCTGGTCATCGAACGCCCCGCCCAGGAAGCGACCGCGCTGCTGCCCGCCACCCTGAGCCCGCAACCGATTCCGCTGGCGGTCAAGGTGGTGATCGTCGGCAGCCGGGAGCAATATTATCTGCTACGGGAAATCGACGCCGAGTTCGGTGAGATATTCAAAGTCCTGGCCGATTTCAACGACGAGCTGCCCCGCAACCTGCAAACCCTGGAACGATTCTCCCGCTTCCTCGCCCATCGAGCCGAAAAGATCGGCGCCGCCCCGCTGACTTCTCGGGCGGTATTGGCACTGGCCGACTTCAGCTCCCGGCTGGCGGAAAACCAGCACAAACTCTCGGCCCGGCTGGCCGAAATCGGCGATCTGGTCCGTGAAGCCGAGTGGTGGCGGCAGCGGGACCGTCACGATCTCATCGACGCCGACCACGTGGAACGGGCGATCCGGGCCAAGGAGAAGCGGGAAGGCCGCCTGGCGGAGGAGATCCTGGCGGAAATCCTCGACGGCACCATCCTCATCGACACTGGCGGCAGCGCCGTGGGCAAGATCAACGGCCTGACCGTGTTCGAAACCGGCAGCTTCAGCTTCGGCTCACCGGCCCGCATCAGCGCCACGGTCTATCCCGGTTCCAAGGGGATCGTCGACATCGAGCGGGAGGTACAACTGGGCCAGCCCATCCATTCCAAGGGCGTGATGATCCTCTCCGGTTACCTGGGCTACAAGTACGCCCAGAAATTCCCGTTCGCCATTTCCGCCCACATCGCCCTGGAACAATCCTATGGCTACGTCGACGGCGACAGCGCCGCCCTGGCCGAGGTCAGCGCCCTGATCTCCGCTTTGACCCATCTACCCATCCGCCAGTGTTTCGCCGTCACCGGTTCCCTCAATCAGTATGGCGAAGTGCAGGCGGTCGGCGGCATCAACGAAAAGATCGAGGGTTTTTTCCATCTGTGCCAGGCCCGGGGACTGGACGGCAGCCACGGTGTCATCCTGCCGCAGGCCAATTGCGACGACCTGATTCTGAAACCGGCGGTCGTCGAGGCCGTCGCCCGGGGGAAATTCCATCTGTTCCCGGTTGCCCACGTCGATGAAGCGCTGGAGATCCTCATGGGACTGCCGGCGGGCGAAGCGAATGCCGAGGGCGACTATCCTGAGGACTCTATCAACGGCAAGGCCGTCGCCCGGCTCCGGGAAATCGCGGAAATGTTCGAGCACGAAGAACGGGAGAAAGACGAGGAAGGTTGACTGCCCTCGACCCCTAGCCGGCGGACTCCCGCAGCTTGGGGCACAATCCACCGCTGCGGCGAACCCTGCGCCCCACCGCCTGGCGCAGCACCGCCGCCGGGCCCCAGCACTGCACCTGGCGGCGGGCCCGGGTCAAGGCGGTATAGACCAGTTCCTGACTCAGGACTTCCGAGGGTTGAGGCGGCAGCACCAGGAGTACCCGGTCGAACTCCGATCCCTGGGACTTGTGCACGGTCATGGCGAACACCGTCTGATGACGGGGCAAGCGGGCCGGGGGCAGGTGACGGCCGTCCTCGAAATGGACGCTCACACGCCCCTGATCGTCCGGCAGGCAAATGCCGATATCCCCGTTGAACAAATGGAGGTCGGGCGCGTTTTCCAGGATCAGCAGGGGCCGGCCGGGATAATAGGCGCCACCTTGAATTCTTCCCTGCCGCCGCCACCGCTGTTCCAGGGCGTCGTTGAGCCAGTCGGCCCCCAACGGTCCGCGGCGGTGGGCACAGAGCACCTGGAAGCAGGTGAACGCCCGGTGCACTTCCTCGGGCTCCCCGCCTGCGGCCACCGCTTCCCAGAAGGGGCGATAGCCCGCCTCGACCACTTGCCACAGGCTGTCCTGGCGCACCGCCAGCCAATTCTCACCAAGCGCTCCACGGACCCGGTCGAAGTCCCCACCCTGAATCGCCCGGGCCAACTCGGCCAGACGCTTTTCGAAACGGTGGGCCTGCCGTAACCGCCAGACGTGTCCAGGCGCACCGTCGCACAGATCCGCCAGCACGCTGCCCGCTTCCACCGAAGCCAACTGGTCCCGGTCCCCCAGAAGCACCAGGCTTCCCCCGGGCGGCAGCGCCTGAACCAGCTTGCTCATCAGGGCCAGATCGACCATGGA
>JALSGR010000153.1 GCA_026982635.1 Methylothermaceae bacterium | reverse complement strand
AGCCGTCGATGACTTTGTCCCCGGCCCGAATGCGAACGCCACCGATCAATTGCCGATCTTCGTGGACCTCGAGCCTGACCCGCTTTCCAAGATTGCGTTCCAGCGCCTGAACCAGTTCGGCCCGATCTTCTTCGGACAACGGATAGGCGGAGGTCACTTCCACCTCGGCGACCCCCTGATGCTCCGCCAGATGACGCTCGAACAACTCGCGGATCTGCGGCAACAAGGTGACACGGCCGTTGTGCACCAGAATCTTGACGAAGTTTTCTCCTTCCTCGTCCAAATGGCCCTTGCCGAGGTCGAGGAGAAGGCGAAGGAAATCCTCCCGCTTCACATTGGGGTTCACCGCCAATGCCGCCATCTCCGGATCACCGATGACGGTGGCAAGGAACGCCAGCATGCGGGACCACTCCTTCAGACGACCGCTTTCCAGGGCGCGTTTGAAGACCGCCTCGGCGTATGGCCTGGCCATGGTGGCTAGTTCTGTCATGACGCCCGTTCCAACTGTTGGGTGACACCCTCGAGAATACGCCGGTGCTTGACCGGGTCGATTTCCTCTTGCAGGATCTGTTCGGCCGCCGTGACGACCAATTGAGCGACCTGCTCCCGCAAACCTTCCTTGGCACGCTGCAATTCCTGTTCGATTTCCGCCTTGGCGGCGGCGATCATCCGCTCGCCTTCCTGACGGGCCGACTCCTTGGCGTCGTCGATGATTTCGTTGGCCCGTTTCTGCGCCATGGCGACGATTTCATTGGCCTGCTCCTTGGCCTCGTGCAGCACGGTGGTGGCACGCTGGGCCGCCAGTTCCAGCTCGTGCTTCCCCCGCTCGGCCGCTTCGAGCCCCTCGGCGATCTTGCGTTTGCGCTCCTCGAGCGCCTCCATCAGGGGCGGCCATACATACTTCATGGTGAACCACACCAGAAGCGCGAAGGTGACCATCTGCCCCAGAAGGGTGATATTGATACTCACGACCCCTTGCCTCGCTCGTTGGGTTGTTCGACTATTCCTCCGCGACGGAGCAAGACTCAGCCACCGGTGACGGGGGCCAGGAACGGGTTGGCGAAGGTGAAGAACAAGGCCATGCCGACACCGATCATGGTCACCGCGTCCAGCAGACCGGCCACGATGAACATTTTCACCTGCAGCATCGGAACCATTTCCGGTTGCCGAGCGGCCCCTTCGAGGAACTTACCCCCCAGCAGACCGAAACCGATGGCGGTCCCCAGGGCCCCCATACCCAGAACCAAGCCCACGGCGATGGCGGTCAACCCCTGGATGTCGGCGATCAAATTCAAGTTTTCCATTACTTCCTCCGTTCTCGATGGTTGGTAGATCGATCAATGGGACGCGTGCGCCATACTCAGATAGACGATGGTCAGCACCATGAAAATAAACGCTTGCAAAGTGATGATCAGAAGGTGGAAGACTGCCCAAGGGAAGCTCAACAGAGGCTGCAAATACCAGGGCATCAAGGCGATCAGGATGAAGATCAGCTCACCGGCGTAAAGGTTGCCGAAAAGACGAAGCGCCAGGGAAACCGGCTTGGCGAACTCCTCCACCAGGCGCAGCAGCAGATTGAACGGGATGAACCAGACGCCGAAAGGATGGAGCAGAACGTCCTTGGCGAAGCCCCAGGGCCCTTTGACCTTGAAGCTGTAATAGAGAATCAGGAAGAACACCGAGATCGACATGGCGAAGGTGGCGTTGAGATCGGTGCTCGGGACCACCCGAAGATACGGTGTGCCTTCCAGCGCGGCGATGGTCGGCAGAAGATCGACCGGCAGCAAGTCCATGGCGTTCATCAGGAACACCCAGCAGAAAATGGTCAACGCCAGCGGGGCGATCAGCGGGTTGCGTCCGTGGAAGGTGTCTTTGACCTGCGAATCTACGAACTCCACCACCATCTCGACGAAATTCTGGATCGGACCCGGCACCCCGGCGGTCGCCCGCTCCGCCGCGTATTTGAACGTCAGCACGAACGCCAGCCCCAACACGGCGGAGAAAAACAAGGTGTCCAGATGAAGGGTCCAGAAGCCTTCCCCCACCTTCAAGGGGGTCAAATGGTGAACGATGTATTCGGTTGGACTTTTGGCCGCCATGGTTCCTCTCTCGTTGTTCACTCGGTCAGGAGAGCGATCCAGAATCCCCCCAACACCGCGATGAATCCCACAAACATCGGCAACGCCTGAATGTCAGGCAACCGCAACACCAGAAAAAACAACGCCGCGGTCAACATCAGCTTGACCGCTTCCCCCACGTAGAACCGCCGCACGAACCGCCGGGGCGTTTCTTCCCGGCTCCGGCAGATCCTCAGGGCGAAATAGGCATTGGGAACGAAGGCGATCAGACCTCCCAACAGCACCGATCTGGCCGCCAACCAGCCAAATCCGAGCGCCACCCCGCCGAACACGACCAACAGCACCGCCGCCTGGATCGCCAGCACCCTGCCCACCGCGGCAGCGACGTTGATGCTCACCGCCTTCCCCGTAAGCACACAAGCACGGAATTCTATCGGCCGGATACCGGAAAATCAAGGAAAAGGGGGTTCGGGGGCTGGGAATGGTTTAGCCGAAGCCAGGGAAGGCCACACGGCTCCGGATCGCCAGGTGCATTCGGTTCGGCGGCCCACTCCTTTTGGAAATCCGAATGGAGTGGCGGACGAGATTCAGCGAAACCGGCTCAGCAGTCCCTCCAGCTGTTCCAAATCGTCGTAGGCGATCACCAGCCGGCCCTTGCCGGTTCTGTTGTGGCGGATGGTCACCCGGACGCCGAGCAGACCGGAAAGTTCTTCCTGCAGACGCCGGATGTCGGGATCGTCAGCGGCCGGGCTACGCGGGGCGCTCGGTCGCTGCAATCGCTTCACCAGGGCCTCGGTGGCCCGAACCGTCATTTTGCCGTCCGCCACCTTCCGCGCCACCTCCAGTTGCCGCTCGCCGGTCAATCCCAGCAACGCCCGGGCATGTCCCATCTCGATCCGGCCCTCGGTCAAAAGCCGTTTCACCTCCGGATGAAGATCCAGGAGGCGGAGCAGATTGCTGATGGTGGCCCGGGATTTTCCCACGGTTTCGGCCAACTGCTGGTGGGTCAGGTCGAACTCCTCCAGCAAACGGCGCAAAGCTTCCGCCTGGTCGAGGGGGTTGAGATCCTCCCGCTGGATGTTTTCGATCAGCGCCACCGCCAGCGCCGTGCGGTCGTCGATCCGGCGGACGACGGCCGGTATCTCCGTCAGCCCCGCCAGTCGGGCAGCGCGCCAGCGGCGTTCACCGGCGACCAGCTCATATCCTCCTGCACCCTGGGGACGCACCACGACCGGCTGAACGACCCCGTGGCGGCGAATTGATTCGGCCAACTCCCCCAGCCGTTCAGGATCGATATCGCGCCGCGGCTGATACGAACCTGTCTGGATCTGATCGATCGGCAACGTTTGGTTGGCGACCTCCGCCTGGGCAAGGGCCGCATCGCCAAGCAAGGCGTCGAGCCCGCGACCGAGTCCCCGCTTTTTCCTAGTGGCCATGACCGTGCCTCTGCCGTTCGGTCAACTCCGCCGCCAGCGCCAGATAAGCCTGCGCGCCCCGTGAGGCTTTGTCGTAATGGACCACCGGCAGACCGTGGCTGGGGGCTTCGGCCAGACGAACGTTGCGCGGAATGCAGGTTTCCAGGAGTCGTTCGCCGAAGTGGGTCTGCAGTTGCTCGGAAACTTCGCGGGTCAAACGGCTGCGGGGATCGAACATGGTACGCAACACTCCCTCGATGGTGAGGCGTGGATTGACCGTGCGCCGGATGTCGGCGATGGTTTCCAGGAGTGCCGACAACCCTTCCAGGGCGTAGTATTCACACTGTACCGGGATCAGGACGCCGTCCGCCGCCACCAGGGCATTGAGCGTCAACATGTTGAGGGAAGGGGGACAGTCGATGAGAATACAATCGTAGTCATCACGGCAGGACACCAGCGCTTCGGCCAAGCGCCGCTCCCGTCGCTCCGCCTGCATCAGGCCGACCTCCGCGGCGGTGAGGTCGCTGTTGGCGGGAATCAGATCCATGCCCAATTCTTCCAAGGTGAGGACGACTTCCGCCACTCCCATCTCGCCGAGCAACAGGTCGCAACAACTCGATTCCAGCCGGTTCTTGTCGACGCCGCAACCCATGGTGGCGTTCCCCTGGGGGTCGATGTCCACCAGCAGCACCCTCTGCCGATCCAAGGCCAGGCCGGCCGCCAGATTGACGCTGGTGGTGGTTTTGCCGACGCCGCCTTTCTGATTGGCGACTGCGATGATTCTGGTCATGTGTCCGTCGGTGTGATTTCGATCAGATGGCGTTCCGCCTCCAGATGGGGGACGGAAACCGGGATCACCCGATAGGAGCCGGGCGTCAGGTCCTCCAGTTCCTCGCGGGGATAATGGCCTTTCATGGCGAGGAAACGTCCCTCCGGCGCCAAAAGGTGGCGACTTAGGGTAAACGCTTTTCCCGCTTCGGCAAAGGCCCGGGTGACGATGGTGGTAAACCCTGCCCGTTCGGCGTATGCCTCCACCCGGGCATGAACCGCCGTCACGTTGGTCAAACCCAGCTCCAACACCATCTGACGCACGAAACGGATCTTTTTGGCGACGGCATCCAGCAACACGAACCGACGATCCGGAAAGAAAAGCGCCAGCGGCAATCCGGGAAAGCCGGCTCCCGTTCCCACATCGAGGATCCGATCGCCGTGGAGATAAGGGTGAATCGCCAAACTATCCAATACGTGACGGGTGATGAAATCGCTCTCGTCCGTCACCGCGGTCAGGTTGACCACCCGGTTCCATCGTATCAACGCCCGGTAAAGTTGCTCGATGCGGCCGATTCGTTGCGGTTCCGCTTTCAACCCCAACTGCTCGAGACCGGTGCTCAGGCGTTCGTTCGCCATCAGGCCGTCTTTTTTTTCAAATGCACCAACAGCAGGGAGACGGCGGCTGGGGTGACGCCTGGAATGCGCGCCGCCTGTCCCAGCGTCGCCGGTCGATGGCGGGACAGTTTCTCCTGAACCTCCCGGGACAAGCCGCTTACCCGGTGATAATCCAGGGAAGGGGGCAACGGCAGGTTTTCGTAACGCTGGGTTCGGCGGATTTCGGCCTGTTGCCGCTCAATGTAACCGGCGTACTTGGCCTGGATTTCGACCTGTTCCGTTTCCGCTTCGCTGTACCCATCGACCGATATCAACCCCAGGGTCTGGAGTGAATCAAGGCTCACCTCCGGGCGCCGCAACAGATCCAGCAAAGTGGTTTCCCGTTGCAAAGGGGTCTTGAGTACGGCGTCCAAGCGTTCCGCTCCTTCGCTGCCGGGCCGAAGCCGGGTTTCTTCCAATCGTTCCCGTAGGCGGTGGATGTTTTCCATCTTACGTTCGAACGCCTGCCAACGCTCGTCGTCCACCAATCCCAGTTCCCGTCCCTTGGGGGTCAGGCGCCAATCGGCATTGTCCTCGCGCAGCAGCAACCGATACTCCGCCCGGCTGGTGAACATCCGGTAGGGTTCGCTGGTTCCCCGGGTGATCAAATCGTCGATCATAACCCCGATGTAGGCCTCGTCCCGCCGTGGCCACCAAGGCTCCAGGCCTTTGGCCTTGCGGGCGGCGTTCAACCCTGCGATCAACCCCTGGGCGGCCGCTTCCTCGTAGCCGGTAGTACCGTTGATCTGTCCGGCGAAGAACAGGTTTTCCATGGCCTTGGTCTCCAGACTGGGCCGCAACCCCCGGGGATCGAAATAATCGTATTCGATGGCGTATCCGGGCCGGGTGATGTGGGCCTTCTCGAAACCCCGGATGGAGCGGATGAAGGCCAATTGCACGTCGAAAGGCAGGCTGGTGGAAACGCCGTTGGGATAGACTTCAGTGGTATCGAGTCCCTCCGGCTCGACGAAAATCTGATGCGATTCCCGCTCGGCGAAGCGCACCACCTTGTCCTCGATGGACGGACAATACCGCGGACCGACTCCTTCGATAGCCCCGGTGAACATGGGAGAACGGTCCAATGCCGCTCGGATGATTTCATGGGTTTTGGGGTTGGTTCGAGTGATGTGGCAGGGTACCTGCCGGGGATGTTGGCTGCGATCGCCCAGGAAGGAAAACACCGGTGTCGGCTCGTCTCCCGGTTGTTCTTTCATGACCCGGTAATCCAGCGTCCTGCCGTCGAGGCGCGGTGGCGTACCGGTCTTGAGGCGCCCGACCTGGAAATCCAGTTCCCGCAGTCTTCGAGCCAGGGCGTTGGCAGGACTGTCTCCAGCACGCCCGCCTTCGTAATTCGCTTCTCCAATATGGATGACCCCCCCCAGAAATGTGCCGGCAGTGAGAACGACGCACCGCGCTCGAAACCGCAATCCCATCTGGGTGACGACCCCAGCCACCCGATGGTTTTCCACGATCAGATCGGAAACCGTCTGTTGGAACAGCCACAGATTCGCTTGCCGCTCCAGTGCCCGCCGAACCGCCCGTTTGTACAGATTACGATCCGCCTGGGCCCGTGTGGCCCGCACTGCCGGTCCCTTCGAGGCATTCAGAATACGGAACTGGATTCCCGCCAGATCGATGGCGCGTGCCATCAATCCTCCCAGAGCGTCGATCTCCTTGACCAGGTGCCCCTTGCCGATTCCGCCGATGGCCGGATTACAGCTCATCTGTCCCAGGGTCTCGATGTTCTGGGTGAGCAGCAGGGTACGCGCCCCGCACCGAGCTGCCGCCATGGCCGCTTCGGTGCCGGCGTGCCCGCCGCCGATCACGATGACGTCGAACGTCTTCTGAAAGTCCATATGGGAAAGTGAACGTTTCTGACGTGAAATTGGTCAATCATTATACCGATTTCCTTCGTTTCCTCTGTGCTTCCTCGATCCACTTTCGATATGAACATTGATGTCTTGGAAAATGGAATGTGTTGGTTGTTACGTCGGAGAAATACTGGGGAAAACGAGAAAAATTAATATAAGTCATATACTTACAAGAATGAAGACTTGTTCGGAAGGGTGTGTGCGATCGGGGAATTACTGTGGATAAATTTGGGAAAAAAGGTTATCCACAATATTTCCCCCGATCGTCCCTGCAGTTTCCAAAAATTTGTCGTTTCGTTCTCAAAAGGCTATGATGAAAGCTTGTCTATCCATAGAGTTCCAAAGGTTATTACATGCAAGTTTCTGAAAACAAAGTGGTTTCTTTCCATTACACCCTGAAGGACGATGCGGGTGAGGTGCTCGACAGTTCCGAGGGCCGGGATCCGTTGACCTATCTTCACGGTGCCGGGAACATCATACCGGGCCTGGAAAAGGCCCTGGAAGGAAAGGACGCGGGCGATCATGTGGAAGTCAGCGTCGCACCGGAAGAAGCCTATGGCAACCGCAACGATGCGCTGGTACAAAGCGTTCCCCGCAGCGCCTTCGAAGGTGTGGACGAAATCCTTCCCGGGATGCAGTTTCAGGCCCAGACGCCCAACGGCGTGCAAATTCTCACCGTGGTGAAGGTGGAAGACGACACGGTGGTGGTGGACGGCAACCATCCCCTCGCCGGCAAGACCTTGCATTTTTCCGTCGATATCACCGACATCCGCGACGCGACCGCGGAAGAGCTGGCCCACGGCCACGCTCACTGAGCTTTTCCTTCCGTAAAGACTTGGAGACGGGGAAGGACCCCCGTCTTCCCCCCCCTGCTTGTTTCCACCCTTCCGACGTATTACCCTTAGACGCTTTTAGCCATTCGCCAAAAGGGGACGGCAACCATGGGCAACTGGAAACGGCTGATTGTCCTGCTAGCTGGGGTAATCTTCATCCTCGCGCTCCTCGTACTGGGCGGGGGGGTCCTACTCAGCCATTTTCTCATCGATCTGTGGTGGTACCTTTCCCTGGGATTCGGCGGGTATTTTTGGCTCAAGCTGCTCTATCGCTTCATTCTGGCCGGCGGGGTGACCCTGTTCTTCTTCGTGTTGTTCTTCGCCAATTTCTGGTTCGCCTCCCGTTATCTGGGGAGGCAGGCTCGAGGCAAGGTTCCCAAGGGAATGGTCGAGAAGTTCAAGACCGGTGCCATGGAGGTCTATACGCCGCTTTCCCTGGTGATGGCGATCATTCTGGCGGTACCCTTTTTCGAGCAGTGGGAATCCGGATTGCTGTTTTTCTTCGGCCCCCGTGCCGGCGTGATCGATCCGGTGTTCGACAACGACGTTTCCTTCTATCTGTTCCGTCTGCCCATCTTTTTGATGTTGCAGAAGAGCCTGTTGATCGTATTCTCGATCCTGCTGGCCGCGATCGGGGTGCTGTATTGGGTCGAAAACCGGATGATGGCGAGGGATCACCATCCCTTGCCCAAGGGAGCCCGGGCCCACCTCTCCGTCCTGGCGGGCGTTCTGGCTTTGATCGGGGCATGGAGGTTCATGCTGGAGCGATTCTCTCTGCTCTACGTCGATGATCACGAGCCTGTCTTCTTCGGCCCTGGTTTCGTGGAAATCTACTGGCACCTTCCCCTCATTTGGTTGGCCTTGTTTTCCTTGTTGTTCGCCGCTTTCAGTTTCATCGGCTATGTCAATCGGCGACGGAAGTTGGTCCTGGAAATCGGCATCGCCTTCCTGGTTCTGTTCATCGTCGCCCTGGGGCTGCGGCATTTGCAATTGATTCCGGCGTTGTTGAACCAGTACATTGTCAAGGCCAACCCGGTGACCACGGAAGGACGCTTCATGCGTTACAACATCGAGGCGACGCTGGCCGCTTACGACCTGGACAAGGCGACCACGGTGGATTTTCAGGTCAGCCTGAGACCGGAGGAAGACATCAGCCAGGATGCAGAAGATTACATCACCAACATTCCGGTCTGGGACGAAAATTTTCTCTATGACGTCTATCAGCAGCTCCAGGGGCTGCGGCCCTATTATCGTTTCTCCCCTGTCGACGTGGCCCGTTACGACATCAAGGGGCGGGTGCAGCAGGTCAATCTGGCCGCCCGGGAGCTGAATCTCTCCAATCTACCGCCGGAAGCGGCCGAAACCTGGGAAAATCGGCATTTACGGTACACCCACGGTTACGGGGTGGTGATGACACCCGCCGCCCAGGAAGGGGAGCGCCCGATGGCGTGGTACATCCGCGATCTCACCCTGTATTCGCCCGTGGGATTCCGGATCGAGACGCCGGACATCTACTACGGCCAGGAGAACCTTCCTTACGCCATCGTCCCCAACAAGCTCGAGGTCGCCGAAATCGCCGGCACCGAAGCGACCCCCCAGAAATATCACGGCGGTGGTGGCGTGGAGATCAAGTCTCTGTTCCGCAAGCTGATCGCAGCGGTCCATTTCGGGGACCCGAAAATTTTCTTCTCCATCAACATCGAAGAAGAGAGTCGATTGCGGATCCACCGAAACATCGTCAAGCGGGTCCGGGAACTGACACCTTACCTGATGCTGGATTTCGATCCTTACGTCGTGGTCACCTCGGACCGGTTGTACTGGATCCTCGACGCCTACACTTACAGCGACTGGTATCCGGTGTCCAAGCCCACCGTGTTGCCCAAGCGGGGGACAAGCAGTTCCCGGATCGAAATCAATTACCTGCGCAATTCGGTGAAGGTCGTCATCGACGCCTATGACGGTCACGTGGACTTCTATATCGCCGATCCCGACGACCCCATCATCCGGGCATACGCCAGGGCGTTTCCAGGGGTGTTCAAGCCGATCGACGCCATGCCCTACGAACTTCAAACCCAGCTGCGTTATCCCCGGGACTTCTTCCGGATCCAGATGGAGATCTATGCCAAGTATCACCAACGGGAACCGGAGCTGTTCTATCAGCAAGCCGACACCTGGGAGTTCGCCAAGGTCAAGGACGTACCCAAGCTGCCGTATTATCTGACGGTCGAGCTGGTGGAAAAACAACATCCTCATTTGCAACCCTTCGTCCAGCTCAGCCCGTTGACGCCCATCGGACGTGACAACCTACGGGCCTTGGCCATCGCCGGGGTAAGGGATCTGAAGGAAGGTGCCTATATACCCGAACTGGTGGTGTATCGCTTCAAGAAAGAGGTTCAAGTGGACGGGCCGGCGCAGATCGACGCCCTGATCGACCAGGATCCGGAGATATCCGCCGCCTTCACCCTGTGGAATCAGATGGGATCGGAGGTGAAACGGGGGCGGATCATCGTGCTCCCCGTGGGACATTCGGTGGTCTATGTGCAACCGGTCTATCTGGTCGCATCGTCGGAAACCAAGATCCCCCAGTTGACCCGAGTGATCGTATCCATGGCCAACGTGGTGGTGATGGAGCCGACGCTGAAGGAGGCGTTCGATCGTCTCCGGAAGGAACTGAAGGAAAAGACCAGACGGGAATTGAGACTGCGGGGCCAGATCCCGAGACCGGCACCCGTACCGTCCATTCCCACTCCCACCCGGGATGCGCTGTAAGGACGGGGGAAGCGGTCCCTTGGGACCGCTTCGAATCAGACGGTCAGGGTTTTGACCCCTTCCGGGGTTCCCAGAAGCACGACATCGGCAGGCCGCTGGGCGAAGATACCGACGGTGACGACCCCCGGAATGTTGTTGACCTGTTGTTCCAGCTCGACAGGCTGCAGGATCTCCAGGTTGTGGACGTCGATGATCTGGCAGCCGTTGTCGGTGACGAAGCCTTCACGCCACTCCGGTTGCCCCCCCAGCTTGACCATTTGCCGAGAAACGTAACTACGCGCCATGGGGATGACCTCGATGGGGAGGGGGAAGCGCCCGAGAACGTCGACGCGCTTGCCCTCGTCGGCGATGCAGACGAATTTGCGACTGGCGGCGGCGATGATCTTTTCCCGGGTCAAGGCGCCGCCACCACCCTTGATCAACTGCAGCCGGGGGTTGATTTCGTCGGCACCGTCGACATAGATTTCCAGATCCCCCACCGCGTTCAGATCGAGTACGGGAATGCCCAGGTCCTTGAGGCGTTGGGTCGTCATCTCGGAACTGGAAACCGCTCCTTCGATCTCGTGTTTGAGATCGGCCAGGAGATCGATGAAATGATTGACCGTGGAACCGGTACCGACGCCGATGACCGGAATGCCACGGACATAGTCCAGGGCGGCTTCCGCCGCCTTGCGCTTGAGTTCGTCGGGAGACGCCATGATTTTTCTCCTTGCGTGATTCCGATGGATGATGATAGCGAGTGACCCGGGAACTTGGCAATGTGCTGCTTGGTGGTCTTTCGCCGTCACGGCTTTTCCGTCAGAGAGAGGATGAAGCGCCAATGCTCGGGAGCGACGGGCATGACCGAAAGGCGGTGGCCGCGCTGAAGCAGCGTCAATCCCTCGAGTTCCTTGCGGTACTGCTGTAATCGTTTCAAAGGTAGGGGGTGGCTGAATTTTTCCACCAAGCGGACGTCCACCATGAACCAGCGGGGACGTTCGATCCGGCTTTTGGGATCGAAATAGGGGCTTTCGGGATCGAAAGCGGTAGGATCCGGATAGCCGGCGCTGCAGATTTCGACGATGCCGACGATACTTGGCTGCTTGCAATTGGAGTGGTAGAAAAAACCGAGGTCGCCAGGCTGCATCTGGTCGCGCAGATAGTTGCGGGCCTGATAATTGCGGACTCCGTCCCACTGGGTGGTCTGTTCGGGGCAAGCGGCCAGATCGTCGATGCTGAAGCTCTTGGGTTCAGACTTGAGTAGCCAGTAACGGGATTGGTTCATGAGCGAAAGGAAAGGCCGTATCCCCCGCCTGCGCCGTAACGCCCCTTTGCTCTTGAACCGGTCGGTTCAAGTGGGGGCTTCGGTGGTGAATCAGGCTTTCCGCTCGCTGCGGACATGCTCAACATCACCAGCGCCCGCCCCCCGGGTTTTGAATTAGGCTCAAGAGGTAACCCCGGGGCGTTTCGTACGCTGCAGGGGATACTGGACTTTATTGTACACCAAGAGAAATTCTTTGCAGGAATCATCCCGATTCTTCCCGGGAGAGAATTTCGTCGACCAGGTGGTTCAGCTCCTCCAGGCGATGGCAAAACCGCTGTTGCAAAGCCTGATGTTTCTCCTGGAGCAGCACCAGTTCGTGGGTGATGTTGAGGGCGGCCATGAGAAGGACCCGGTCGGTTCCGATGACCTGGCCTTGTTCCCGAACCTCGCGCATTTGACGGTCAAGGCGTTGGGCGGCGGCGATGAGGGTGGGTTTTTCGCTGGGAGGACAGCGCAGTTTGTATTCCCGTCCCAGAATTTTGACGCTGACCGGTTCCAGGCTGTCCTTCATGACTGTTGTCCCAGGGACTGAAGGCGGTCGAGCATGGCCTCGACCCGTCGGCGGGCGGATCGGGCTCGGTTCAGATAATGCTCCCGTTCCTCGAGCAGTCGGTCCCGTTCTTCTTTCAGTGCCTGATTCTCGTGCCGCAGTTTCCGGCACAGCGCGGCCAATTGCTTCACCTTTTCGGTCAAAGCGTCCAGTTCCCGTTCGGGATCGGTGGTTTCAGGCACAATTTCAAATCGATTTCAAGGGTTTTGGAAAGTAATGTTAGCATAGGTCATCCACACCATTGGGTCCACCGACGATGACGGAGTCAGTCTCTTACGCCGATCTGGAAGCCGCCCTGGCGGCGGCCGGAAAGCCGCTGCAGGCTGCTGAAGTTCATGGAATCTTGAGCGGGCTGTTGTGTGTCGATGCCGAGATCACGCCTGAAAAGGCGGTCGCTACGGTGACCGAAGCGTTTTCGGCGGCTCCGGGGGAGCCGATTTCATTGATTTCGTCTCTGCTCTCGCAAACACGGCGGGCCTTCGAGGATACCCAGCTCACCTTCGATCTGTTGCTTCCAGAGGACGAGACGCCGCTGTCGCAACGGGCGCAATCGCTGGCGTATTGGTGCCAGGGATACCTTTATGGTTTGGGGACGGGAGGCGAACGGAATTGGTCCGCTCAGGCCGAGGAGATCCTCCGTGATCTTCAGGCCATCTGTCACCTGGATCCGCACGCCGAAGACGAAGAGAACGAGCAAGCCTTCGCCGAGCTGGTGGAATACGTTCGCATCGGAGCCCAGTTGCTGTTCACCGAAGCCGCGTTGGCAAGGAAAAAGGAGAAGAGAGATGGACGCTGAAGTTTTCGCCCGGCGTAGGGCGGCGTTTTTATCCCGGATCGGGATGGATTCCGCGGCGGTCCTGGCCGCCGCGCCCACCAGGCGCCGCAGTCGGGATGTGGCATATCCTTACCGCCAGGACAGCGACTTCTACTATCTGACCGGATTTCCCGAGCCCGATGCGGTCGCGGTGTTCGTGCCGGGACGCAAGAAGGGCGAGTTCGTCTTGTTTTGCCGGGAATACGACCCCCAAAAGGCCCTTTGGGAAGGGCGTCATGCCGGTCTGAAGGGGGCGCGCAAGCAGTACGGCGCTGACGAAGCCTATTCCATCGAAGAGCTGGACAAGATGATGCCGGAGCTTTTGGCCGATCGTCGCCGTCTCCATTGCGGTCTCGGACGGGACGGGGAATTCGACCGTCGCCTGTTGGGCTGGATCGACGAGGTCAAGAAGCGCTCTCGGGCTGGTGTGCGGGCCCCGGAGGAGCTGGTGGATTTCGATCGGGTCTTGCATGAAATGCGCCTGATCAAGGGACCGGAGGAACTGGCCGCCATGCGCCGGGCGGCCGAAATTTCGGCCCGGGCCCACGAACGGGCCATGCGGGTTTGCCGTCCAGGTATGTACGAGTACCAGATCGAGGCGGAAATCGTCCACGAATTCATGCGCCAGGGAGCCCGCTCGCCCGCTTACCCCAGCATCGTCGCCAGCGGTGACAATGCTTGTGTGCTTCACTATACCGCCAATGATTCCTGCCTGAAGGATGGCGATCTGATCTTGATCGATGCGGGTGCGGAATACGATTGTTACGCGGCCGACATCACCCGGACCTTTCCCGTCAATGGGCGTTTTTCACCCCCCCAGCGAGCGCTTTATGAACTGGTGTTGGAGGCGCAGCTGGCCGCCATCGACAAGGTCAAGCCCGGAAATCATTGGAACGAGCCCCACGAAGCGGCGGTCCGGGTTCTGACCAAAGGGTTGATCCGTCTTGGGCTCTTGGACGGCCGTCTGTCGCGTCTCATCAAGAAGGAAGCCTACAAGGACTTCTACATGCACCGGACCGGCCATTGGCTGGGGATGGACGTCCACGACGTCGGTGATTACAAGGTGGACGGCCAATGGCGGGAATTGCAGCCCGGTATGGTGCTGACCGTGGAGCCGGGGCTCTACATCGGCAAGGGTAATAAAAACGTCAGCAAACGTTGGCGCGGCATCGGTATCCGAATCGAGGACGACGTGCTGGTGACCGAGACTGGTTGCGAGGTATTGACCGCCGCCGTGCCCAAGACGATCGCCGAGATCGAGGCGCTGATGGAGACTGCTCGTGAAAACCTATGATGTGCTGATCGTCGGTGGTGGGTTGGCCGGTGCCAGTCTGGCGTTGGCCCTCAAGCCGCTTGGACTGTCGCTGGCGGTGGTGGAAACCCTGAGTCCCGAAACCAGGCGTGCTTCCCCCGCCGGGGATCGGGCCTTGGCCCTCGCCTTGGGGTCGGTCGAAATCTTCCGCAAACTGTCCGTCTGGGACAAGGCGGCCGCCAAGGCGGTCCCTATCCATCATATTCACGTATCCGATCGAGGGCATTTCGGAAAGACTCGTCTCCATGCTACTGAGCTCGGCGTGGAGGCGCTGGGTTACGTCATCCCGGCCAGGGAGCTGGAACAGGCCGTTTTGGAGACTTGTGCGCATCGGGCGGTGGATTTTATCTGCCCTGCGGAAGTGACCGGGTTGAAGGTCCTGGAAAACCGGGTGGAGATCCGCCTGAAAAGTGACCGTGAAACCTGGCGTTGTCAGGCCCGCCTCGTAGTGGCGGCGGACGGCGGTAATTCGAAGGTCCGGCAGTGGATGGGCATCGGCCAGCGGGTCCAGGATTACGGCCAGGTCGCCCTGGTGAGCACGGTGGAATGCGAAAAGCCGCATCGATATACTGCTTACGAGCGCTTTACTTCTTCCGGTCCTTTGGCCTTGTTGCCGCTGGCCAAACGGCGCTGTGCCCTGATCTGGTCCCAGGAGACCCAGCAGGCGCGAAAGTTGCAATCCCTGCCCTCCCCTGAAATGGAAGCACGACTGCAACAGGCGTTTGGCTGGAAGCTGGGCGCCCTTGGTCTGGCGGCTCCCCTTCGTGCCTTTCCGCTGCGCTTGATTCGGGCCGAGCGCCTGTTTGGCGAGCGGGTCGTCATCGTCGGCAATGCGGCTCATCAGCTTCACCCGGTGGCCGGTCAGGGGTTCAATCTGGGACTCCGGGATGTGATGGTGTTGGCTGGATTTCTGGAAGAACAGCAGCGCCGGGGTGGAGATCCGGGTGCTTTTACCCTGCTGGAGAGATACGCCAAAGCCCGTGTTCGGGATCATGACCGTGTGATCGGTTTCAGTGACGGATTGATCCGATGGTTTTCCCTGTCCACCTCCTTTTCGGCACTAGGGCGCAACCTCGGCCTGTTGGCCCTGGATCATCTGCCCCCCCTCAAACGTCGATTTTCCTATCAGGCCATGGGAATGGATCAAGAATCCGGTTTTCTCTGAGTCGGTTTCGTGGCTGTGGCGGATTGGAAACGCAATCTCGGTGTCGCCGGTGTCTCCCCTTATGAAACGGCGCGTGCCAAGCGTCTGGGACGCTGGTTCGAGTGGTCGATCCTTTCCCTCGCCTTGCTGATCCCCTTTCGTTGGTATTTCGAATTCAAGGGTAGATTGACGCCCGAACTGCTTCTGCTTTTCGATTGGATCATCTGGGGATTGTTCGTTCTGGAGACCGTGCTGTTAGGCGTGTGCGTTCGCGAACCTCTGCGTTACCTGCGGGAGAATTGGCTCAATTTGCTCATCATCGTGACCGTTTTTCCACCTCTCTGGACCTACGCCCCCTTGCCGGCCGGCTTGCGTCTCGTTCGTCTGTTGGTGCTGGTGGACGTCTTCGTCCGTATGGTCCGGATCATCAACCGCTTCCTGCGCCAAAACAATTTGGGAACCACGTTGCTGGCGTCCACCATCGTCATCATCATCTCAGGGGTGCTGATCTCGGCCATCGACCCCGCCTTCGACACACCGTTCGAGGGAATCTGGTGGGCTTGGGTGACCATCAGTACGGTGGGTTACGGGGATTACGTTCCCGTCTCGACGTCGGGACGCATTTTCGCCATCATATTGATCCTTTTGGGGATGGGCTTGTTCGCCCTGTTGACGGCACAAATTTCCGCCGCCTTGATAGGCCGCATAGGGGGAGATATCGTAGAAGTGGAGCGAGAAGTCAAAAAATTGGAATCGGACGAGGCCGCCATCCATTTACGGTTGGAACGGCTGGAACGCCGTTTGGAGCGGATCGAACGTCTGTTGGAAGCCTACATGGAAAAAAAAGATCGACCCCCTCTTGACAAGACCTGAGTTCAGGGTCTAAAATCCCCTGCTCCTTTGCCAGGGAGGGTGGTATAGGGAAGTGTGAGGGAGAGGGATTTTGGGAGGAGGTGTTGACATTCAGGGAGGGGTTTGGTAGGATTGTTTTTCTCGCGTTGGCGGGATGTTCTTTAACAAAGAGATCGAATCATCCGTGTGGGCCCTTGAGGATCATCTGGGCGGAAAGTGATTTTCTGCTTTGGATGAAGAGTTTGATCATGGCTCAGATTGAACGCTGGCGGCAGGCCTAACACATGCAAGTCGAGCGGCAGCAGGCCCGACCACCAAGCTTCCTTGAGGCGAAGGGAGGTGGTGGTGTAGGTACAGCCATTGGAAGGTGGAATGAAGTAGAAGTATTTGAGGGAGTTTGGTGGTCGGGTGCTGGCGAGCGGCGAACGGGTGCGTAACGCGTGGGAACCTACCCCTTGGTGGGGGATAACCCGGGGAAACCCGGGCTAATACCGCATAAGCTCTACGGAGGAAAGTGGGCCTCTGATTTTCAAGCTCACGCCGAGGGATGGGCCCGCGTCCTATCAGCTAGTTGGTGAGGTAACGGCTCACCAAGGCGACGACGGGTAGCTGGCCTGAGAGGGTGGTCAGCCACACTGGGACTGAGACACGGCCCAG